>DASRDY010000001.1:0-16706 GCA_035652355.1 Blastocatellia bacterium
TATCCCTCGCTGATCAGAACCGCATCACCTTGTCCGAGTACACCCTCGGCGGAATTGAAATCACGACCCACAATCGGTTGAATTCCCAACATCTTTATAAACCCCACGGTCAGTCGAGCCCCTTGCAGGCGCACGGGCTCACTGAGACCGGTCAGGTTAAACGACGTTGTGTTTGCGGCTTCGATCTGATCAAAAGTCGTGTTTTGTGTTTGCCAATCGACGAAATTTCCGACCGATGCTGAAAACTCAGGAAACTCCGGCATCTTGGTCTCTATGAACTCGACCAGTCTATCCGGGTTCTTGTACGGCAGCGGCCTCAGCAACACCGTGTTCACGACACTGAATATAGCGCTGTTCGCGCCAATCCCCAGCGCCAGTGCTATAACCGCGACAATCGTGAAGCCAGGATTCTTCAACAACATTCGCAGTCCGTAACGAAGATCCGCAAATACTGAATTCATTGTTTGTCCTCAACTGTAGGGGCAGGGCTCGTCCCTGCCCGGATCGTGCGAAGCACGATGAAGCGTCTGGTCATTGAGCATTTAATTGCTTTCCGGCAATCCGGACAGGGGCTAGCCCAGCCCTTACAGCTTTATTCATGACGTATAGCGACCAGCGGATCCACCCGTGACGCTCTGCGAGCCGGCAAATACGTAGCAACAAACGATACGACCGCCAGCAGAATCGGTATCGAAGCGAACGTCGCCGGATCCTTTGTTCCCACACCGTAAAGCAATGTCGCAAGAAACTGCGTCAAAAAGAAAGCCCCGGCTAATCCTATGACAATTCCGATCACGGTCAAAATCATTCCGTGACTGATCACCAGTTTCAGCACATCCGATTTCTGCGCCCCCAGGGCCATGCGGATGCCGAGTTCACGGGTGCTCTGATTTACCGTATACGCTATGACTCCGAATATCCCAACTGCGGCCAGAACAAGGGCGATCGCGGAAAATGCTCCGAGCAGAATAGTTCGAAATCTGGCCTGAGAAGCCGATTTTGATACGTACTCATCCATATCTTTCAGCTCGTCGATTGGCTGATCTTTGTCTACGGCCCACACTTGCTCTCTGAGCGACTGGCTCAAAGTCATTGGTGGAACAGATGTACGAACCACGACGCAGATGAATGGCAGCGGCGACTGAGCGACCGGGTTGTAGATCTGCGGAAGCGGTTCCTCGTTCAACGCGTCGTATCTTACGTCTCCCACCACGCCTACGATTTCGCGGGCGCCTCGTCCCAAACCAGTGATCAATTTCTTTCCTATCGGATCCTCGCCAGCGAAAAATCGTTTGGCCATTGTCTGATTTATGATGCTGACCTCAGGGGCATTGGCTGAATCTCGATCAGTGAAAAACCTTCCTTTTATCAGAGGTGTCTGGAAAGTTGTAAAGAAGTCCGGGCTTACAGCGTCAAATCTTGCATCCAGTTTCTCGTTCGGATTGACCGGCCGGCCTTCGATTTGAAAACTGAAGTCTATGTCGGAATTGCTATACGGAGTTGTGGTAGAAGTTCCAACATTGACTACGCCGGGGAGCGATTTGATTTTCGGTATCAGACGTTCGACGAAATCGATCATCTGCTCGTCTTTCGAATACTTCTTCTCCGGCAAGCCGATCTGCGCGACCAGCACATTCGCCGGGTTGAAACCCATGTTTACTTCCTGAAGACGAGCGAAGCTCTTGATCATCAATCCCGCGCTGATCAAAAGCACCATCGACAAGGCCACTTCTGCAATCACCAGCGAGCTGCGGAACCGCCTTCCGGTCGCGGTCGAGCCTCGTGATCCTTCTTTTAGATCCTCATTCAGATTCGGCTTCGATGACTGTATCGATGGCGACAGCCCGAAAAGAACACCGGCCAAAATTGACACGACCACGGTAAACACGAAAACCCGGGCGTCGACTGTTACGTCCTTAAGACGGGGAATATCTTCCGGACTCAGAGAAATGAGAACACTGGTTCCCCACAAAGACAAAAGCAGACCGCCTGCACCTCCCAGGCAGGAAAGCAGCAAGCTCTCCGTCAGCAGCTGTCGAACTATTCGAAATCTGCTGGCCCCGAGCGCCACGCGGATTGCCATCTCCTGCTGCCGCGTCGCGGATCGAGCAAGCGAAAGGTTTGCGACGTTCGCAACAGCAATCAACAAAACCGCCGCCACGGCTCCCAGTAAAACCAGCAGAGAAGCTCGCACATCCTTGACCAGATAACTTTGCAGCGGCCTCACGATCAGCCCCTTCTGATCGTTTGCATCCGGAAAATCGTGCTGAAGCCGCGCCGCTATCGTGCCTAAGTCTGCCTGGGCACTCTCTACCGACACTCCGGGTTTTAGTCGACCCATTACCTGGAAATAATTTAGACTGCGCTGCGTCTCGTACTGCTCGACGGAAAATGGCGGCTCGGGAACCTGTTTTTGGGCCAATAACCAAATCTCAATCTTTTCCGGAAAAGCAAAACCCGGAGGCATTACGCCGGTGATTGTGAATGGCTCATTTTTAACAGTTACCTGCCTGCCAACGATATTCTTGTCTTCATTGAAAGCGCTTTGCCATAGTTTGTGACTGAGAACCGCCAACCTGGGTCCGGATGACTTACCGTCTTCAGAATGGAATGTGCGTCCGATGGCAGGTTCAATTCCAAGCAAATCAAAGAATTCACTTGATACTATTGCGCCGGTGAGTGATCTGGGCTCTCCGGCGCCAACCAGACCCACTGGATAATCGCAATATGCTGACAGATATTCAAATGACTGGTTCTGATTCTTCAGGTCGGTGTAATTGGCCGGCGAATGGCTGTTGGACGGCTTTCCATGATCGACAGCCAGGACTGAAACGATACGATCCGGATATTTATATGGCAGCGGCCGTAACAGGACGCCGTTTACTACACTGAATATTGCCGTGTTTGCTCCTATACCCAACGCCAGAACGATGATCGTTACAACTGTGTAGACGGGACTCTTGAGGAGCGTCCGGACGCCATAGCGAAGATCCTGCAATAAAGTTTCCATCAGTACTTCCTATTCGAAAAAAATCGCAGACCTTTACGGGCAAAGAACCCGGCCAAATATCTTTTGGTTAATGATGCGATGCATATTATGCAAGCGAGACTGCCGCATATCAAACTGAATAAGATTGTTTCTGGTGTGCAAAAGATGCTCGGGGCGAATTGAGAGTACTCCCAATCCGCCCCAGGCAGAAACTTTCGAATATCGGAGGAAAACTATGAGTTGAGTTACTACGCTACTTCGACGCTCTCTTCGACGACCTTGCCGTCAAACAGATGAATCTGTCGATCCGCGTGTCGCGCGAAACGGGGATCGTGCGTGACCATGCAGATCGTTGCACCCTCGCGGTGCAATTCCCTCAACAGTTCCATAACGGCATCGCCGTTCTTGGAGTCCAGGTTTCCCGTGGGCTCGTCTGCGAGTAGGATCAATGGTTGACCGGCCACTGCTCTTGCGACCGCAACGCGCTGTTGCTGACCGCCTGACAGCTGGCTTGGCAGGTGCTTCGCGCGATGGGCCATTCCCACACGCTCGAGAGCATTGGTGACGCGCTCGCGTCGCTCTGCCGCTCGCATACCACGATAGGTCAATGGCAATTCGACATTCTCGAACACCGTCAGATCGCCAATCAGATTGAAACTCTGGAAAATAAACCCGATCTCCTGGTTCCTGATGCGAGCCCGCTCGCTCAGGTTTAATCCCTGCACCGGCTTTCCGTTCAGAAGGTATGTACCGTCGGTGGGCGAATCCAGCAATCCAAGCAGCGACAGCAAAGTGGTCTTTCCGCAGCCCGAAGGACCAGCAATCGACACATACTCTCCGCTGTTTATCTGCATGTGAATTCCCGAAAGCGCGTGAGTCTCTACTTCGTCAGTCATAAAGACTTTGGTCACACCTTCCAAATAAATCAGTGCCTGATCTGTCATTTGTTATTTCCCTCCACTCTCTCCAAGTCTCTTATTGATAGTTTCAGTGGCTAATTCTAATACGGTCAACTGCGTCGTACTGCGACATATCGGACAAAATCACCTGATCGCCCGGGTTCAGACCTTCCAGGATCTGGACGCTGCTGACTGAGCTTACGCCCAATTTGACCTGGACGCGGACGGCTTCGGTCTGATCCTTGCTGATCTTGAACAGACTGATTGTGCTGTTCTCCTGACCGTGGACCGGTCGACCGACAGAGACTACGTCGTTCAAATGCTCTAATTCTATGGTGCCATCGACGCTCAGGTTATCCTTTGCGCCTTTTGGCAATTCGCCTTGCAGCGTTACATCGACGGTGAACGTTCCGTTCTGTGATGACGGCGCAATCCGAGAGACCGACCCATTAACAATCCCATTGCGGGTATCGATCTCGGCCGGCTGACCAAGAGCGACGTCTTTGATCTGCGTTTCCGCAATCTGGATTTGCGC
Organism: Blastocatellia bacterium; assembly: GCA_035652355.1. Lineage (GTDB taxonomy): Bacteria > Acidobacteriota > Blastocatellia > DASRDY01 > DASRDY01 > DASRDY01. Next base: position 4,424 of record DASRDY010000001.1, read on the forward strand.
CTTCAGTTTTCTGGGATCAGTTACTCTGGCCAGGTTGGTACCGGGCTGAACTTGTTGTCCGACTTCGACCGGAACAACCTGACAAACACCATCTTCACCGGCCTTGACGCGAAGCGACTCAAGTTCTTTGTGCTTCAGCGCAGCGTTAGCACGGAGCGAATCAACCTGGGCTTCCTGGACAGCGATTTGTGCCTTAATGTTCTCGTCAAATATCTTTAATCGTTCCTGCTCGATTCGATTGCGATTTTCCAGTTCGTCCGCCTGCATTTTCGACTGCGTGTTCTGAAGATCGGATATTAATTTGTCTTTCGCCAGTTGTTCGTTCGTATCTTTTTGAAGCTTCGCCTGTAAATATTGCGATTTGACCTGAGCCGCAGCAGATTCCTGAGTCAGTTTATCGCTTACCAGTTGCACTTTAAGCTTTGCGAGGTTTGCCTCTGCCTGTTTGAGCTGAGAATCGGCGTCAACGGCGGCTTGCTCTGTTTCTGGATTGCTGAGCTCAAGAATCACCGTATCTGCCTTCACAGGGTCACCAGGATGGGCTCTGATTATTTCAACCCTGCCCTGGGTTACGGCTGGAATCCAGCGAATTTCTTCGGGCACCAGAGTTCCAAGTCCTCTGACATTGCGGACCATCGGTCCTCGTTTTACGGTGTCGGGCCACAGAACTCCCCACTCTACCGTCGGTGCGGCCGGTTTAAGCCTTGTCACGGCGACGGTTATGCCTGCGAGCAGGACTACGCCGACCGTTATATATATCGCCCGACGCACCCGTTTCTTTGTTTTAACATTTTTTCTTTGGATGTCCATATTTCCTCCAGCCGATGATCCAGAAAGATACCCACCATTATAGCCAAAACCTGTGCCAATCCAATCAATTTGTATAAGTGGTTAATTTACACAAGTTATTAAATATGAAGGAATTAGGATTCCGCCGTCCGGTGCCCGCTTGTGGGATGAAAATTTCCCAATATCGCAAAGACCTTGTGCGAGAAAACACACCCCAATCTACTATTAATCGGGCACCTTTTGGGCTTGGAGCAGTCCCCAAAATAGAGGTTAGTCAGCGCCAATCTTTAATTAGCAAACGCTCTGCAGGTGATTGGGTTCCAAAAGAAATTGAATCGCGGACCGTCCGTTCGCGCCTCAATTACCGCTTGGTCAATAGGATGCAGCCCCGGGAATTGTTTCCGGGTTTGTAATCGTTGGCATAGACTGCGACTTGCTGGCCGAACGAAACCTTGCGATCAGGAACTTGATAACGAAGTAACAAGGCAAGAACACCAAAACCACAACTGGAATCAAGAGAATTACCAAACGAATTATTCCCAGAACAATCTCGATGCTCATGTCGGCGGCATCGCCGAGGGACTGTTTTACTGTCGAGAAAAATCCAGGAGTACTTGCTGCTGCAACAACCGGAGCAAAAGGCTTCAACGTCACGGTAATTGTCGACAGCGCGGATTGGTTTTCCAGGAATCGACGTCGCCCCTCCATTCGCTCAATTTCGGTTCTCACATCGGCGATTTGGCTCTGAACTTCAAGGGCATCGCTGACGCTTCTGGCCTGTTTTAGAATATCCAGGAATTGAGCTTCCAGCGCTTTCTTTGTCCTGACTCTTGCTTCAAGATCGATATATTCTTCGGTGACGTCCAGGCCTGTGATGTTCTCCTGAACGATTCGATTGCCGCCGCCGCGAATCTCATCAATTGCGGCAGCAAAGTGAGACGCGGGAACTCTGATAACAACGGTTACTGCTGTGTATGAGGCATCGTCCTGCGATTCACCGCTGGATTTGCTTACTTCGGATTTGACCACAAAGCCGCCATGAGATTCTGCTATCGCTGAGATTCGATGTTGTGCATCGCCCGGATTCTTGGCATTGATTGTGAATTCTGCGTTGCGGATGATTCTGCGCTCATCTGGTTGAGTTGATCCGGTTGGCGGGTCGGACAGGGACACGTTTTTAACAACGTCGTTCCTGCCTTTTCCCTGTTGCTGTGCATTTCCGGCGTATCCGTAACTTTGAGAATCCCCTGCCACGAGGCCCTGGGTTTCGGGTTTGGCCGCTTGGGGTCGACTTGTATCAGATGCATGTTCGGCTTGCGCTATCGGAGCAACATCACTGGACCGGGTGTTGCAGCCCGTGTTCAACAACAAACTGATGATTGAAAAAGCGATCGCAAAGAAAATTGATTTGTGTCGTTTCATATCCACCTCTATTCGAGAGACGTTTAGATAGCTTCGTCTTGCAATGAAATTTTGGAGAGACTTGCAGATTCGGCGGGCCTGAATGGCGGGAAACAGGCGGGTACTAAACAAGAATGATCAGAAAGAGGCCCAGCTAAGATTGCTCAAGCCTTGGTGTAAGCATAAATAATGATGTCCTGGAACGTCCCGGCTTTGAATGGAGGAGACGTATTTCCTTTTATCAAATAACCGAAGCCATGAGCTTCCAGGATCTTCAGAAACTGGGCCAGTTCATCCCGGTCCCGGTGAATATGATGATGATATTCCAGAACTATTCGTTTGATCGATTTTAACTTTCCGGTTTTGACTAATTCCTCCAGAATCGTTAACTCGGCGCCTTCGACATCCAACTTGACCAAATCGACTTGTCCGTTGACATATTTTGAGAGGATGTCTGTCGATACCTTAACCGATGCTTTAGGCATCCGCTCCTGAATTGTACTCATATCCAGAGATCCTGGACGCGCTGGATCGATAAAGAACGTGGTTTGGCCGACTGAATCGGACAGCGCTACATTATATGCTTTGACGTCCGTCCAATGATTTTTTTCGATGTTCTCTTGCAAACATGAGAACGCATACTGGTCGGGCTCAAACGCGATCACGCGGCTGTTCGGGTAAATCAGTTTAAAGAATAGCGTCGCCATTCCGATATTGCTGCCGCAATCAAGAATAAATGCCGGCGGCTTTTCGTCCGGGAAATAATATTCCAGGTTAATAAATATCTCCTCGAACAACAGCAGGAATGATTTGTAATCCGCAAACTTAAAAACTTGTCCAAACAGGTGCTCTCGGTTCGGCCTGATTCGCAAAATATTGCGAACGATTGCTCGCTTGATCTTTAATCTTAGAAAAGTAAAGAAACGGCTGCTCGTCGATAAATTAGGGGCTTTCGTCGCCTTAATTCGTTTATAGGCCAGGCCAACAGAAATCACAGAAAAGGTTCCCTTGCGCTTACAGTTGAAATATAGTTGTCGTGCATCTGTTTGAAATACCTCTCGGGACAGGTTTCTTTACGGCCCGCACAAAAAATATTATATTGGCCGTGGGATAGCAATAACAACTCAGGCATTGCTTCTTGTTCTCGTAATTGAGGATTTATGTGCAAAAAGAACTCTTGCTCGATTTTAATCTGCTCAATAGTGTTGATAGTTACGGTATTCGCTAATCAATCGGAGATGCTGGCGCAATCCGGACGAGTTTCAAAACAGCCTGTCGTTACCTCTTTAAAAACGCCACCGACGCAAGAGTTTATTTTGAATTTAGGCACTCCCTCCCAGGATCCGCCCGATGTCGTTTTCAGAAAACTCGGCTCGAACGGGACAGTTAGAAGTGGCATTTACGCAACCAGGGAAAGTCCGGACGCGCAGCAAGTGACGCCTGCAGGTATTGTTTTAAACAGCAGAATTGAGCCCGTTTCAGTACCTTACTTCAGGGAAGGACGGCTATACACTCATTTGCGCTTTATCGTGATAACGGATCCTCAAGCGTTGGGACTCTTGAGAAATGACGAAAGCGGGTACTTTACCGAACGCCGGTTTAACGTAGTTCGGCTTTATTGGCGGTTTTAAGATGGGAAAACCGTCCGAGATCGTCACCGCACTGCGGCCGTGACGATCTCGCAACGCAAGAAAATAAAATGGCTAGTGCGCAGTCGCGGTGCTTCCCTCTTCCATATATTCATCGACCACGCGGCCGTCAAAGAGATGAATTTGTCGATCCGCGTTTCGTGCAAACCGGGGATCGTGCGTGACCATGCAAATCGTAGCGCCTTCCTGGTGAAGCTCTTTTAACAGATCCATCACAGCTTCGCCATTCTTCGAGTCCAAGTTCCCGGTCGGCTCGTCCGCGAGAAGGATAAGAGGTTGACCCGCCACCGCTCTTGCGACCGCAACACGCTGTTGCTGACCGCCTGATAGCTGGCTGGGAAGGTGCTTTGCGCGGTGAGCCATTCCGACTCTTTCAAGCGCAGCATGAACCCGCTCCCGCCGTTCAGCGGCGCGCATACCTCGATATGTTAGCGGCAGCTCGACGTTCTCGAACACGGTCAGGTCGCCAATTAAGTTGAAACTCTGAAAGATGAACCCGATTTCCTGGTTGCGAATGCGGGCGCGCTCGCTCAAGCTGAGTCCCTGAACCGGTTTACCGTTCAGCAGATATGTGCCATCCGACGGCGAATCCAATAGTCCCAGCAGCGACAACAATGTTGTTTTTCCGCAACCGGAAGGTCCCGCAATCGATACATATTCTCCATTATTAATCTGCATGTGAATCCCAGCCAGCGCGTGGGTTTCGACTTCGTCGGTCATAAAGACTTTGGTCACACCATCCAGGGTAATCAGCGCTTGGTCAGCAGCATTCATCTCGTTTCTCCTTAATTCATTGCCTGATTTGAAATTAGAAGCAAATCCGAACAGAAGCTCACATTGGCTCAAAAACCCGTCAGAGCCCGACGAAATATCAAACGCCGGAAATTGGGTTTCTGTTCCCAGAAATCTTAAATAATTAACAGAATTCAAAGATTTGCTTCTAATTTCAGTTACGTGAGTGGAGACTCCGAACGGAAGGTTTCAGGATGAATTCGAAAAAGAGACACGGGAACTCGCTTTTTTTTGTTATACAGCTATGTTCGGGAAATCGCGCGAATCCGTTGAGTCGTCGTTGTTGACCCCAATTAACCGCCTCAAAGATTAGAGATAAATAATGTTATTTTAATTTAGTTCTTATTGTCGCCTTTGTCCAACTTTTGTAGAATCTTCTAACCGCTCTGCTGTCGATTCGGAGGTTTTATGGCAAAATCTCTTCAATCCGGAATAAACAGGATTAAAAAGAATATGATGACTAGGACGATTTCCAGAACAATAACGGCTCTTGTATTGTTTGCCCTGGTTTTCGGACAGCTCATTCAGGCTGTTCCACAGGCAGGCAAAGAAATAACTGTTCCCGAAGGAACAAAGATTCGCTTGTCTCTGCAAACGCAGATCAGTTCTAAATTGAACGAGACCGGCGATCAGATCACCGCCATTCTTTACGAACCGTTGAGGATCGACGGAAATACCGTCCTTGCTCGCGGAACCGAATTCGACGGACGAATTACAGAAATAAAGCCGGCCGGCAAAGGCCAGAAACAGGCGTCAATGACGATAGTGTTCGACCGGATGGTGACGCCGTACGGCGAAGAGCCAGTTTCGCTTTCTCTAACGTCTATTGACGATTACTCGAACGACAGTAAGATGAAAGCCAACGGGGAAGGCAAGGTCAACGGCGGGCGCGACGGTAAAAACACTGCCCAAAATGCCGAGATCGGCGCTGGACTGGGAGGAGCTACCGCAGGTGCGGTAATTTTGGCGGGCGGCCCCCTGGGATTGGGCGCGGCTGCATTGGGCGGAGGCCTTCTGGGCGGTATCCTGCTGTCCAAAGGAAAAGAGATAAGGCTGCAGCCTGGAACTTTGTTCCGTGCCACATTTACCAGGCCGATGAATCTGCCGGCATCACAGGGACCAAGAAACCCGGACGATCAGGGTAAGTCGCCAGCCGACCAAAAATAACTGTTATTCGGTTCTACGGAACATTTCAAAAGTGGGGCAAGTGTCCCACTTTTGAGTTTCAGGTGAAAACCGAGCATTGCCAAAGGTAACGGCGCTATTAATTCTTGAACTTTCAAGAGGTTAACTGATATTCGGCCAACTGGTGTCACGCCTGTCACGCTGTCCATAGACTACGGCAGTCATTTATGCTCGTCCCCATGAAAACGCTCAAGAACCTGACCCAAAAATCGCGATATCAGAGACTCATTGCCTGGCGAAAATCAGAGTTTGGCCAATTGGTGTCACACCTGTCACGCTTTAATAAGTGCTTTAGTATCTGGCAGTAGCGCCGTGACACATGGTGTGACAGTGACGACATTAGGCACGAATTTGGACAACCGGCGTCACACCTTGTGATCGTTTCGAATGCCCCTGGGGAAAGGAAAACCGCGCTTGAGGGACTTTCTTCGAGCTTGCATTTGAACCACAGTATCACTTGTGCTAAATTGGCTGGTTGCTCAGGGTGCCCGTTTGCAAAGAGTAATCGGGACAATTCCTACAGACCCTGATCTTCGCAATTGCAATAAAGCAGGAGATTCATCGAGATATGTCTGGACATTCTAAATGGGCCACCATTAAGCACAAAAAGGGTGCGTTGGATGCCAAGCGTGGTCGCATCTTTACGAAACTGATCAAGGAAATCACCGTTGCCGCCCGCAGCGGTGGCGGCGATCCGGCGGCGAACGCGCGCCTCCGAAAAGCTATCAGCGACGCCAAGTCCGAAAACATGCCTAACGATACGATAGATAAGGCCGTGAAGCGCGGCACGGGCGAACTGGAAGGCGCGACAATAGAAGAAATCACATACGAAGGCTATGGCCCCAACGGCGTGGCGGTGATGATCGAAGCAGCGACCGACAACAAAAATCGTACAGTCGCCGAACTTCGTCATATGTTTTCCAAGAATGGCGGAAACCTTGGTGAAAGCGGATGCGTCGCCTGGATGTTCAGCAAAAAAGGCGTGATCATCCTTGAAAAAGCCGCGAAGGCCGAAGACGATTTGATGGACATCGTTCTGAATGCGGGCGGGGACGATTTGAAAGACGATGGTGAGTACTGGGAGATCCTGACTTCGCCTGATGATTTTGAAGCAGTCCTTGAAGCCGTAAAAGGAGCAGGACTGACGCCGGAATCCGCGGAAGTCCGATTAGTTCCGCAGAATTATATTAAGCTCGAAGGCAAAGACTCAAGCCAGATGGCCAAACTGATGGATCAACTGGACGATCACGATGACGTCCAGAAAGTGGCTTCCAACGCCGATTTTGACCTGGACGCAGCAGACGCCAGTTAAGTAAGAAAGTGGTCAGTGGTCCGATAGAGAATCATTCCTGGTGACCGCTGGCAACCGACCACCGCTTTATGACCATTACTCGTGTGATGGGGTTGGACCCCGGAAGTGAAACCACCGGTTATGGTATCATCGATACTGATGGGCAAAGACATGTTGTAGTCGAATACGGCGCCATACGGGCCGGCGCCGGAATGAGCTTCGCCGACAAACTCCTGAACATATCAACACAACTCGAAGCTATAATCGATCGAGTCCATCCCGAAGCTTTCGCAATCGAAGAGACCTTTTACGCGGTGAACGTTAAGACAGCGATTAAGCTTGGCCACGTCAGAGGAGCGGCGATAGTGGCAGCGGCTCGGTCAGGTCTGACGATCTTTGAATACAGTCCTCTCGAAATTAAAAGCGCTATCGTTGGTTACGGCCGAGCTGAGAAAAATCAAGTGCAGGAGATGGTCCGCATCATTCTCAAGATGGCAGACACGCCACAACCTCACGATGCGGCCGATGCCCTCGCCGTCGCGATATGTCACATACATAACAACGCGACTCTGAAGAGATACAATAAACTTGGTTCTCACTGATTCTCAGCCAAAGACTTTTATGTTTATCGAGAAGCTCAAAGACAAATTAAAAAACGTTGGCGATAGAAGAATCGCCTTGATCGGTTTGCCATACGATCATAATTCGTCTTTTCTAAAAGGGTGTTCAGAGGCTCCGCCGATTATTCGAGAAGCTCTTTATTGCGATTCCACAAACACCTGGAGCGAGAATGGCATTGAAGTCGCAACCGACTCGGTCTTGTTCGACGCCGGAGATCTGCCGCATTTCGACACCAACGATTCGTTCGATATGATCGATCAAGCGATTGAGTTATTGCTTCAACATAATCTGCACCCGATTTCGCTTGGCGGCGATCATTCCATCACGTTTCCAGTAATCAGGGCGTTCAGCAAGCGATTTCAGAATCTGAACATTCTGCATTTCGACGCGCACCCTGATAACCACCATGACTTTCAATCGAATCCGTACTCACACGCCAGTCCATTTGCGCGAATTATGGAAAACGGACTGGCAAAACGTTTGATCCAGGTTGGGGTCAGAACAATCAGCGGCCATCAGAGAGAACAAGCGAAACGATTTGGCGTCGAATGGGTTGAAATGAAAGATTGGCGCGCTGGGATCAAATTCGACTTTGATGGACCGGTGTACGTTTCGTTCGATCTTGACGGACTTGATCCGGCCTTCGCTCCGGGAGTTTCCCATTATGAGCCGGGTGGATTGTCGACTCGTGAAGCTATAGCGGTTATCCAATCAGTCAAATCGCCAATCGTCGGCGCCGATATTGTCGAGTTCAATCCACGAAGAGACATCAATGGAATGACCGCCATGGTCTCCAGCAAGATGTTAAAAGAAATCGCCGCGCAGATGCTGGTTACGCTGCGGTAATGCAATTGATTATCGCTTTGCAGCTTGTTGAATAAATCGAACAAGTTTATATTCGTTTCGTCCAATACTCGGCTGCCTGCATTCCGGGCAGTATCTCTATTTCAACGGTAATTCCATGACTCGATTAGATCGCAGATTTAACTACAGGCTATCAAAGCTTCTCTTCTGCTTATTTCTCTTGCTGAGCGTCTCGACCGTGGCTTTCGGCCAGGACGATGACGAAAAGACATTTGCAGAGAAATATAAGAAAGGTTATGTCTTTGACGAGCGTCTGTCGGCGTTAAGAAAAGAACCCGATGTTATGGCGCCAATCAGATCGAGGCTTCGCCGCGGACGCAGTATATACCGGCTGGAATCGCATCGCGATGCGAACGGGGTTCTCTATTATCGAGTCGCGGTGACCAGACGCACGCGAGGATGGATTCAAGCCGCGGCTCTGGCATTCCCTTCCCAACGAGGCGACGACGCAAAGGTAATGGCGCTGGCGGAAGCGACGTCGGATGTCGAAAAACTGGCAATCCTGAAAGTTCTGATAGAACGTTTCCCTCAATCGTCGCTGCGGCCGAAAGCGCTACTTTTATTCGGCGAAGAAGCCGACGATGTCGCAAGCAAAGTTCTGAAACGCGCCAGCCGTCGAATGAGCGACGAAGACAAATTAGTGGCCGACGGAATACCGAAAAGATATTACTATCTAAACGATGTTGGGCTGGATCGTTATAATCGGCTGGGAGTACGTTTTGATTATGATGAGAAGGCTGACGAGTACTATTACGCGGGCGACACTTATCGCGAAATAGCGCGCAGATATTCGAAGAGTGACGTGGCGGCGAAAGCTCGCGAACATCTGAATAAGATTGAGGCGAGACTCACGACAAATCAAACGCAGCGTTCAAAAGGAAAGCAATAAATAACAATGCGCGGCGCCTTGAACCTGACGCCGCGCATTACATCAAACCTTAAGTATTCTTCGGTGGTGACTTTGCGACATAAAACAGGAATACCACCAGGAGAGCGAAAATTACCAGTGCAATAATATTGTTGTCAGAGAAGGAGTAGCGGCTGAAATAGCCCAATAGTTCTTCCCCTTTGCCAGGTTGATTGAAGATCTTTTCAAGGATAACGCCGCGGGTAACCGAAACCAGCAATCCGCCAATCGCTCCGCCTGCAATAAGTCCTGAGCCAAGCAGAACACCTCGACCGGTTTCTGCTTCGGCGTCGGTAAGCTTTCTGCCTTTCGAAGTGATCTTTTCAACCAGAGCTCGGATCAATCCGCCGACAAAAATTGTCGCGGATGTAGAGATAGGCAAGTACATTCCTACTGCTACAGGAAGGGACTGAATTCCGATTACCTCGAGTAAGATCGAAATGAACATACCGATAATAATCAGAGTCCACGGCAGTTTTCTGGTCAACACACCGTCGACCAGAATTCCCATCAATGCAGCCTTTGGAGCCTGCAGCTTAAACGTGTTGGTCAGTTCGTAATGAGCTTTGCCGGTCGCATCAACGAAATACTGATGGTTTCCATCTTTGGTAACCATCACATCGTACATCTGATCGTCAAGACCTCTCATCTGACCGGTCTTGTTAGCGTTCGCATTGGTAATCGGCGGAACCTTATCAATCCCCTGCGTAGTTACTTTCTGTTCGTCGCCGCCAACACCGGGATTCACTTTGTAATGTATGGTGCCCTGGTCGTCGACCAGATACTTCCCTGCTCTGATTTTGGTCTTGCCGTCGCCAGCATCGACTTCGACGCTGGGGCTCCAGGTGCGATAGTGTTTGCCATCTTCCGTTGGTGTTCCGCTCCACGGACCTTGAATCTCATTTGCAGGAGCGTGAAATGATGTGTAAACCTGCGGCAGGATATTCTGATACGAGTCATTCAGGAAAAGCAGAGTCCAACCGACAAACAACGCAGAAGCAAACACGCCAACCAGCAATCCGATCTGTTGTGCGCGAGGCGTGGCTCCAACCAGGAAACCTGTCTTCAAGTCCTGCGACGTGCCACCCGCATTCGCGGCCGCCACGCAAACAATCGCGCCGACGGTCAATGCGACGACGCGCTCACCTGCTCCTGAGCGCCCCAGCGCCAGAAAAATGAGAGATGTGAAAAGCAAAGTCGCAATAGTCATTCCGGAAATCGGGTTCGATGAAGAACCAATCTGACCGGTAATTCGCGACGAAACAGTCGTGAAGAAAAAGGCGAATGCCAGAATCAATAAGACCGAAATCACATCAACTTGAAGCTTCGGCATTAACACAATGAAGACTGCAACCGCTATAACGCCTGCGATCATATACGGCATTGGAATATCGCGTTCAGTCCGCAGTCCAGTATTGCTACTGCCACCTTTGGCTCCGCGGAAATCTTTGACTCCCCCTTTAAACGCGCTGATGATGGTTGGTAGTGATCGCAACAAACTTACGATACCGCCCGTAGCAACGGCGCCCGCTGCGATATATCGGACGTAATGGTCAAAGATTCCGCCCGCGGTCATGTTGCCGATTACGTCTGTAGGAAATAATGGTGACTGCCACCCGACGCCGAAGAATTTCACCATTGGAACAAGAACCAGAGCCGATATGATTCCACCGCCGAACATATAAGAAGCGATTCGAGGGCCGATGATGTAACCGACGCCCAGTAGTTCAGGCGATATTTCAGTCTTTATCTCTGCTCCCTGATACACGGTGAGTATCTTGTTCGGAATCTCTTTCCACATTTTCAGTCCGGTCATCAAAAACTTGTAGACGAAGCCGACACCGAATCCCATAAACACGGTCTTTGCGTCTGTACCGCCGCGTTCGCCTACTTCGAGGACTTCAGCGCAAGCGGTTCCTTCGGGATAAGGAAGATTTCCGTGTTCTTTGACAATCAGTGCACGACGAAGCGGAATCATCATCAAAACTCCGAGGAACCCGCCCGTCAGAGCTATCAGCGTTGTCCTGAACACATCCAGATCGAGACCCAGAATCAGCAGAGCAGGAATCGTGAAGACGATACCGCCGGCGATCGACTCTCCAGCACTTCCGGTGGTCTGCACGATGTTGTTTTCCAGAATCGTGCCTTTACCAAACGCTTTTAAGATGGTTATAGATAGAACCGCGATGGGGATAGAAGCACTGACTGTCAATCCAACTTTCAGCCCCAGGTAAACCGTAGACGCTCCAAAGACGATTCCGAATAATGCGCCAAGGATCAGCGCTCGCGGCGTCAGTTCCGCGATCGATTCACGCGGGCTGACAAATGGCTTGAACTCGCTCGGAGCCGCCTTGGGTTGGTCAATGGTACTTGTTGCCATTCTTCCTCCTGATGGACTTAATTTATTGGGGTCTCTGCTGCTTGAAGCGGTGTAACTCTAGGCAGAGGCAAGCATAACAAGAACTAACTGTCTGAGCAATAGAGTGCTGAAACCGCGGGTTGTCCCCTGTTGACTCACGAGAAAACCTAAACGAAAGAGTATTCGTTGACTCATCCAAAAATCTAATTGAACGATATCCTAAATTTGCCCTTAAAAGAAACTCTTCAATCGCCTTTTCTCTTATATTTATATCCAGTAGTAGGAGCTGTGGGAACTGTGGAAAACTCGCTTCGAGTTTTCCAAGGGCTTGTGGGAAAGTGGGAAAACATGCTTTTCGTTTTTCCACTTTTCCATCAAGCGCGTCAGTTTCCACAGCTTTCTTCCTCCCCATCGCGCCTATCGAT
>DASRDY010000002.1:0-10589 GCA_035652355.1 Blastocatellia bacterium
CCGGCAATCTCTCTTTTGAAAACGGCCATCGCTATGGTTATCAACTGACCTTCTTCCGAATCGGAGTCGAATACAAACCGAGCAATCCTTCCCGTTGGGCGGTGAGAGATCTGTTCATGACTCATCTGGCCGTGACTGACATCGATGGACAGCATTATTACTGCGATCAGCGCATCAACCGGGCTGGCGTCGGGTGGGCAGGCGCTGCAACTAACACCTATCACGTTTGGAACGAAAACTGGCAAGTCAGCCTGAACGACAATGGCAACCACCTTTTGCGTGCAGATGAAAACGGTATTGGTGTAGCGCTTGATCTGGAACCGGGCAAGCCTCCTGTTCAAAACGGCGCGGAAGGCGTCAGCCAAAAGGGTGATCAGGCAGGCAACGGCTCGCATTATTATTCGCTGACTCGCATGCCGACGCGAGGAAGTCTCCTTGTCAGCGGAGAACACATACCAGTAAGCGGCCTTAGCTGGATGGACCATGAATTCGGAACTACTTTTCTTGAGCCTCAGCAGAAAGGATGGGACTGGTTTTCAATTCAGCTCGACGATGGAACCGATCTGATGCTTTTCCAATTACGACGCGACGACGGTTCTCGCGATAAACATTCCGGCGGCACTTTCATTGAGAAAGACGGGCGTTACTCACAAATTATGGGAAGCGATTTCCAGCTTGATCACGCCGCAGAATGGAAATCGCCCGCCAGCGGAGCGTCATATCCGCTCGAATGGCATATCTCTTTGCCGGCCAAAAATCTTGATTTGAATATCAAGGCAGCAGTCGCGAATCAGGAAATGCGGGCTGAACAGTCAACAGGCGTCACGTACTGGGAAGGTGCGGTGGAAATCAGCGGGACCCACAATGGCAAAACAGTTTCCGGTCGCGGCTATCTGGAAATGACGGGTTACGCAAATCAATCGATGGGAAATATTCTGCGATAAGAAAAGCACAGGCGATTTGTCACCTGCGCTTTTCTTATTGAACTCGAACTAAAGATTTACGGATTCACAGCCGCTTTCTTGTACTTGTCGATGTCCGCCTGCATTCCGCTGTCAGAACCACCGTGCAGGAATTTGTAGTATTGCGGCAAAGCGGCTTTGGCTTGTTCGTTAACGCTCTTCAAGTCCGCATTACCCTCCGACAAACCTGCTGCGTGAAGGAAAAGATCGACTGTCTGGCTCATCAAATTGACCGCCTTCTCTCTGAGATCCTTCTTTTCCTTATCATCCGAGGCAGCCTGATACTTCTTTACCGTCGCCTGATACTCTTCGTCGGAAACAAACCCAAGCAGAAGGTAGGTCAGCGCGTTGTTTGAATCGAGCGACAGCGATTTCTGCAGCATCTTCTGCGCCTGGCCGTCTTCATTCTTAGTCAGACTGATCATACCGATTGTCTGATAAAGCTCCGGCAGCGCTTTGGTCTTGTAGATCTGCCAGTCTGTATCAGCCATAGCAGCGGGCTTCGTGCCTGATTCAATCATCTCAGCTGCCTTTTTGCTGTAATCAAAACTAACATCCTGGTATTTGTTGTTTTTGGCCTTGATCTGGTTTCCGCCGACCAGGGCTAACTGAGTCAGAATTACAACTTCGCCTTGCACCTTTTGAACCCTGGGAGCAGCGAGACGGAATGCATCGTCGTATTGCTTCTTTTCGATCAACATCATGAAAAGTCCGTCCGTCTCGTTGGGGCCCTGAAACGCCGGCAGCAGTTTTTCACACGCCATTGCCCGTTGAGCCGGATCGGCAATGGATCCAATTTTGTCTGCCGCTGAATCAACAACAAATATCCTTGCTTTACCATTCGGATATGCTTTGGCATATTCCAAAGCGGCCGCTACTGCGCTATTTCCATCCTTTGCGTCTTTGACCTTATTTGCGGCGATCGCTTCTTCGCCCTGACCCGTGGGCTTTTGCATTGGCTGTTGCTGGGTATCCTGACCTTGCGGGGGACCGCTCTGGCCTCCGCCCATCGTCGGCTTTGTCTGGTTGCCCATGCCCTGCGCGTAGATTTGTCCCGCAGCCGGGATCAACAGAGCTAACATCGCGAAGACCGAAATCGTTAATTTCGGGATAAATGCTGTTTTCATGACTAACTTCTTCCTCCTGGAAATTTATCAGAGCGCTGACACCCGCCAAAGGTGTTTGCGGCAGCCACGCAGGATGCTCAAAACCTGTAGTGGACTCTCTTGCCCTATCCGATTTGTTTTAGAATTGCGTCTCTCGCATCATCAATACTGCCATCCGGAGAGAACAAACCCGCTGTCGAACTGTATCTACAATACATTCGTGCTGAGTATCCCCTGTAGCCGCTATACCGAGAAGCCCGCAGGGCTTGGTTTAAATCTTGGTTTTGATAGCTGTTAGTTAAGCGACGGTAGACGCTTACTCACTGGGCTAATGAACTCTGGAACGCTCCTGCACCTGAAGCGTAAAGGATAACGGTACTTAGGCGTTCTTGGCAAGGTTTTGAAACTTTTTAAATTGAAATTTCTTGGCAGCAGCGGAATCGTTTGTCAATTTTATTTTTGCTGCTTTGCCTTGGTTTTCCAGAAAGGTCGGGTCTTCGCCACGACTCGGTTTTTACCGGTGCGCTTGGCTTCGTATAAAGCTTCATCCGCGCGTTTCAGCAGATCTTCCGGTGTTTCTCCTGCCGCAAACTGGGCGATTCCGCAACTTACCGTGAAGTTTATCCGGACGGATTCTTCCGCTTTCTTATAGACATAGCCGGAGCCGGCGGCTTTTATAATCAAATTATGCGCCCTTGGCTCGACCTGCGCGAGAGTTGAATCGTCGAAGAGCACCGCGAATTCTTCGCCGCCGTAACGCGCGACCATATCGTTCGGTCGGACGCTCGTCGAAAGGATTTTTGCAAGGCTGGCGATAACCGCGTCGCCAATCGGATGACCGTGCGCATCATTTATGTTTTTGAAATTATCGATGTCGAGCATCGCCAGAACAAGGTTCTTTCCCGACTGGGCGCACTCCGATAACCTACTGAATAACTCGTCGTCAAATGCCCCGCGATTGGCAATACTGGTGAGCGAGTCCCTGGTCGCTGCTTCCCGAGCCTCCTGAAGCTTTGTCTGAAGTCCTTCGACGCGACGCGTGAGCTTGGAATAAGCAGTTTGTTCTTTGCGCTGTTTTTCCGTCACGACGCGCTTCAGATCGCCTACTTCTTCTGAGATCTGGCGTTTTAATTCCCTGATGTCATCTATTTTTTCCAGGCGCTCGAAACGCTCAGATGAGCTGGCAATTATGGTATTAAAATTTGCTGCTTCACCGGCCAGTTCCGCCAACGCCTGCCGAAGCACGTTGATCAGATCGCTGATCTCAGCTTCGCGCTCTCGCCTGTAAAGTCGCGCGTTCCTGAAGTGAGTCTGGCAAACGGAAAGACATTTGTCAGTTTCTGCTTCTAAAGACTCGTCAGATTTTGAAGATGTTATCTGATCGCGGTAATAATTAAGGTCAGATCGAAACTCCGCCGTATCAGGCGATTCACCGTCGCTGGCAAGATCCGTAATCAAAAGCAGCAACCGGTCAACCAGCCATCCAAACCGATCATCCATCAAAGGTGTCTTTTTTGTTAATCCGAGCTCAACCAGTTCCGGCATTAACCGATTCCCTCACTAAACGCAGATAAACCTCTGTTATTGATCGGCAAATCTGGCACAGACATAACAGAAAATAACCACAAAAGTCGGACTTCTCCACCTTAAGTGATCCAGGTCACACAGGGGTGTTAAGATTGCTTAAAAATCGGTTTACCGCGTTTAAGGATTTTTCAAAGGCCGCCGATATATAAATTACCTTTGTTATAGAAATGACTTTTTTGGTCGCCTGAGGGTATTGAAGAATTAATTATGGATCACAAGCTTCTATTTGTAGATGATGAACCAACCATCGTCGCCGCGCTGGAAAGAGTTTTTATTGACGATGACCATACAATCCTGACGGCCACCAGTGGAGCTCAGGCTCTGGAGATACTTCGAAATAATAAAATATCCCTCCTAATCACCGATATGCGGATGCCGCAGATGGATGGGGTTCAGCTTCTGGAGCATGTTTGCGCGGTATCGCCGGAAACCATTCGATTCGTGCTCACCGGTTATGCAGACAAAGACAGCACGATATCCGCGATAAACCGGGGTAATGCTCATTACTATCTGCTGAAGCCATGGGATAACCAGGGGCTCAGGCTCGTAGTAAATCAATATCTCAGGGAATTTGAGCTAAAGAGCGAGGTTGAACACCTGCAGAACCTGACTAAGCAGCAGAACGAACAGCTTCGCCGCCACAACGAAGAGCTGGAATCTTTGGTTCATGAACGAACCGCTGAGATTACTCGACAGAATGCAGCGCTCGAATCTGCAAACGCTCGCCTAAAGAACTCGTACTATTCGACGGTAAAAGTTCTGGGTAACACCATTGAAATGTACGATCCTGCATTGGGCGGTCACGGAACTCGTGTAGCCACTCACTCTTTATTGCTGGCTCGAAAGATGGGTCTTGATTCAGAATATTGTTATGATATTTACGTGGCCGCATTGCTGCACGACATCGGTCTGATCGGGGTAACCCCCCAAGTGCTGAAAAAATATCGTCGTCGTCTTCCACTCGATTCGGAAGAGCTTGAAGTTTTCCATCGACATCCAGTAACCGGCGAAAAACTGATCCGACTGAACGATAGCTGCGAACGCGTCAGCAAGCTGATCCGTCAGCATCATGAAAATTACGATGGCAGCGGTTATCCGGACTCATTGTCAGGGCTGCAAATAATGGTTGGTGCCCAAATAATTTCAGTTGCGGACAGGTACGACGAGATGATCAATCGCCCTGACACGAATATCTCAGTTGGACTTCATGACTACGCTACTAGTTATCTGCGCGAGACCAGCCGTTTTTTTGATTCCGACGTGATCGGTCTTTATCTCGAGCTGCTGAAAAATGAAAAAATGCGCGCATACCAAGAGTGTGCAATTTCAATATCGGAGTTAAGAGAAGGCATGGTGCTTTCCCGGCACATATATTCCAGCAGTTCGCTTTTACTGCTGGCAGCAGGATCGAAGGTCAACGCAGAACAGGCGATGCGACTTGCTAATAGCAGATTGGTTCCGGCCGGAACAAAGGTTTACATCCACGATTTCCAGTTCAATGCGACTCTTGATGGAATGGACCAGGCGGATGATGTTTTAAAGCAGTTGAGCTATTCAAGTCTGTAATCGCAGCGATCAACCCTCTTCCTCTGATTAGGCAATTATCATTGTCCCTCTCGCCACCCATTCAGCAGGTCCTGTTGCAATTTGTCGGGATTCGGCAATTGCTCTAATTTCCAGGTCGTAACCTCTTCAAGCGCGATTTTCAATGTCAGATACACTGGCTTGCCATCGCGCAGGACGTACATAGTTGCTGTTTCGCCTACTCTGTTTTGATAGTACTTGCGGAATTCGGCAATCCAGTTATCCTGCCCAACGTTGAAATTTCCGACACCAAGCAATACGTCACCAATTTTCGCCCCCGCAGCTTCGCCCACGCCGCCCGGAATTACGGTTGTAATTGTTTTGTTGCCGTTGATACGAAACCCGAAACTCACCACCTGACGTTTATCGCTTTGAAGTTTGAGGCCAGCATAGGATAGAACCTCATCATAAGGCAGCGGCTCGGTCCCACCGACATACTTCTTGAAGAATGCATTGTAATCTTTACCAGTTATACGATTGATTATTCCGACCAAATCAGCCGTCGTAAATCCTTTGTTCTTTTTATAATAGTCTGAATAAAGAGACCTCATTACATCGTCAAGCGAAGCCCGGTTATTCGTATCGTGACGAATCGACAGATCGAGGAGCAATCCGATTACACTGCCTCTCGAGTAATAATCAACTGTGAATCGACGCGAGTCGCCTGATGGCAATGAATCGAGCCACGTGCTTATGCTGGCCTCTTCGACCGAAATAAAACCGGCTGCTGGATCCGATTGAACCTGAGACAACAATCGGGCGCACGAAGGTAAATAGTCTTCGCGCTTGACAAAGCCCGCACGAAGCATTCCGCGTGTGGTGTAATAACTTGTTATTCCTTCGGATACCCAGAGAAGCGGCGTATAGTTTCGCTCGTTATATCGATAAGGGAACATCTCCGCCGGGCGGATTCGCTTCACATTGTATGCGTGGAAGAATTCATGGGCTGTCGAGCTTATAAGAACGTTGATCGACTCTGCCTTTGCATATTGTTTCGGCACAATCGCGACATACGAGTTTGAATGCTCAAGAGCTCCAATACCATCCTCTGCAAACACATTTATCGCCGTGTAGCTTTTATATGGAATCTCCCGGAAGACTGATATTTGGGTATCAATCATCTTCATTGTGTCGGTCGAATATTTATCCAATACCGCACTTTCAACGATACCTTTTGGCGCAATGGCAAGATGATGCTCCACTCCACGCAATTGGAACGTAAGATAGTCAATTTGACCCGCTAAGAAAGGACAGTCGGCCAGAGCGTCGAAATTCTCGGCTGTAAAACTATTTGGATTAGCCGCAGCAGGCATGCCGGTGGCAATCTGCCAGCCATCCGGCAGCTTGAACGTTACGGTCGCAGGCACATCAGTGGTATGCCCGGGTAGATAAAAAAAGAAGTTCGATCCGTTCAACAGCGCGTAAGTCGGGGTTATCTTTGATCGGTTCGTTGAATAACTGTTGGCCAAATAATCGTATTCAATTTTAGTTTCGCTGGCTCCACGAGTCTCGATCACCCAGGTACTGTCTTTTATTTTCTGATGGTATAACGATTGTCCGGATTGATTTGTAAAGATAAGATGTGAAAGATTGCGGGCGTAATCCTCGATCGCGTAATGTCCGGGTGTCCATACAGGCAGAGCCACCTGCAACTGCGGCTGATTGATGCCTTTAATAATTGTCACCACGTGCAAGATTTGAGTGTTTGGATCCGCAATTGTAACCGTGTTATCGACTTGAATTGCCGCGGCCGACACAGACACCAGCAATATTAGCCAAAAGGCAATCGATATAACTGACAACAAAATCCTCTTCATGTAAGCCCTTCGATTTAGGAGTTCAAAAAAGCGCGTTATTTCAGCACGCGTCCTGATTCATCATGCTCAACAAGATGTCCTAGATATTCTAGGGCAATACTGGCAGGCAGGCCCTAGATTGTCAAGGGCTATTAGGGTTGTTGAATAGATTAGTTTTCGGCGTTTATGATGCTTTCCAGCACGCCAACTCGCTCGATTTCGATTTTTACCTTATCGCCGTCTTTTAGAAACACGGGCGGCTTTCGCGCAAAACCGACGCCTGATGGAGTACCCGTTGAAACTATATCGCCCGGTTTAAGCGGAAATAGTTGGGACAAATATTCGACCAGCTTTGGGATGTTGAAGATCAAATGGCTGGTGCTGGAATCCTGCATCACTTGTCCATTCAAAGTTAGTTTTATCGACAGGTTATGCGGGTCACCAACTTCATCAGCAGTCACAAGAAACGGCCCGCACGATGCAAACGTATCGAACGTCTTTCCCGCAGTGAATTGGCCCGTGCGAAACTGCCAGTCTCGAGCGCTGACATCGTTAAAGACCATATACCCCGCAACGTGATCGAGCGCATTATCATAACTGATATTTTTGCCTTCGCGTCCAATGACAAACGCGAGCTCTGCTTCATAGTCTACCTGCTGAGAAATGCGCGGCAAAATAACAGGATCGTTGGCGCCGGCAAGCGCGCTGTTGAATTTGGTGAAAAAGAGAGGCTCTGGCGGAAGATCCGATCCAGTCTCTTTCGCATGATCAGCGTAATTTCTGCCTATGCAGATTATCTTTTCCGGATTCGTTACCGGCGGCAGCAGTTTAACATCCGTAAGCGCGCAGGAAGCCTCCTTCGGAATTTGCAATGGTGGTCTCACCATTTGCATCGTTCGACCAGATTGCGATAGAAAATCCGTCATATCGGCAATTGGTTTCATTCCGGAACCCGGGTTTTCAGCAGCGATAGTAAGACTGTACAGGCGGTCGCCATCAAAAAAGCCTATGTGTTTTCGTCCGTTCCACAGATAACTTGCGAGCTTCATTCAATTCCCCTGCTATAATCTCAAGAGTGTCAAGCCGCTTATAAGTGAGTGACCAAACCTTAGTCAAGGGATATCCCTGGATCATTGTAAGATCGCCGGAAAACTATGCTTTCGCAGATAAAGATCGAGATCATAAAACTTGTGCGCGGCCGTAACTTCTATCTTGGGTTTATCGCGCTGGTCGGATTTGTTGCGCTGATGCTTTGGGGTTTTTACAGCTACGCGGACGAGAAGACCGGCGGGCAGGCAACACAGGAATTTAAATATACTTACGAGTCGACAAGTTATTTCAACGGGCTGACCTTTACTCTCTATTCAGTAATCTTCGCATTCAGTCTGCTGATACCCATATTCATTGCAATGACTGCAGGGTCGCAAGTAGCAGGTGAAGCCAGGACCGGAACGCTACGCACAATGCTGATTCGCCCGCGAGGCAGAGTCACCATAGTTCTTTCCAAATTCGTAGTGACGGTCGGTTATACGTTTCTGATGATGGCTTTCTTCATCGGGTTGAACCTGATTATCGGTTTAATCTTTGTGGGATGGGGTAATTTGGAGCTTTTTCCAGGACCGCTCAATCTGGTCGACGAGCCCGGCAAGATTTTACGGGACGAAGCTCTATTACGATTCCTGTGGGCGAGTTTCAGCGGTACCTGGGCTTTGCTGGTGGTTGCGTCGCTGGCGTTTTTTCTCTCTGTCGTATTCGATAATCCGGTGACAGCGGTGATAACTACGTTGTCCGTGTACCTGATGCTGTACATCGTAGGCAGAATAGATTTCTTTCAGAATTTGCGGCCATATTTTTTCACAACGGACATGGATTTCTGGCGCGATGTCTTCAAGCCCGAGATTCCATGGCAGCTTGCGCTGCATTATGCCAGCCGCTGTGGGGTTTACATATTCTCGTTCCTGCTAGGCGCAACAATCTGGTTCGATCGAAAAGATATCACCAGTTGAATCTATTTTAAGTTAGAATCCATTAGTAATTACTTGTCATCAGCCTGTCGTATTTTGCTTTGTATTTGAACGCCAAAAATGCAGGAGCCGTCGATGCGATCCCTGTTGCAGGACATTCGATACAGCGGGCGACTTTTAATGCGACCCGATGACGGCACTGCGCTGCTAATAAATATTTTACGAATATTTTTCTTGCGGCAAAATTAAAGTCATTGTAGTGTTTTTCCGTTATTGATCATAATCGGTATCTCTGTCTGTACCCTTATCAACAAACCAAGACGCGGTGCTCTGCGGAATTCAGTGATCTCAGAAGGAGAGCAAATGGAAAACCCTATAAACCCACAACCGGATGATAATCAGCCGGCATTCGGAACAGCAACGGCAACTGCTCGTGCGGTCAATCAGGCTCCTCAAGTTGATCCGTACCGAGCCGCAATGCAAGGCGAGATTATTATTCAAACAAGAGCCCTCAACAGCGGTGTTAAATGGTTCTATTATATCGCCGGTCTCTCGCTGATAAACTCTGTCTTTGCCCTTGCCGGAAGCGGTTGGTCCTTTCTTGCCGGTCTTGCGGTTACGCAGTTAATAACCGGGTTTGCCGTGGCCTTGAATAAGCAAGGCGGTGCCGTAATCACGGTCGTTGCAATTGTTTTGAACCTGATTGCGGCAGGCATCTTCTTCCTGCTTGGGGCATACGGAAAGAAACGGCATAGCTGGGCTTTTCTGGTGGGTATGATTGGCTACGGTGCTGACACTCTGTTATGCATCCTTCTCGGTTTTCTGGACGCAGGGCTCTTTTTCAGCGCGGCATTTCATGCTTATGCCTTATTCAATCTGTACAAAGGGTTTAAAGCTTCTCGCGAACTGAGCAATCTGCTGGTAGAGCCTTCGGTCCAAACTCAATATTGAAATACGATTCAGTGAGCCCCGATTTCAAACCAGAGGTCCGGGCTCGCCTCGCACTCTTTACCATTCACCGACATCAGAAAGATTTTCAATTGCGGAAATCGGGCTAATCCTTTACGCTTGCAACTCTGAAAAATTGGCAGCCGCCAGTGTTAATTAGAGGAACTCCCCCAATTCCTCAGCTCCGGTCGAATGGGTAGTTTTATGAAAAGAGAAATTCCCGCCGTATCTTTTCCCAGGCAGAAGCCGGAACCAGCAAACAAGATTCGTCAGCAATCCAGGCCAGCTTTGCAAACGTTGAATTCCGCGCACAAACCGGTCGCTCCTGCTGTATACCGGCCGCAGCCTTTACCAAAAGTTTTGCAACCTAAGACGACTGCAAAGCAACCCGCGAACGCAAGTATCGCAACAAAACGCAACGTCCCTGTGGCCCCTCCGGTTTACCGTCCAGCGACAGTGGCAAAAACAGTGTTGGCTATGAAAGACCGCAAGCAGGAATCTAATCCGAAGAGTGGCGCTGGGCCTGGCTTCCATTCGCGACCGGTTGGCGTAACCGGTCCGCAAAAAGTCAGCGTAACCCAATTGAAAACCAGTCCGAAGGCTCCGCCCGTGTACAGGCCTAATCCGGTTCCGAAAGTCTTA
>DASRDY010000003.1:0-17001 GCA_035652355.1 Blastocatellia bacterium
TGCAACAACTGGATATAATAACGAGGTCTTTTTTTGTGAAGTTTGAGGTGTTGGAGCGACTTTGACGACATTTCGTCGTGCAGCTTTGCCTTTTTTTTGTGTGGCCAATTCGACTAGAGTCCTTTCTCTTTCAGGGCCTGATTTATCGCGTTTCGAAGTCCATCAATACTTCTGTTTGATTGCAGTTGATCGTCTATAAAGATTGTGGGAGTTCCAGTGACTCCTCTCGCAGAGCGGCGTTTGTCATCCTCCATAATTCGCGAGCTGACCACATTGCCATTCATATCGTTATTGAATTTTGTAACGTCTAAACCCAGAGAGCTTGCATAGGTGTCGAATGTCTGAATCGGGTTGGTTTCTTTCGCCCAAGTTTCCTGGTTTTCATAAAGCAAGTCGTGCATTTCCCAAAACTTGCCTTGTATTCCTGCCGCTTCTGCCGCGTGTGCGCCTTCCAGTGCGTGCGGATGGATCTGCTGAATTGGATATTCCCGAAAAACGACTTTAACTTGCGAGCCGTATTCTGATTCAACCTGTTTCAGCACTTTGTAAAACTGCCCGCAGACGGGGCATTCAAAATCGCCGAATTCTTCAACGAGTATAGGGGCATCCGATCTTCCGCGGATGTGTTCAGGTTGTGCACCCAATGGTATAGGCCGATTAACTGTTGTACCAGGTTTTGGAGCAGGCCCGGTCTCGCCCTGCATCCTGTATAAAAGCGCGCCACCGCCAATGGCGAGTACCAGCACGCCAGCAATCAATAAAATTGGAGAAAATTTCTTCATCTTAAATCCGAACCTTACTTAATAAATATCTAAACAGACCTACAGTCCTTTCGCTTTCAACTCTTCGTTTATCGCATTGCGAATAGCGTCGATGTTCTTGTCCCGAGGCGGCTTGCCGTCGATGAAAATGCTGGGAGTGCCATTCACGCCCATATCACGCGCTTTGACCTGATCAGAGATACATCTTCCCGCAACAACGCTCCCATTCATATCATTATCGAACTGGTTCACGTTCAGACCAATACCTTTTGCATAAGTATCAAAGGTCGCTCGAGGATTCGCCTCCTTCACCCAAATATCCTGATTCTCGTAAAGCAGGTCATGCATTTCCCAGAACTTACCCTGGAGCCCCGCAGCCTCAGCCGCGTGTGCGGCTTCCAACGAGTGAGGATGAATCGATTGGATCGGGAACTCGCGGAAAATTACGCGGAGCTTTGATCCATATTCGGCTTCGACCATCTTCAGGTCCTTATAAAATCTGCCGCACACGGGACACTGGAAATCGCCGAACTCTTCCAGGACAACGGGCGCCTGCGAGTCTCCGCGAAGGTGCGCTGGCTCGGCACCAGGATGGAGGGGGGGAGGAGTGAGGGTACTGCCACCGCTACCGCTCGCCACTTCGACGTGAGCTTGCGAGTTGTAAAGCAACGCTCCGCCGCCGATCGAGATAATCAGCACGCCAAAAATCAATAAAAAGGGAAAGTACTTCTTCTTCATCTATGAAAGCCTCAATTCGATTTGTCCGAACCCTAAATAATACCAAGTCTTGATTAAAAGGCACAGTCCAGAACTCACAATACTCACGAGAGGGCTGGCAGGCGTGTTACACTAATGCGCCCTTAGCGATTTCGCTATCAAACCTATGCCGCCCGCCAGCAGAACCAGCATGACAATCGTGTTAAATAGACTGGTCTGGGTGAAAAAGATTTGCAGGTTCATTATAATGCCGACGAAGATGATCACAGCTCCCGTAAATGTCAGTAGCCAGCCGATAACGGAGCTTCCATCAAAAAACAAAAGCCCGACTCCCATAATTAACGGTATCAAAGTCAGCCCGAATACATTGTGCCCCCACAATGTCCAGTAACCTGTTGTCACCTGAACCTGGTTGGTCAGCAGGTAAGCCCCGGCTATAGCCATTCCAAGTCCGATCAGAAATTCGCCAATTCCGCCAGGCGTTCCACCCGCGCCTTTAACCTTCGCCTCAAAAGGATCAGTAGGTTCCGACGTCATAAATCTTTTATCCTCAAAAAATGATATTCACGAGAAAATAGAGATGCTGAAACGGGCTCAGATCAATTCTACGTCCGAAAATATTTTCGCTCAAGGATTTGTTAAAAGTTATAACCTGAGCCAATATTGCAAATATGGACAAGAAAACATTCATAAAACACGTGAGACATTGGGACAGCGACATTGTCAAAAAAGCTCTTTCGGCCAATCCTGAACTTGCGAATTTTCAGGACCAAAATGGGAAGACACCACTTCATCATTGCGCGGAAATAAACGCTGCAAAACATGGTCTGAAGGTCTCAGAATCAGTCAAAACAGCAAAAGCTTTGATTTCGGCTGGGGCTGACGTGAATGCACTGCGAGTTATCCCCGATGACGGTGGAGAATTTCACGCGCGCACTTTGTGGTACGCAATCGCGTGGGGAAAGAATTGTGAATTGGCGAAGCTCCTGCTGGAAAATGGAGCGGACACTGACCGGTGGCTCGGGACTGCCGTCTGGGATCAGGATGTAAAGATGGCTACGTTGTTATTATCGCATGGTGCAAAGATAGATCCCGTGTTTCGCGGAGAGACTCCGCTGCTTCAGACGGTTAAATCCCGCAGGTTAAAACTGCTGGACTGGCTGGTTCAGAACGGAGCTAACATCAATTTCCGCGATGACAGTGGGTATACGGCGCTGCATTGTGCCGTCAAAGGAACACATACGATTGCCGAAGTCGAACATTTGCTGCGGCTCGGAGCAAATCCAAATATAAAAGGCATAGACGGAAAAACGCCCATCGACCTGGCTGCCGAACTCAGGAAGCAAAAACTCGTCGCGTTGCTGCAATCTCGTAAATAAATTTTTGAGACATTATTTAGCCATTTCGCTAAATAATCGTTGACAAATATTTAGCACAATGGCTAAATATCAATCACAATTTCGCTCGACGGAGGGATATCATGTCATCGTCTGAACCTTTGAAAGTAATGTGCGTCTATCATATAAAGAAAGGCAAGGATAAGGAGTTTCTCAAGCTGCTGGAGAAACACTGGCCGACGTTGAACAGCGTCGGGTTGGTGACTTCAGAACCGGCGGAAGTCTTTCGCTGTGAGGACAAGATGGGGATGGTTTATTTCATCGAAAGGTTTGCCTGGAAGAATGCAGAGGCTCCGAATACTGCTCATCACCTTCCCGAAATAATGTCCGTTTGGGAGCCGATGGGAGGTTTAGCCGAAAAGATGGCGTTCGGGCAGGTTGAACAGCTTCGAATGCCTTTCGCTAATGGTTGAAGCAAAACAGAAACTGGAAGAACTGGATGCTGTCCTGAACGCGTTAGCGCATCCTGCCCGTCGACATATTCTGTTGGTCGTCTGGTTTCGCGGCGGAGAAATGACCGCGGGCGAGATCGCCGGTCGTTTTGGATGCACCTGGCCAACGACCAGCCGCCATCTTAAGATTCTGGTGGCTGCTGGTCTGCTTAAGGTCGAGAAGCGTGGCAGGACCCGATTTTATAAAGTTGACATAGCCAAATTCAACTCGGTCAAAGAATGGTTCCAATGGTTCGATAAAAAACCTTCATCCGCTCGCACTTCGAAAAAATAAGCCGCAGATGACGCGGATCATAGCGGATTTACACTGATCTGATCTGTGTTGATCCGTTGAATCCGCGTCATCCGCGGCTTATTTCTCTTCTCTGTTCAATAACGACTATTAACTGGAAAAAATACGCGCATCTACAGCAAGACCACCTCACAGGCACGTCACTCGCAACGAATTCTGATGCGCTAATACTATTTCCTGGAGGTTTGGATATGGGCGACAGTACCGTGAAGAAGGTAAATTCCAGCACGTCACCAACCGGCAAATTAGGTCAGAAATATCTCGCGTCCGGAACTCACATCTCAATGCGATTGTGGGAAGATGAAAAGCCCGGTCAGGACAAACCTGAAACCAGACGCGATTTTGAAACAGTCGGATTCGTATTGAAAGGCAAAGCTGAGCTTCTGATTGAAGGTCAGAAAATCGTCCTGGAAGCCGGCGATTCCTGGTTGGTTCCGAAAGATGCTTTGCACACCTACAGGATTCTTGAAGATTTTACCGCAGTCGAAGCTACGTATCCGCCCGCCCAGGTTCACGGTCGAGATGAATAGCAAAACAGGAGGAAAATATGAACACGAAAAGGAACTCCGAAGAATCAGTTGATCGTCGCGAAGATATGGACCAGAGCCGAGTTGACCAGAAGCGTTATAAATCCGATCAGCGCCGTCAATCCAATGACCCCTGGACAACACCCGGAACAGCCGAAGGCGACCGCGAGACAGTCGAAGCTGATATCAAAGACAAAGAACGGAAAGGGATGATTTAGCAGTCTCCTCTATTTGGTTCCAGTGGTTCTGAGAGGTTGAACATGAATACGAAACGGGCCTTATCGTGGGCTATCGCTGGTGGAATTGTCGGCGCTTCGGCCTTGAATGCAATTCAGAGACGAAGAGAGATCAGTCTGGAAGGAAAGTCTGTAGTGATTACCGGTGGCTCGCGCGGTCTGGGTCTGATTCTGGCGCGAGAAATGGCTGATCAGGGCGCAAGGATCGCTATTCTGGCTCGCGACGAAGACGAGTTGAGAATCGCCCGCGAAGATATCGCGTCACGTGGTGCTGAAATTGTCAGCATACCGTGCGACCTGCGGAATCAGGATGATGCGATGTTCACAATTGAAACTGCGGCGCGGGAACTCGGATCAATTGATGTTCTGATCAATAACGCCGGTGTTATTCAATCAGGACCGATTGAACACATGAAAATCGCCGATTTTGAAGACGCAATGAAGATCCATTTCTGGGCTCCTCTCTACACAATTCTCGCGGCACTTCCACACATGAGAGCCCAGGGCGGCGGGCGAATCGTGAACATCTCATCGATCGGCGGAAAAATAGCTGTTCCGCATTTGGTCCCATATGCCGCCAGCAAGTTCGCTCTGACAGGCTTGTCGAACGGACTACAGGCAGAGTTGGCTAAGGACAAGATTTACGTAACGACTGTGTATCCCGGTTTGATGAGAACAGGCTCGACAATCCAGGCGGGATTCAAGGGTCGACACCAGGTTGAATATGCATGGTTTGCACTGCTGGATTCGCTGCCGTTAGTCTCAATAAGCGCTAAGCGAGCGGCCAGAAAGATCGTTGATGCATGTAAAAAAGGAAAGCCGCAACTGACGATCACGCCGCAGGCAAAGATGGCGATCATCTTTGATGCTCTGTTGCCGGATACATTTTCTGAGGTAATGATGCTGACTGCAGAGATGCTGCCGGGACCGACATCAGCCGAAGGAGATGAGCTTTGGTCCGGAGAAAAGAGCAAATCGGACATATTGCCGGGTTTTCTCACCGCTTTATCAGAAAAAGCCGCAACCAAAAACAACGAACGCGTTCGCATGCAAATCGATACAGAATAAATCGTCGCGTGGACTTCAGTCCGCGCAAGTTATAATTCTATCAAGGCAGGAGGAAACCAGCAGTGCAATATGGCTGGTGTCCTTTGACTTTTGCTGGTTTATAGCTTGCGCGGACTGAAGTCCACGCCACGTTTTCGAACGCGGCCGATTTTAAATCCATTGGTCAAGACGTCCAAAAATTTTTGTTTTGACACCCCCCGACCCTTTTTGTTATCTTGCGTGGCTTGGCGTCAGGGAGCATACTGACCACCTTTTGCTGTCTTGAGGTGAGATGAGAACGGGTCTGATTGAAGAAACCGAAAAGATTTATGGTATAGAAAATTGGGGCGGCGGTTACTTCGGCGTTAACAAGAAAGGGAACCTCATTGTTCACCCTTCTGAAAACGACCCCTACAGCGCGGACGTTAAAGAGATCATAGACAACCTTGTAGCCCGCAAGGTTAAATTACCTATCCTTCTTCGGTTTCCACAAATACTCGACAACCAGGTTCGAAAAATGCATACCGCATTTAAGAATTCGATTGCCGATTTCGAATATCAGGGCGGGCATCTGGCCGTCTTTCCGATGAAGGTCAATCAGCGCCGCGAAGTCATTGAAGAGTACCTTCGTGAAGGCAGCAAATACAATTTCGGTCTGGAATCCGGGAGCAAGGCCGAACTCTACAGCGCTCTTGCGTTCAGTCAATCTTCTGAATCATTACTGGTGCTGAACGGGTTCAAGGATGAACCGTTTATCGATCTGGCCCTGCTTGGAACTCGCATCGGAAAGAAAGTCCTGATTGTCGTCGAGAACCTGAAAGAACTAGCCATCGTCGTTAAAAAGGCTCACGAAACCGGAGTGCGCCCGATGCTGGGCGTTCGCGTAAAGCTCTATTCCAAGGGTGCAGGAAAATGGGAGAAATCAGGCGGTGATGTCGCTAAATTTGGATTAACGACCGCCGAGATGCTTGAGGTAATCCGCATACTTAGCGAAAACAAGATGCTGGATATGCTAAAGCTGCTGCATTTTCACATCGGTTCGCAGATTCCGGAAATCAAGAGAGTCAAAAACGCCATAAAAGAAGCAGCCCGCGTTTACTGCAAAGTCAAAAAGATGAATATCGACATCGAATACCTGGATGTCGGTGGCGGTATGGCGGTTGATTACGACGGCAGCAAGACCTCTTTCGAATCGTCGGCGAACTACAATATGCAGGAGTTCACCAACGATGTCATCTACACAATTAAGAGCGTCTGCGAGGACGAAAACATTAAAGAACCGATCGTGGTTACCGAGTCAGGCCGCGTCCTGACCGCATATCACGCGATTCTGGTTGCAAACATTATTGACGAGATCGAAACCTATCCCGATGATATCGTCAAGTTTGAAGTTGACGAAGATGACCCTCTGGTCGTCGTAGAACTGAAAGATTTGTCCGAGCATCTCAACTCCAAAAATTACCGCGAGTATTTTCACGATGCTTTGGAACATAAAGAAGAGCTGTTTACGCTCTTCAATCTCGGGCTGATCAGTTTGGAAGATCGCGCAAAAGGCGAGCAGTTGTTCTGGGAGATTTGCGAGAAGGCAAACAAATTTGCGCAAGCCGCGAAGTACATCTCGGAAGAATTCGATGATCTGAAAAAACAACTGGCGACGAAATACCTGTGCAACTTTTCGGTGTTTCGTTCCCTGCCGGATCATTGGGCGATTGACCAGCTTTTTCCGATTATGCCGATTCACAAACTGAATGAAACGCCGACTGAATATGCGACACTGGCGGATATCACTTGTGATTCGGACGGCATAATCGACAAGTTTATCGACCTCAAGGACGTAAAAGAGGTCCTGGAAATTCATCCTTTCAAGAGCGAGGACAATGAACCATATTATGTGGGGTTTTTCCTCGTCGGTGCGTATCAGGAAGTCATGGGCAATTTCCATAACCTGCTGGGCACCGTCAACGAGGCCCACGTGGTAATAAATGATAATGGGCATCTGATTTCCAAGGTGATTCCGGGACAGTCGCTTGGGGACATCCTGTCAATGGCCCGCTATGATCGCCCCTTTCTGCAGGCCGGTTTCAGGAGCAATGTCGAGCAACAGGTCAAAGCCGGGCGAATTGATCAGAATGTTGCAGAGGAATTAATTAACGAATATGAAGCCACAATCAGCAGTTATACATACCTGGAATGAGGAACAGATGATAAAGAAATCCCCCAAGGGAACAAAAGTATTAAGAAATCCGACAGACCCGATTTCAATCGATAGAGACCGAAGCGTCGCGGGACTCCTGGAAAAGATGGAGAGCATCTCTTTCCAGGGACGCAATCTGGCGACTGCGCATCAACTTTGGCTCAGCATGCTCAGTGACAACTGCACCGTGTTTATGGGTTTGTCAGGCGCGCTGGTTGCGGGCGGAATGCGCAAAGTAGTCGCGCATTTGATCAAGAACCGCTACATAGATGTACTGGTGACTACGGGCGCTAATATGTTTGCCGATCTGCACGAAACGCTTGGCCGACATCACTATATAGGTTCACCTGATTACGATGATCTCGAGCTTCGCGACATGCAGGTCGAGCGCATCTATGACACGTTCGGAAGCGAAGTAGAATTCCGCGAGGCCGACGAATGGGTGGGAAGCTTTACTAACACCCTGGATCAATCGCGTCCATATTCAACTCGCGAGTTCTTTTTCCTGCTTGGCCGCGAATTGTCAGAGATATCGAACGAAGAAGGCATCCTGACTTCGGCATTCAAAGCTAAAGTGCCGATCTTCTGTCCGGCGATCGGTGATTCATCATTGGGTATTGGCATAGCGGCCACGAGAGTTGATCGCAAAGGTCAGTTCCAGTTCGACGTCATTCAGGACATCATCGAGAGCGCACAGATTGTTTCGAAATCACCATCGACGGGAGTGCTCTTCTTTGGCGGCGGCTCGCCAAAGAATTTCATTCAGCAATCCGGTCTGGCATCGTCGATATTCAAATCGAATATTCGCGGCCACAAATATGGCGTGCAGTGCGTCAACGAAGCTCCATATCAAGGCGGCGTTTCCGGCTCAACATTCGAAGAAGCGCAGAGCTGGGGCAAGATGGCTCGCGATGCAAAGACAATAACTGTTCATTGCGATTCGACAATTGCCTTGCCAATGCTGGCCACGGCGTTGACACAGACGGCCACGAAGGCCACAAAGCAACGTCGCAAACCGAACTTCAATCAAGCTCGCGATCTTGGTATTAGTTTCTAGAAAAGAAATGACACTGAGAGCCGGAGACGCGGAGATTTCTCCGGTTGTTCGCGTCTCCGGCTCCCCGTGTCGCCGCGTCATCTCTGTTTTCATTCCTTTTCGTGCAGCCAGCATCCCATTTCGTGTATCTCCTTTATTTAAAACAATTTGCAAACTTTCTTGAAACGCCTTCAGTCTTAATTGCGAAACGAAAACGCTTCCTCACATACGAAGAAGCCAGAGATTAACAGACATCGAAGGAGATTTAAGATGAAAAGGATTTTCAGCATAGTGTTCACTATTTCGCTCGTGTTCGCAGTCAGCGCGATTGCGATGGCCCAAACCCGTACGCCCCATATCAATCAGCGCGAGCGCAACCAGCAAAGGCGTATCAACCAGGGCGTTAAGAGCGGCGAATTAACTCGAGGCGAAACTCGTCACCTTGAGGCAGAAGAGGGCAGAATTAAAGCCGATGAAAAGATCGACAAGGCTGATGGAAAAGTCACGCCGGCGGAACGGAGACAGCTCGAGCGCGAAGAGAACCGAGCGAGCCGTAACATCTATCGCGACAAACACAACGGACGAACGCGAAACTAACACCCCCAGTTCAATGGAACGGCAGGACAACTACGCGCTGCCGTTCCAGGTCAACACCTCTTAAAACTCGATTAGTCCATCTCCACTCAGATTCCTGCGCGAATTTGCCGATAGTAAATATTCGAACGCGCAAGGAGCTTTATAGTGGACCACGGACGGGTACCAACTTCCGCAAAACAGGCCCTATGCCTGTCGATTATTTTCACCAGCTTTTTGCTGACAGTTTCTGCTCAAGAACAGGCCGTCAGGCGAAGTTTAACTTCAGCAATAGGACAAAGACTTGAACTTGGTATCGGCGACCGTCGCGGCAGTATGCTAAATGGTCGCCGAATCACCTGGTACCGCCAGGCTGCGGAAGACGGACTTATTTTCAAATATTTTGAAATGTGGCTGACGCAGAATTGGCGGGAGCAGTGGGTCGGAAAACAAGCGGGACTGCGGCAGATGGCGAGCGATGGCTACACGTTAGTGCTGGTCTACTATTATTTCGGTGATTCAATCAACAAAGAATCGGTCGAAGCAGGATTATTCGCCTGGTATGCGGACTGTGAGCGTCTGCATAGATTGATCGATATCGACCGCGACGTTATGGTCGTGATTGAGCCGGAATTCAACAAACGTGCCAACTATGGAACTTCGATTAACAATTGGAGCGGCTGGAACTCTGCCGTTATCGGAGCTATTGAGCGCATCCGCGGAACAAATCCGCATATAAAGGTCGGGTTGTGCCCCGGAGATTTCGGCGAATTCAATTTGCAAACATCGATGTCAGAGTCCGCCAGGTATTCTGACTTCGTGGCGTTCCAGGAATTGAGAGGCTCGACTCATCCTTCTTCCAGATCGCGGTCTTATCGTGATGTTACAGCTTCGGCTCTGCGCTATTCCGACTATTTGCATCGGACATTCAGATTGCCAGTGATGCTTGCCTACTTTGGCGTTTCATCGTACGACGACAGCTCAGGCAACGACTGGTCTCAATTGCAGTCCAATATACTCAGCGATGTTCTCAGTCATATCGATGATCTGGAAAACCGCGGAGTCTTCAGCGTTATCTATATGGCTTATTACGATGACCCGCAGCATGACTATTCTTTCTTTGGTGAAGCCGAACGACATTTTGGATTGCGAGACAGTTCCGGCGCGCCGAAGCCGGCGTGGTATGTCTGGCAGGCGGCAGCGAATCAGATTGCAAAAGCTTCGAACGCAGCACAACCTTACGTTCGATAAACAAACCAAGAAATAGACCACGAATTACGCGGATGCGACAGGTTTTCACGGATTCAGCTCCGCGTTTATCCGTAATAATCCGCTACAATCCACGTTCTATTTCTTTTCCGCGAGTTTTCGCGCACTATACGAGTATGGACCTTATCAATCCCGGAATTCTAAAGGACGAGGTGTTATTGGTCGTGCTTGATCGCTATTTGGACTCTGATCCGGAGCGAGAGTGCTTGCCTACTTATCACTTCAATATGGTCAACGAGTCCACAGGCGCAGTTATGGGCGCCATCAATTTGAGAATTGGCAACACATACAGGATACCGCTGTACCGCGGCCACGTTGGCTATAGAGTTGAACCGGAATATCGCGGCAACCATCTGGCGGCCAGAAGTGTAAGGTTGCTTATTCCTTTGGCAGGAAAACATCAGATTAACCCGTTATGGATCACCTGTAATTCCGACAATATCGCTTCGCGTCGAAGCTGTGAACTTGCTGGCGGGGAGTTAATTGAGATTATCGATATTCCGCCTGACGAAGAGATGTATCAGCGAGGCATTCGCCGGAAATGCAGATATAGATTTAATACTGCTTAATATTGCGTAACTAAGCGGTCCAATAGCTCCGTCGGCGTGCGGCCTCCCTTTATTACAGGTATGCCCAGTTCGGCGCGCAGGTCTGCAACCGTGGAATTGTCCAAAAATAGGCTTCCCTCTTCGTTGGTCGATGATTCCGGAATTACAAAGAAATCCCCTTGAATCTCACTGCGGGTTTTTAGGAAATCTCCGCCCGATAAGAGGCCTGCCACGGTTACGCCTTCACCAAAGTATCTATTAGTTATCGCTAACGGCTTCAACTCTGTTTCGAATCTATCATTTATTTGAGTGAGCGCTTCTCTCAATGCGGGATAGAAAAGCTTTCCAGTGGCAACCGTGCCGCGAATGCGTTTGTTCGGTTTCGATTTGCGGCTCTTTAGCAACTTCTTTAAATCTTCCAGAAAGAGACGAACCATGCCCACGCCGTCTTCAATTTGGGGATATTCGCCATAGTGGCTCTTTAACGGAATTGGTTGACCTGCTCGCAGATAGATTTCATCTCCGAGAAATGCGAATGTGAATCCCAGTCTTTTTCTAAACTCTTCCTGCCACGGAGAAACTTGTGCAATGACTTCCCTGCACCAATCATCACTGACCAGAGTCAGCTTGTCCTTTTCGGTATGATGGTCGGTGATTCCAAGGGGCACAATTGCGGTAGAGACCAATCCCGGATGCAGATCGGCTAGATCGTAAATGGTTCGTTTCAGAACATCTCCGTCGTTGATACCGGGACAGAGAACAACCTGAGCGTGAATATCGATGCCGTTCTCAATGAAATATCGAATCTTTGCCAGAACATCATCGCGTTTGTCGTTGCCCAGCAGAATGGCTCGGACAGCCAGGTCCGTTGCGTGTACAGACACGTATTGCGGTGTCAACCGCTGCTCGACTATACGCCGCATCTCTTGCCGAGACATCGAAGTCATCGTCGTATAATTGCCGTAGAGGAACGACAGCCGTATATCTTCATCACGGAACCACAGTGATTCGCGCGAGCCAGGAGGGTTCTGTTTGCAAAAACAGAAAATGCAATCGTTGGCGCACTGGCGAGGCTTAAAATGCTCGAAATCCAGACCCCAGTCTTCGTCTTCGGCTTTTTCAACTTCCAGTTGCCATTTCTCGCCGTCTGCTCGGATAACTTCCAATGTGACTTCGTCTTCTGAGCCAGCACAGAAACGAAAATCAATAAAATCCCGTAGTTGCCTGCCGTTGACGCTGAGGATTGTGTCGCCTGGTTGCAGTTCGAGTTCCGCACCAAGGCTGCCCGGGGCCACGTCGATGATTTTTACGCCTTTTGTCCGTTTGCCGAACAGAACTTCAGTCGGCACAAGTAGATGCTGCATGTCGGTTAAAACCTCCGAAAGCCAAAACGAATATTATACAGGAAATCCAAAGTGACGCAGACATTCAGTCTGCCCTCTTCAGGTTCTTAACAAGTGCAAACCGAATGTCTGCGCCAGTACCTCCTATATATGGAGGTAAAGTGCACAATTCGCTTGCAGGAGGCGCTGTATCTTGTGGTACACTAAATATAGGGATCGACCAAACAGAGTCTATATGTTGTGTCTGATCTAAAAACTGAAGTCAGCTCAGTCAGGTGAACAGTCGATGAAATGTCCGTTTTGCGCTCATGTCGATGACAGGGTTGTCGATTCCAGAGAATCCCACGAAGGGGATGTGATTCGCCGCCGCCGCGAGTGTTTAAAATGCGAGCGAAGGTTTACTACTTACGAGCGCATTGATGAAGTTCCGTACATGGTCGTCAAGAAAGACGGTCGTCGCGAACCTTTCGACCGCCAGAAGGTTATGGCCGGTTTGATGAAGGCCTGCGAAAAACGTCCGGTCAGCCCCGCAAAACTCGAGGCTATTGCCAACACCGTCGAAAAGTACGTCCAGGAATCACGCGACCGCGAACGTCCCACAACTAAGGTCGGTGAACTGATAATGCGAAAGCTGAAAGAGCTGGACAAAGTCGCTTACGTTCGTTTCGCTTCGGTTTATCTGGACTTCAAGGACGTATCGGAGTTTATGGGCGAGCTTCGAAGTCTGGTGCGATCCCGCAAATAGCTGTGGCGCAGACATTCAGCCTGCGCGTTTCCCGTAGGATCCGACTCAGGTGACAACTGGGCTATTCAGCCTCGAACCAGCGCAGACTGAATGTCTGCGCTACTCGGCCCGATGCCCCACTTAATCTATTGCGCCGTCATTTGGACTACTTTTTCGTGAGATAAGTGATCGACAGGATTTGCGGTTATCCTGACGCGCACACCTGAAGGCGGAGCAAGAGCCAATCCCATTCGCGTCGGCGTCAGATCCTGATTTGGAATTAATTCCATCTGCACGTGCGGAATGATGCTTGCCAAAATTAGATTCATCTCAAATATAGCGAATGCCATCCCCAGACATCTTCTCGGCGCTCCACCAAATGGGAACCACGCGAATTGATGGATTTGGCCATTCAACCACCGCTCCGGCTTAAAAGCATAAGGATCGGAATAAACATCTTCGCGGTGATGGGTCACATACGTTGCTGCGGCAACCCCTGCTCCTTCGGGTATGTCATAGCCATCTATTGACACAGGCTCTGCTGCTTTACGTAAAATTATCGGGAAGAGCAGATTCATTCGCATGCTCTCTTTTATTGTCGCATCCAGGTATTTCAGTCGTGGTAAATCATCGAGACTTACAGCTCGATCACCAACTACATCAGAAAGCTCCTTTTTTAGTTTCTCTAGAATATCCTGATTCTTAAGAAGGGTGGCGAATGCCCACGTCAACGACAACGCGGTCGTCTCGTGCCCGGCTAACATTAATGTGATCAGTTCGTCCCGCACTTCCTGATCGGACATCTTAGAGCCATCTTCATCAACGGCGGCCATTAACATGTCCATCACGTCACGCGGCTCAGCAGGAGGATTGGCGCGGCGCAAAGCGATCTCGCCAAACAACAATTTATCCAATCGATTTCGCCAGGCAAGGAACCGCCCCCACTTGCTCCATGGACCTAGATTGACGCGAAGAAACGGTAGGAAAGTAATCAGAGTCGGTATGTTCAAAGTGCCGCGAACCAACTCTATAATTTCGGGAGTTCGCCTGCTCATATCAGAGCCGAAAATGCTCTCGACAATTACTCTTAATGTAATCGCCTGCATCTCTTGTCGGATCATCACTGTCTCGCCCGGCTTCCAAGTTTGGATTGTTTGATAAGCCGTGTCGCGCATCAAATTTCCGAACATCTTCATCTTGTCGCCGTGAAACGACGGCAGCATAAGGCGACGCTGGCGCGCGTGGCGCGGTCCATCTAACAGCAGAACGGAATTCTCGCCAAGAAACGGAGAAAGAAATGAGTTAGCTTGTCCTGCCAGCAGTTTTTTAGCCAGGGTTGTAAATAGTTCCTGAACCGCATTTGGATGTGAAACAAACACAACTTTGCCGGGTCGCAACAACCTCAGAGTGAATGTATCGCCATACTGCTCGTGACATGACGCCAGCAACCGATTTGGAGTCTTAATCAGTCGATAAGTCGCCAGGGCCGATGGCATTTTTGGACCCACTGGGAATGACATAACCGTTAACCTTACAATTACATCATAGCTACATCGCTCACGTGCGCAAGGCGTCAACCCGGTTTCTTATTTTATGCAAGAACCGTCATAATGTTCGTCCTATAAGCGGCACAACCAGGAGGTGACACTTTGAGAAGGATTCTTACCGGGTTCGTTTTATTCGCGATTGTTACAGCAATTTTAGCAACATCAGTTCTGGGAACTCGCTCCAGCCGAGACCGAGATTCGACGACGTCAGATTTACCGACTAAAATTGACGAAAACCTGAATGGCGGAAACGGATCGGTGCCCACATTGAATACAAATGTAGATGGATATAACAAGTTCGGGTTCGACATCTTCAAACAACTGATTTCGCATCACGACAATGGCAACCTGATAATTTCGGGCGTGAGCATCTCTTCTGCGCTGGCGATGACGATGAATGGAGCCGGTGGTGCTACTCGCAAAGAAATGGCCAGCGTTGTCGGTCAATCTGGTCTGAACACGACTCAATTCGATCAGTTCAACTTCGATTTGTTGAAGGGACTCGAGTCTTCTGATCCATCGGTTTCCCTCAGCATTGCAAACTCGATATGGGCTAGAAAGGGAGTCCATTTCTACCCCGATTTCCTGAAACGCGACCACGAATTTTTCAAAGCGGAGATAACTTCACTGGATTTCGCCGATCCCGGTTCATTGGCAACAATCAATGGCTGGGTTTCAAAGAATACCAATGGGAAGATTAATAAGATAGTCGAGCGCTTGACTCCTGATTCAGTGATGATGCTGGTCAACGCTGTCTATTTCAAAGGAAAGTGGCAGAACGAATTTAAGAAATCCGACACGAATCCTGAAGACTTTAGAACCGACAAAGGCAAAACAATTAAAGTGCCGATGATGTCGCAACCCGGTCGCTATCTCTACCAAAAAGGCGATCATTGGCAAGCAGTTAGCCTGCCTTATGGTTCCGGTCGATTCAGCCTTTATGTCTTCCTGCCAGACGGCGAGGCTAAATCGTTAAATGGGTTTCTGGCAACACTGAATCAAGAAACCTGGAATACCTGGATGAACGGATTTCATGAGCAACCCGGAACGATCAAGATCCCGCGCTTTAAAATGGAGTCGGATGAAAATTTGGTTCCGTCGCTGAAGAAACTGGGTATGGTGAGCGCATTTGATCCAGAGCATGCGGACTTTTCGGCAATGAGCCGCGAGCCGCTTTATATTGAAATCGTTAAGCATAAAGCCGTGATTGATGTGAATGAGGAAGGCACCGAAGCCGCAGCGGCTACTGCTGTCGGAGTGGCCAGGGCAACCGCGATGATGCCGCCACCGCCTTTCGAATTCATTGCCGATCATCCGTTCTTTATTGCAATACGAGACAGCCAAACCGGCGCTCTTTTATTCATCGGAACGGTCAGCGACCCCGAATCGAATTAGAGTTTGACACTGTCGCGCATACTAATCTAGAATCGCGATATTCCGGCCGTGGGAAGATGAAATGCGAAGCTTTCTGGTCCGCGTGGCATTACTGTTTTTGAGCGTCATCCTGCTGACAATTGTCGGGTATGGACAGCAGCGTCCATTGGTCACAGAAGACGTCGACATTGTCAAACCGGGCAACATCAGAGTTCAAGTCGGATTTGATCTCGATCAAAAGCAACGATTCGGTCTTTCTGGTCTGAGCGGTGATGTTACCAAAATCGGTGATATCGGCGTTTATTTTGGCATGTCGCCAAATGTTCAATTCGAGATCACAGGAACCATTCGCGAATACCTGAACATCGAAACCAGAGGCGTTTCGGCCATACCGCTCAACATTGGCAGTTCATCAAACACGCACGATGTCGGCGATTTCACTCTCTCTGCGAAATTCAAGCTTACCAAAGAGACCGAGCACATACCGGCATTCGGTTTTCGTTTTGGCGTTCAGCTTCCGAATTCGGATCAGGCAAAAGGAATCGGAACGAACACGACAAACGCGTTTGGAATGGTTCTGGCCGAGAAGCATTTCTTTAATGATCGGCTGAACACTTTTGGAAATGTTGGCGTTGCGATTCTGACCAATCCACTGAGCGGAACATCTCAAAACGATGTGATTCTGTATGGCGCCGCCGCAATCGTAAAAATCACGGACCGGTTCAACGTTGTTGGTGAAGTTAATGGGCGGCACAGCACACGGACTCCTCCGCCGGGAACTGAGAGTCTGGGAGAAGCTCGAATCGGATTTCAATTGAAAGCCGCAGGACTTCAGTGGGATTCTGCTTTTATTAAAGGTTATACGCCGTTCAGCCCGAGGTATGGATTCACCCTCGGAGTATCTTCAGACTTCCAGGCGTTCAAGCCGGTTCAATAAGAATTCGCTCACGCAGCCGGGTTTTTT
>DASRDY010000004.1:0-61461 GCA_035652355.1 Blastocatellia bacterium
CATTCCCGCCGAACCCGGCGACGTTCAGGTTGTAAACGGGGGCATGCATGCGCTTTCGTGCGCTTTTCAGGCAACGCTGGATCCGGGTGATGACGTTATCCTCTTTTCGCCGTACTGGACGCCGATGCGCGACGTTGCAAAACTGGCCGGAGCGAACATGGTTCTGGTCAGCACCCAGACTGCGCGTCGCGACGGAATAAGAGAAACGTTGATCCGTCACGTTACGCCACGAACCAAAGCGATCTACTTCAACACGCCGCTCAATCCTACCGGCGAAGTATTCTCCCGCGAGGAAGTTCAGGCAGTCGCCGATTTTGCCCAGGACTACAATATTGTTGTCATATCCGACGAGGCGTACGAAGATCTTATCTTTGAAGGAGAGCACGTTTCGATTGCATCGCTGCCTGGAATGCACGAACGCACGTTGAGTTGTTTTACTTTTTCGAAGACTTATTCGATGACCGGCTGGCGTGTTGGTTATGTCGTCGGTAAGGAGCCGTTTATGACCGGAATCAGGGCTTTTGCTCTTTATTCGATAAATGGTGTCAGCACGCCGACGCAATATGCGGCGGAAGCCGCGTTAACCCAGACGCCGCCACAGTATCTGGCGGATTTGCGAAGAACTTACAGGGAATTGCGAGATTTAATGGCCGATGGACTGGCGTCGCTGGGATTTGAATGCCCGCGCCCGGCAGGAGCTTTTTATCTTTTCCCGAACGCGACTGCTTTCGGCAATGATAGTTGGCAGATCTGCAATATGTTGATCGAACGCACAGGCGTGACCAGCGTGCCTGGAGTCGTGTTCGGTCCCGAAGGCGAAGGACATCTGCGCCTTTCATTTTCCACCAGCAGGGAAAACATCGAAGGTGCGTTAGACTCACTGCGGCGCAATCTTTGAAAATCACGTCAAGATGTTAGGAGAATTCGACCTAATAAAGAAGATCAAGGACCGCGCTTATCGCAACAGCGAAAATCTGACCAAAGGCATCGGCGACGACTGTGCAATAATTAGACAGAGCGATGGGCTTGATAGTTTGATTTCCTGTGATCTTCTGGTCGAAGACGTTCATTTCAAGCTAGGTTACACTCCGGCGCGATCACTGGGACACAAAACGCTTGCCGTTAGCCTCAGCGACATGGCAGCGATGGGCGGCCGACCGCGTTTTTGTACATTAAGCCTGGCAATTCCCGATCATATTAATGACAAATTTTTGAACGAATTCTTCGATGGATTCTTCGCGCTTGCTGACCGATATGAAGTTACGCTTATCGGCGGAGATACCTCACGATCTCCGGACAAATTTGTAATTGACTTGAACATCATTGGCGAATGCCCTTCTGGCGCTGCAATTCGTCGCGACGGGGCAAAGGCCGGAGATTTAATATTCGTGACTGGATCTCTTGGCGCCTCAGCGGTTGGTTTGATCTTATTGGAACGTGGTTACCTACCCGTGGAAAAATCGCCAAATCGGATCGAGACCTTGATGAATCGGGCTGTGCAAGCGCATCTGGAACCAGATCCGAGGGTCGAAATCGGTCTGCGACTGCTGGAGCTTGGTATTGCCACATCAATGATTGATCTGAGCGACGGGTTGTCTTCCGATCTGAACCATATATGCGAAGAGAGCCGGGTCGGCGCCAGGATTTATGCAGACAAGATACCGATATCTGATACAGCTGAAGCCACCAAAGAAGACGGACTCAGCCTGGCACTGAACGGCGGCGAAGATTACGAACTGCTATTTACCGTTAACCCTCAATCGCAGAATTTGATTTCTAATCTTGATAAGGATGTTCGGTTGACTCTGATTGGGGAAATAACAAATGGCTCCGACGTGTTGCTGAATACTTTCCATAGATCAGAGGCGCTCTTGCCCGGTGGATACGAGCATTTCAATAAGTAGCAGATTCCAGTCAGAACTTTAATAATCATAATTTCTTCATACGCGGTAAATAACGCTAGTCGGGCCTGTAAACAGCGGGATTTTAACGGGAAGATCATATGCTGTTCTTTTATAACATTTTGATGTAATATTCGTCGTTCATAAGAGCCGAGGCTGATCGTCTCGGCTCTCCTTGTTCACGTCATCGGACGAAAAGGACAGAGGCAGGTGTTTGTAAATGTCCGAAGAGCAAAATAAAGAGGTAAAAGAGTTGGAACAGGCCATCGCTGACCTTGGCGAACTGGCTAAAGGAATCGAACAGAACAGTGAGATCCTTAAGCTTCAACAGCGACTCGAACACCTGAAAACGGAAATACTCGATAGCCTGACGCCAATGGATCGAGTTAAGCTCGCCCGGCATCCCAATCGCCCTTACACGTTAGATTATGTACAGCTGATTTTTACGGATTTTTCCGAAGTCCACGGCGATCGTCGTTATGCAGATGATCCTGCGATGGTGTGTGGGATGGCCAACTATCATGGCGAACCCGTGGCGGTTATTGGTACCCAGAAAGGGCGGGATATTAAATCCCGCCAATACCGGAACTTTGGAATGGCGCAGCCAGAAGGTTATCGCAAGGCGTTGCGGGTAATGAAACTGGCCGAAAAATTCAATCGCCCGATATTTACCTTTATCGATACACCAGGCGCCTACCCAGGAATCGAAGCCGAAGAACGCAACATCGCTGAAGCAATCGCCTATAATCTGCGAGAAATGGCTCGAATGGGTGTGCCCATAATTGCAACCATCATTGGCGAAGGTTGCAGCGGAGGCGCGCTGGGGATAGGCATCGCCGACCGTGTGCTGATGCAGGAAAATACCTATTACACAGTCATTGCTCCTGAAAGCTGTTCTGCCATTCTGTGGCGCGATCAGAATCACGCCTCGCAGGCGGCCGAAGCGTTGCGTCTGACCGCGTTCGATCTGAAATCGTTCAACGTTATAGATGAAATCATTGAAGAGCCAAAACCTGGCGCCCATTCACAGCAGGAACTGGCCGCCGAGATGCTGGATCAAGCTTTGACCAGGTCACTGAATGAAATACGCCAATGGTCGCCGGAAGAGCGCATCCGCCGCCGTTACGACAAGTTCCGGGCGATGGGCTCTGTTCAGGAGATCGTCGCTCAGCGAAAGCGCGTTTAGCCAGATTCAAAATCTTTAATCTTACTCAGTTGTTGACTAATTCCTTCATTTCCGGCAAAAGATCATAGTTGGTTTGTCATCTCTTCCGAACTTCGAGGTACATAGCCTATGAAACGTGCTGCGAAAC
The DNA here is from genome assembly GCA_035652355.1 of Blastocatellia bacterium. GTDB lineage: Bacteria > Acidobacteriota > Blastocatellia > DASRDY01 > DASRDY01 > DASRDY01. Next base: position 3,215 of record DASRDY010000004.1, read on the forward strand.
TGTCCTCCCTGATGTTTTTATTATTGCTTGCTCTCGGCGTGACAGCCAGGCCGATTCTGCCGCCCGGACCGACCGTGGGACCTGAGGTATACTCCAGGCGGCGAAACACCCTGATGGAAAAAGCAGGCGATGCAATCATCGTTTTGCAGGGCGCCGAAGATTACAAGACCCTGGTTCAGTTTCGTCAGGACAATGATTTCTACTACCTCACCGGGCTTGGTGATACTTCCTACGCGATTCTGGTAATGGATGGCAAAACAAAACGGACCATGCTGTTCTTGCCGCCGTACGATGCTACCTACGAGAAATGGTTCGGTCACAGGCTCAATCCGGGAAAGGAAGCTACGGAAAGAACAGGCATAACCGAGACCTATCCCAATACCGACTTTGACAAAATGATTACAGACTTGATCGGTAATGGACATCGACCGGTCTACATCTCAAAGTCTCCGGAAGAACTGGGAGAAAGCGAACGAGGCGAGGCGGCCAAGGTCGAGAAGACGGAACTCTCCACCACCTGGGACAAACGCATCTCAAAAGAGCAGGCATTCTCGAATTTCTTCGAATCGAAAAAGGCTGACGTTAAAAACCTTGATCCTATTCTCGACGAGATGAGACGAGTAAAAGGACCCGAGGAGATCGCATTAATGCGCGAATCCTGCCGAATCGGGTCTCAGGGACATATTGAAGTCATGAAATCCGTCCATTCAGGCATGTACGAGTACGAAGTTGCTGCGCTGGCCGAATATGTGTTTAAGCGAAATGGAGCGATCGGCCCGTCGTATTTTCCGATTGTTGGTTCCGGACCTAACTCGTGTGCGCTGCATTACAGTCTGAACAATCGTTTGATGAATGATGGGGACATCGTAGTTTTCGATTTTGCTCCTGATTACGGTTATTACGCATCGGATATAACCCGAACATTTCCGGTCAGTGGTCATTTCACTGATGAACAAAGAAAAGTCTACGAAGTTGTTTTAGCCGCGCAAAAAGCAGGCATTGCCGCTGTGAAACCCGGCGCCACGATGGCCGATGTTACAAAAGCAGCGCGAGATGTCATCAATGCGGCAGGCTATGGTAAATACTGGGCGCACGGAATTGGCCATTACGTAGGAATGGGTGTTCACGACGTAGGGAGTTACGACAAACCATTCGAGCCAGGCGTAATAATCACGGTCGAGCCGGGCGTCTACATCGCCGAAAAAGCTCTCGGGGTTCGTATTGAAGATATTGTGCTCGTTACAAAAGATGGGCACGAAGTCCTTTCGAATGCTCCAAAAGAAGTAGATGAAGTTGAAAAATTGATGACCGGCGCCAGAGGCAGAAAATAAGCGGATGGGATCGGTTCGAGAATAGCGCTCCAGATCCAGAAGCGAGATTTCAATTCAGGCGAAGCCTTGTGCTACCATTATTGGATAATGGAATGGAGAAATTATGAACATAAACGAGTTGCTTCCTTCGCTCCGCGATTTGGACCGTGCCGATAAATTTCGCGCTATGCAGTTTCTTATTTATGAACTGGCAAAAGAAGAGGCGTTATTGAACAAAACCTCATATCCAGTCTGGTCGCCATATGATTCTTTTGAGGCTGCGAACGTTCTCCTTGAGGCGTTAAACACCGAACAAAATCGTGCGTAATTCTGAGCGTTGTTCCTATGCAACAGTAAATCCTCAGACTGGAGAGGCAAGCCTTCTCCCTTACCTGCCTATAACACTGTCACTGCTGGATCAGACAATCGATGTCTCAGGATTGCTGGACACAGGTGCGGCTGTTAACGTATTGCCATATTCGGTGGGTATGAACATAGGCGCGGTCTGGAGCGCTAATAGTCAGGCAATCAAATTAACTGGAAATCTCGCAAATTTCGATGCTCGTCCACTTGTTGTTGCCGCTGCCGTCGGTGAATTTTCACCAGTTAAACCAGCATTTGCCTGGACAAGAGCCGAAGATATTCCGGTCATACTAGGCCAAATAAATTTCTTTATAGAATCTGACGTTTGCTTTTATCGATCGCAACAGGCCTTCGAAATACGGACACGGATATAACTGGGCTTTAATTGAGGAGCCATTATGAATAAAACTCGATCTATTATTATCCTCTTAACAATTTTAGCTATCATTAGCATTCAACCAACAGGAGCATCGATTAAGATGTCCACTGTAGCAGATTCCAAAGCAGACTTTAACAAACTGGTCGATCAATTTTTCGATGTCTTTTTCAAATATAACCCGACGTTTGCTACATCATCCGGATTTCATCAATACGATTCACAATTAGAAGACTACTCACGGGCCGGTGTTGACGCGCAGACCGCTGATTTGAAAACCTGGCTCGCAAAATTCGAAAAATTCAATGCTGCGGGACTTGATCAGGAAACAATCTCCGACCGAGAGATAGTCATCGCTAACATAAAATCGGCATTGCTCGAATTCGAAAACATTCGGCAATGGGAAAAGAACCCTGATCGTTACAGCAGCGGCATTACCAACAGCGCATTTGTGATCATGAGCCGCACGTTTGCTCCGCCCGACCAGCGGCTGAAATCGTTAATCGCGCGCGAGCGCCAGATGCCAAAGGTTTTCGACGCGGCGCGAGCTAATCTGAAGAATCCTCCGAAAATATATACCGAAGTTGCGATTGAGCAAGTGCCGGGAATTGTCAGCTTCTTTCAGAACGATGTTCCATCCGCATTCAAAGATGTCAAAGACGAAAAGCTGCTGAGCGAATTCAAGACCGCGAATCAAGCCGTTATTGATGCCCTTAATAACTATCAGACATTCCTGAAGAATGATCTGTTACCCAGATCGAACGGGGATTTTCGTATTGGTGCGGATAACTACCGGAAGAAACTCGAGTACGACGAGATGGTGGATATTCCGCTGGATCGTCTCCTCAAGATAGGTTACGACAACCTGCACGCGAATCAGGAATGGTTCAAACAAACGGCTGCGAAAGTCGATTCAAGTAAGACCCCGCAGCAAATCCTGGATGAGATGACCAAAGATCATCCCGCGCCGGACAAACTGTTGCAATCGATGCGCGACGTCCTTGGCGATTTGCGACAATATATTGTCGACCACAAGATCATCACGATTCCATCGCCGGTGATGCCGATTGTGGAAGAGACTCCTCCATTTGAACGCGCGTTGACAACCGCGTCGATGGATACGCCAGGACCGTATGAAACAGTGGCCAAAGAAGCCTATTACAACGTCACACTCCCTGAACCGACCTGGACGCCACAGCAGACAGAAGAGTACATGGAGGGATTCAGCAGAGGGACGATCATCAGCACTTCTGTTCACGAAGCTTTCCCGGGCCACTACGTGCAGTTCCTTTGGGTCCAGCACGCTCCGTCGAAAGTTCGCAAACTGCTAGGTTGCGGATCGAATGCTGAAGGGTGGGCTCATTACACCGAACAAATGATGCTGGATCAGGGTTACGGCAACGGTGATCTGAAGTTAAGGTTGGGTCAATTGCAGGACGCGCTGTTGCGAAATGCTCGATACATAGTTGGCATCCAGATGCACACCGGCAATATGACTTTTGAACAGGGAGTCGATTTCTTTGTCAAAGAAGGTTACCAGACGAGAGAGAACGCAATCCGCGAAACCAAACGCGGCACATCCGATCCGACATATCTGGTTTACACGCTTGGAAAATTGGAAATAATGAAGCTGCGCGACGATTATAAAAAGATGCGAGGCGACAAATTCTCACTAGAGGAATTTCACGATAGTTTTATGAAGCAGGGCTTTCCACCGATCAAGGTTATTAGACGAGCGATGCTCGGTAACGACAGCCCAGTTCTTTAAGGGGATATATGGCCGTACAAGATATTCTTCAGCTCGGGAATCCATATTTAAGAGAGAGATCCGTCAGCATTACCAATGTCGATGCTCCTGAAGTTCAGCGAGCGATCACCGACCTTGGCGACACGCTCGCCGATTTCCAACAGCGCAACGGATTCGGCAGAGCGATCTCTGCTGTCCAGATCGGAATCCCGTATCGTCTGATTTACATGCGAATAGATAAACCTGTAGTCCTCGTCAACCCTGTCATTGCCGATTTCAGCGACGAAAAAATGATTCTATGGGATGATTGTTTCAGCTTTCCGAATCTGATGGTCAAGGTCCAGCGCCATCTTCGAATTGACGTTCGCTATACAAACGAACAAGGAATCCAAACTGAATTAAGAGCCGAAGGCTCGTTATCCGAATTGCTACAGCACGAGATTGATCATCTTGACGGGATGCTTGCGGTTGACAGGGCGATTGATAAGGACAGCTTTTGTCTGAGACAGGAATGGGAGAAACGTTACAAAACGAATCTCCCATTGATCAAAACCAACCAGGCTTAAGCCATAACTTTGCGAAATGCTGCCATGAATGTCTCCATCTCCGGCATAGTCCCGATGGAAACGCGCATGTGATTTGGGAGCGCAGGAAATACTCTGCCGACTTCCACCCCATTTTCACGCATCGCCTGAATCGACGGTTTGACGGGTTTCTTCAAATCGATCATCAGGAAGTTCGCTGATGACGGAATGAAGCGATAGCCCAGTTTGTCCAGTTCGGTATAGACGTACTTCTTGGCGTCGGCATTCCATCTAACTCCGTTTGTCACCTGCGACTGGTCCTTGAGGCTCGCCAATGCAGCGGTCAGGGTAAGGACGCTCACGCTCTGGAAGAATCTGTGTTCGTTCATGCGTTTTACCAAATCGGGTTGAGCAACACAGTATCCGCAACGCAATCCCGCCATACCGTAAACCTTTGAGAAGGTCCTTGCCACCACAAGGTTTGGATATTTGCTAATGAGCGGTATTACCGTTTCGTAATCATCGGTTTCGACGAAATGGTAATAGGCTTCGTCGATCAGGACTATGGTGTCGCGGGGAACTTTTGCCAGAAACTCTCGGACTTCGTGCTTCGGAGTGAGGCTGGCAGTCGGGTTGTTAGGGTTGCAGACATAAATAAATCCCGAGCCAGGTACGGCTCCCATTTTTAGCAAGTCATGGCGGAAATCGTCGGTTAATTTGATTTTGACGACTTCTGCTTTGCTGGCTGATGCGTGCTGCCCGACTGACTCGAATGTTGGATCGGCCATCACGACTTTTCTGCCCGGCCCGCTGAACGCCGCTACGCACAGTTTCAGTATTTCGCCCGAGCCTGCTCCCACAATTATATTTTCCGGCTTGACGTTGTTGATTCGCGCCAACTCTTCGATAAGAGGATGCTCCTGGTGGTCTGGGTACCGATTAGAGACCTTAAGATTGTCTTCAATTGCCTTGAAGGCCATCTGAGACGGTCCATATGGATTCTCATTTGCGCTCAATCGTACGAGTCCGTTAACTAACGGTCGCGAAAATCGCGGAGCAGGAGCAAGTGCAAACGCCGGTCGCATCGCAGCCAGTGCAGCGCCTGCGCCAAGAATCTGAGCAAAAGAACGACGAGAGATGGCATTCGATGATCTGGACATGCTTTATACCTCTTTATCAGTCGAAATATCAGCGGGAGTCACTTTGGTAGACCGTTATTTCATCACAATGGCGAGTTCGGGTCAACCACCCGAAGGACAGTTTATTGCCGCTGGCAAAAAATGTCGGCTATGCCACGGTTGACTTTCCACTCTCAGCATTTATAATACTCGTTTTTCGCTTTGAGCGATTTGTAAACTGTCAGTATGAAGATAGATGTTTCTCATCTGGATGATCGAAAAGAGGTCCGGCACAAATACGCGGATTTCGATCTGGAAGACGAGACGCTGAAAATCAGGGAACAGCCTGAGCTTAAGCTTGATTTGCAGCGTCAGAGCGACGGAGTTCACGCTAGCGGCAACGTAAAGGCCGGAGTAGATGTGGAGTGCGACCGATGCCTGGCTCCCGTTCCGGTTAACGTCGACAGCGATTTCGATCTGGTCTATCTCCCGCTGAGTGCAGCTCCATCAACAGCCGGAGAGCACGAAATAGTCGAAGATCGGGATTTCGATCTGGCTTACTTTGAAGACGATGCCGGTCAGGTCATCGATGTTGATGCGCTCGTGCGCGAGCAGATTAGCCTGGGAATGCCGGTACATTCCCTTTGCAATCCGGAATGCAAAGGGCTCTGTCCGACTTGCGGAATTGATTTGAATACGGGCTCTTGCAACTGCAAGAGCGAAGCGCATGACCCGCGATGGGATGCGCTGGCGAAATTGAAACAGCAGTAAGTCTGCTTTTCTTCGCGGACATTTTTAACGAGTTACCGAGGTAAACCATGCCGAATCCAAAACGACGACATTCGAAGTCACGCCGTGGCAAAAGGCGATCACACGACGCTTTAGATACACCGTCAACAGCGCCGTGTCCAAACTGCGGTTTCCCGCGTATGCCCCACAGAGCTTGCCCGAAATGCAAATTCTATAAGGGCCGCGCGGTTCTTCCGACTGAAGAAGAATAGCGAGGCAGATTTCAGAACAATAATTTACAGAGATACGGAGGCACAGAGGAGAATTAAACTCTGTGCCTCCGCGTCTCTGTAGCGAATCCTCCTCGCCGTCCGTCGTTCGAAAAAGCTATTGGTCGGCCGTCGCAATTGTAATAAACTTACCGTCTTATTTGTCAGGAATGGTTCGCCGTGATGGCGAATGGTGAATGCTGAACGTTGAATTGCGAATTGCTTCTGCATTCGGCGTTCAGCATTTATTGTTTGCGGTAGATTCTTTTTGGTAACTCGTATATCTACCGTCGCAAGCGCGGCGCGAGGGTTCATGCTAAAGTTATATCGAGCGAGATTTATAATAAAGACGGATTATTTGCATTTATTCACAAGGGTGATTTGGGGACTTAAATGAAAGCTTATCAGGCGGGAATAGTCGGTACGGGACACGCGCTGCCCGAAGATGTTATAACAAACCAGGATCTGGAGAAGATTGTCGAAACATCAGACGAATGGATCACCACTCGAACCGGAATCAAAGAACGACGACGGGCAAAGAGCGATCAGACTACCTCCTATTTTGCAACCAAAGCCGCACGGCTGGCCCTGGAAAGAGCAGGAGTTGAAGCGCGCGATCTGGACATGATTATCTGCGCGACAGTGTGTCCTGATATGGCGCTGCCTTCGACGGGATGCTTGATCCAATCGGAACTTGGAGCGAAGAAAGCGGCAGCCTTTGATATGGCGGCGGCGTGCTCGGGCTTTTTATACGGACTGACGGTAGCAAACCAGTTTATCGGAAGCGGAATGCATCAGAATATTCTGGTGATAGGAGCGGAATTGCTGACTCGGTACGTCGATTACACCGATCGCTCGACCTGCGTAATCTTCGGCGACGGAGCCGGCGCTGCAGTTGTATCGAGAATGGAAGATAAGAATCGAGGAATCCTTGCGACCAGGATTCAGTCCGATGGCGATCAAGCGCCCTGTCTGTATACTCCTGGTGGTGGAACGAAATATCCAGCCTCGCACGAGACGATCGACCAGCGCCTTCACTTCATAAAAATGAAGGGAAACGAATTGTTCAAGGTCGCGGTGCGCAATATGTCGGAGATTTCGCGTCAAGTACTTGATGATGTTAAAATGACGGCAAACGATATAGACCTGTTTATTCCTCACCAGGCCAACCAGCGTATTACCGATGCTGTTGCTGATCGATTAAACGTGCCGAAAGATAAAATCTATGCGAATATTGATCGCATAGGTAATACATCGTCTGCATCGATCCCGATTGCGCTTGACGAATGTGTTCAGTCAGGCAGATTGAAAAAAGGAGATGTGGTGATGATGTCAGCGTTCGGCGCCGGCGTAACATGGGGTGCGGTGCTGATGCGCTGGTAAGCAATGCCTGACGCGAAAACCCTTATTAGAGGTAAGTAAATGTATTGCAGGAAATGTGGCACACCGAATCCTGATGATCGCGCTAATTGTCTGCAATGTAACGCGCCACTCGCCCGCGCACAAAGCGGCGCGTTCAACCCTAATCAGCAAAGCGCGTCACCCACGCAAACAACTGCATTTCCGCAACCGTCTGCGCCGACAGTAGTGATGCCGCCCTCGCATCAGACAGGACCTCAGACGCCTACGACAGGTCCAATCGTTGAAACTCCGCGTCCCGCGCCGACTCCAACGAATTACCAACCCATGCAAACGACCGTTAATCCATCGCCTGTCAATTATGGACAGTCCAATATCGGCGCCCAGCCGGGATTCAATACGATGGCATTGATTTCGGTGATTTGCAGTGGTATTTCATTCCTGGTTTGCTGTTTGTACGGGATCGGCGTCGTACCGGCGGCCGTGGGAATGGTTTTGGGGTTTCTGGGCATGAAAAAGGTCCAAACAAGCGGCGAAAAAGGTCGCGAGCTCGCAATAGCCGGCATCGTGGTCGGCGGTTTGGGAATCCTGACAAATATCATTTATGTGATCTTGATTATAATAGGACTTGTTAACAGCAAATAAGTCGCATTGTAAGAAAAAATGGCTTTGTGGTAATGTCGACGCTGGTGGAACAGGGATGTGGTTCTGATCCGCTGCAAGAATCTTTGTCGTTCGAGCAAGGAAACATCATTCTTCAAAGGTAAATAAATGTATTGCAGAAAATGTGGCACAGCTAACCCTGAAGATCGCACAACGTGTATTCAGTGTAACGCGCCGATAAGCGCTCCTCTGCCTAGCAGAACACTTACTCCGGAACAGCAAAGCGCACCGACATCGCAAACGCAGGCGTTTTCGAATCCGGTAGCTCCGACTCAAGTTGTGTCGAATCCACCGCCACAGCCGTCAGGATCCCAACCCGCGAGTGACTGGGGGGCTTCAAACCAAACCCAGGTGTCTCCGGCATACCAGCAGAACTACAAACCTCAGCCACCGACGCCAAGCTACGGTTTACCAAATCAGCAACCGGCATTGAATTACGGTGCAGGACCGCAGGTTTCTCCACGACTTGGGACCAATCAACTAGCCATTATTTCGGCGGTGTGCGGTGTACTGGGACTGTTCACGTGTCTTTGTATAATCTTTATCTTTCCGTCCATCGCCGGAATCGTGACGGGTTTTCTTGCTCTTAATAAAGTTAAGGAAACAGGGGAAAAAGGTCGCGAACTGGCTATTGCCGGAATGGTCACTGGCGGTCTTGGGATTGTTCTCTGGATTATTTACATCATTGTCGCTGTTATCTTTAAGATCGGCGGTGGTGGCTTCCACTTCTAATGAGGATCAAACGATATTCATATTTAATATCGTCAATCGGGACAATCGCGACATTGTGCCTGTTGTATTGCCTTACCAGCGCAACAACAGAGCGCGTTTACATCGCGGGTCATCCATTCAATTTCGAGTGTGTGGTTAAGAAAACCATCGGCATACCGTGTCCAAGTTGCGGCGGAACCCGAGGGTTCGTTATGGCGCTGCACGGCGATTTCTATCACTCGATTCAAATGAACCCTCTCGGGCTTTTGCTTGTGCTGGCATTAATCGTTTTCGGGATTTCACAGCTCGTTATGGCTGTTGATCGATTTGGCTATTGCCAGGCTATTGCAGTTGAAGTGCGAAAATTGGCAGAGCCTAAATTCCTCGCTATTGTTGCATACTCTTTTGTAGCAGTCGAAATGGGTCAGTGGCTGATCAAGCTCATTACTCACTGAAAAAAGGGCAGCCGTTGAAGCTGCCCTTCGATCTTCCTGATAAAGTTTCCAATTAGAAATTAAATCGCAACGCCATCTGGAGAACCCTCGGATGGTTGCTGAAAACTAAGTCGGGACGGTTGAACAATCCAGGATTCAATCCAACTTGGAGCAGGGATTGAACCGTTCCGCTTGTTGTTGTAGTTAAATCGACCGAGTTTGCGGTCCCTGGTGTGTATTGCGCGTGGTTGAACGCGTTATACATATCGACTCTGAATTGGAGCTTCATCGTCTCTTTGATCGCGAAGTTCTTAAAGATCGAAAAGTCCAGATTATTGATACCAGGTAATTGTAGCGTATTACGTCCGGCATCGGCGAGGGCTCCCAGCCCCGCTTGAATATACTGGGCGTTTGGAACGTTAGCTACATAGGCAACCGTCGATGGATCACCCATCGGTACGGTTGCGCCTGCCTTGTTTATTGCATGAACCGTACTGGCCGTCCCTATTATCCCAGCCGGATTTATGATCGTTCGATCACCTGCAGTGTCCAGGTTCAGGTTCGAATCAAGGCCGCTTCGAATAGTGGCCTTTTCGCCCGACTCGAACGTCAGTGTTCCAGCAAGGCTCCATCCGCCTGCGAAGGTTCTTGCAGTCCAGTTTGAGCTCTTGGTGAAGAACGGCAGGTCGTAAGTTGTCGACAACGCAAAACGATGACGGTGATCAAGCGCCGAATCCGCCTTCTCTGCGCCTACGTTCTGAAAATCCTGAACTCGACGCGGCGACAGCAGCGTGCTGAAAACTTCTGCCGTCGAATTGTCGATCAAATGGCTCCACGTGTACGCAGCCGTTCCTTGCCATCCCGTGGCAAATCGCCTTGTGAGCTGCGCCGAAAATGCGTTGTAGCTCGACGCTCCATTTGACGGAAATGCCGTCAAAAAGTTGTTGTTAAAACCGGCGGCATCAAAGGCGGGGACAATAGGATTGAGATTTTCCAAAGTTCCCGCATTCAAGGTCAGACCGGCAAGTTGGGCTGCAGTTGGAGTCGACAAAAATGTCGGCAGGAATTGACTGGGCGTGACGATCGATTGGATATTCAAACGACTCTGAGTTACCAGACGTACTCCTCGTGTTCCAAGGTACCTCAGTTCCAAACCGTAGTTCTTGGCGAACTGTCGCTGGAAGTCGAGAGTATATGTGATCGCGTAAGGTTCCTGCAGATCCGGAATGAATGCTCCGGTTGCTGCGCGCGCATCGGCAGGAGTATTGAATGGCGGAAGAGTTGGGGGAATACCACCGTTTTTCAGGAAGTTCGGAATACCACCACCGACGTCTATTGTCGTGTTGATTTGTGGCGGTCGGGAAAGTCCGAACAGATTATCGAACAAAATGTCATAGGCCATTGAGAAACCGGCTCTGATCGAGCTTTGATTTTCTGTGCCAAAGATTTTTGACAAGAAGCCGGACTGGTATTTGGGAGAATAGGCTACTCCGATTCTCGGAGCGAAATTCTTCTTTTGCGCGCGCGGCTCGCGGAAATCTATCAGTCCGGGAACGGATGCTATCGCATTAAGCGCTTGCTGTTTGGCACCAGCGGGAACCTGCTGGAAAGAGTAGTTGACTCCCAGGTTGAACGTCAGATTTTCACGGAAGCGCCAATCGTCCTGCGCAAATAAGAACAGGAGTTTTTCATTACCAGCGTAAAATCCTGAACCGACTGAACGCTCGTTTAGCAGTTCACCGCTGATATCGCGCAGGAACGTATCTGTTGCATTGTATTCGTAATCACCTCTGCCTCTCTGAAGAAAATCCTGCGGCGAGATAATGAACCTTATGTCTCCGCCAAACTTCATTGAATGATTGGCAACCAAATACGAAACGTTATCGATTATTTGATAATTGTTTTCTATTGTGGACTGCGGACCATTTTGATCAGGACCGATATTAATGCCCAGGTCGTTCAGACCTATATTCGGAAACCTGTCTAATCCCGGGAACTGCGGCTCTGTTACAGGCGTGTCGGTGTCCCTTCTGCGATAGGCCAGTCGCAGCTCGTTCGTCAGCCGGGACGAGAATACATGGTTCATTGTGTAAGAGAACAAGTGATAGTTCTGCGGAGCAAGAACAAAAAAGAACGGCAGAGTGGCGTTTGAATCTATCGCTCTGATGCGATTGTAAATGTAGCGCGTGTGATGCTGCGTGCTCTCACTTTGAGTGTAGTCGAAATTGGCTACCAGGTTATCTTGATTTACGAACGCGGGTGATGGCACCGCGACGTTGCCTATTGGAATGGTAGTTCCGGCAACAGTAATGGTCCCCGCATTGTTTGTTGCTGCGACAGGGACGAATTTATCAAAAATACCGAGGTTGGTTGCGGATAATCCGGGAAGCGCATTTAGAATCGTAAAGCCCGCAGCGGTCGGAGCCTGAACCAAGACGCCCGCACCGTTGTTGGATTGAGTCCTTTCGTACGATCCGAAGAAGAATAGTTTGTCTTTAATAATTGGACCGCCGACATTTGCTCCAAAGCGGCCATAATCGCTCCGAGGATTCGTCTCGCGCGTAAGACCAGCTTGCTTGTCGAGAGTGTCCATCGCATTCAAATGCCTGTTGCGGAAAAAGCTGAACGCTGTTCCGTGAAATTCGTTTGTTCCGCTCTTGGTAACAGTTATGAATTGGCCGCCGGTTGATCTCCCATATTCTGCAGAGTAATTGTTCTGCAGCAGAGTGAACTCCGAAACGGTTTCCGGCGAGACATAGACTTGCGGGCCAGTTACGGTCTTGTCGTTATTGTCTACACCATCGACGATAAAGTCGTTATTTCGCGGTCGCTGACCACCGACCGATCCTCCGGTGCCGACGCCGACTCCGCCGCTGCTGACGACATTCGGTGCGAGCAATGCCAGGTTGTTAATTCCGGCGCCGCCGATCGGCCCTGCGGCAGTCTGAGCTAGATCGACAGCTTGTCTCTCATTGAAGTTCTTGGAGAGATCTGTAGTTGTGGTCTGAACCAACTCCGCTCCAGCGGCCGATATTTCAATAGTCTCTCCGGCTCCCCCTACAACCAGATTGGTCGGCACATCGGTTGTCTGATTAAGCACGACTCGAACATTGCTGAGGTTTAATGTCTTAAAGTTAGTGGCCTCCACGGTGATTGTATAGTCGCCTACCGGCAGGTTATCGAATTCATATTCACCTTCGCCGGAGCTCTGTGTAGTAAAGGTGTTATTTGTTTGCTTATTGGTAATGGTTATTTTTGCGCCGGCAACGACTGCTCCGTTCGGGTCTTTGACAACTCCGCGAACTTTGCCGAATGTCTGTTGAGCGCTCACTGGAGCAAGCAGGCTTAATATCAAGGTTACAAGCGCAGCCAACTGTACAGCATAAGTTATTTTCCGCTTGGGGGTCGTCGCCAGGCGATCTTTAGTACCCGTCGCAGCGCCGAATTTATTACTATCCATCGGTTCTCTCCTTCGGTTAATGGAATCAATCCGGATGAATGCATCCACAAAATTGCATCCGGATCCTTGGATTACTTCAAATTGCTCTTATCGATTTCCAATCTTCTGAAATAGGCCGGAGCTGATTTCAGGCCCAACGAAAACTGAATCCTCCAATTCTTTGTTTCAGAAGTGGCGGCGATGTGAATAAATGCAACTATCGAGCCTTCTCGTTGTATACAAAATGGCCGCCGCCATTGCTGAATAGATGGGTCTGATTATGACGGCTAGTACATTATTCTGAGGCAGCGGCTACACCCTGCTATCCATAATTCCAAGTTGCTATCCGAGTTTATGGATGATCGTAATTGTTTAACCTAAATAAAGGACATGAGTGCAGTATTACTATTTTTTGAAATATTCTGATTATCGAGATCAATTCATTGGAAGATATTTCATATAATTGGCACGGATTTACGGGTGCATGATATAGCTCGCGATTATTTATTGGATTACTGAGGTTGGTTATGATAGCTTGCTTAAGCTTCAAGTGAAGCGTTCATGGCCTACACTCGCCGCTGGCGAGGTCCTCTGCAATATAACGACCAGGATCAGCTAGTCCGTCAAATCCGCTCCACCTTATAACTCACAGTAGTTCCCCCAGCAGGGAACGACCGGGTTAATCAGGACGAGGTATGAAATACGTGTTTGCTGGCCGGCCAATGGAGGTTTAACCTTTATGAAGAAGTTATTAGTGAGCAGCATATTGATTCTAATTTCGGCGCTTGTCTCGTTAGCTCAGGACGCCCCGAAATACGAAATTTCGGCTGGGTTTTCGAACCTGCATGAATCGCCGCCGTTCTTTCAGAAACAAAACTATTCCGGCTGGTATGCTACGGTCGCCAGAAACTTCACCGATTGGTTCGGGGTGGAAGCTGAAGTCAGTGGTTATTATGCTCGATTTAAAGAGCCGGTTTTCGTTGTGCCTCTAACCCCTCCGTCAACGACCTCTGTGCGTATTAAGAGCTCCGACCACCTGTTCCTTGGTGGCCCCCGTTTTTCCTATCGAGGAATCAACCACCTGACACTTTTTGCGCATGGTTTAGTTGGCGCCCGATATAACGAAAATAGCGAAAAGCTTGAGCCCAGCGCCGCTTCAGCGTTCCCAATTTTTACAGCCAAGTTTGTTCACACCTCTTTGGCAGTCGGTACCGGCGGTGGGGTCGACATTGGCATTACCCAGAGTTTGGCCTTTAGAGCAATCCAGGCGGACTATATTCATTCTGGCACATCGTTCGAGCAGGACAGAAACGATCTTCGGTTATCAACTGGTATCGTTTTCAGGTTCGGCGGGAAATAATCCATCGTAGATTGACAAACTGCGGTGATTGGCAAGCAGCTCTTTGGCACGCGCAATGTCATCTTAGGGGTTGATCTTTCCTGCAACTCCCAATTAAACTTAAGCCTTTTATTTATCAGGAGATTTCCGCTGTGTCGAAGATAGCATTCGTTTTTCCCGGACAAGGCTCGCAATACGCCGGAATGGGGCGAGATTTGTCTGAAAAGTATCCGGCCGCCGCCGCAGTCTTTGCCGATGCCGATCAGGCTTTGGGTTTTTCAATCAGCCGGCTTTGCTTCAATGGCCCCGACGAAGAATTGAAATTGACAGCCAATACCCAGCCGTCTATTCTTGCGGTTTCGACTGCAGCCTGCGCGGCGCTCGCAGACCAGGGAATTCGTCCGGATTTCGTTGCTGGTCACAGTTTAGGCGAATATTCGGCGTTGGTTGCCGCCGGAGCTATTTCGCTCAGCAACGCGATCCAGGTAGTCCGCAAACGCGGCACATACATGCAGGAAGCTGTGCCAGTCGGGACAGGCGCAATGGCCGCAATCCTGGGTACTGATCTTGAAACGATCCGTACTGCTTGTGAAGAGGCCGCAAACGGCGAAGTCTGTTCTCCGGCTAACCTTAATTGTCCGGGTCAGATCGTTATCGGTGGCAACAAAGGCGCTGTCGAAAGAGCAGTCGATTTGCTGAAAAGCCGTGGAGTGAGGCGCGCGGTAATGTTGCCGGTCAGCGCTCCTTTCCATTGTGCGTTGATGCGTCCCGCGCAAGAGCGCTTGACTGAAGACCTGAATCGGATAAGATTTAACCTTTTGACCTGCCCACTGGTGAATAATGTGGATGCGCAGATAGTGAGGGACGGCGAAGCAGCGCGCGACGGTCTAGTCCGACAGGTATCTTCGCCCGTGAGATGGGAAGAATCGATTCGGCAGTTGATTGCCGAAGGCGTAACAAGATTTGTAGAGGTTGGTCCGGGTCGTGTGCTCTGCGGACTTATCAGACAAATTGATAAGCAGGTAACGACCATAAATGTCGAAGATGAAGCTACCTTGATGGCAGCTTCAGGAGCATTGAAATAGTATTAGATGGATCGTTAACTTTAGCTCAAGAGCAAACAGTTAGCCTTGAATTCCGCTCTTGTGGCAGTTAATGATTAGCGTTCGTCATTCATTTATTTTGGAGGGGTTATAATGGCAGATTCTGTCGAGGAGAAAGTCAAGCAAATCATTGTTGAGGAGTTAGGCGTCGATGAGGCCGAAGTTACGCCGAATGCGAGATTCATCGATGATCTGGGCGCGGATTCGCTTGACACCGTCGAGCTGGTAATGCGATTCGAGGAAGAGTTCGGTATTGAAATTCCGGATGAAGACGCCGAGAAAATCACCAGTGTCCGTGACGCCGTCAGCTATATCGAGGAACACGCCAAATAGCGGCGTTAGGTCCTGTGTTAGTGCACCGAGACGAGGGATTTTCCATCCTGACATAAGAGCCGGGCAACTAATAGTTCCCGGCGACATACTCACCTAACACATATCCTGTTGGACACCGGAGGTTTTTGTTTGAAACGTCGTGTTGTGATTACAGGCGTTGGGCTTGTCAGCGCGCTTGGTAATACCGCGGAAGAGACCTGGTCTGGACTCATTGCCGGTCGCAGCGGTATCGATACTATTACGCGTTTTGATATCAGCAACTTTCCGGTGCGTTTTGCCGGCGAGGTAAAGAATTTCGATCCCAGCACTGTTCTGGAAAAAAAAGAAATTAAGAAGGCCGACTTTTTCATCCATTATGCCCTTGGCGCTGCGCAGGAAGCGGTAAACGACTCGGGTTTGAAGATTACACCCGAAGAAGCACCGAGAGTCGGTACGTTTATTGGATCAGGAATCGGTGGGTTTACGATTATCGAACGCGAGCACGAGAAGTTTCTCAAAGGCGGGCCGGATCGAATCTCACCTTTCTTTATTCCGGCGACAATCGTCAATCTGGCTTCTGGCTGGGTTTCGATTAAGTTTGGCGCAAAGGGACCCAATTCGGCTACCGCAACCGCCTGTTCGTCAGGCGCGCACGCGATCGGCGATTCTCTTCGCTTCATTCAGTACGGCGACGCCGACGTTATGATTTGCGGCGGCGCAGAGGCTGCGATTACTCCGATGGGAATCGGCGGATTTGCCGCAATGAAAGCTCTTTCTACGCGCAATGAAGCTCCGCAAAAAGCAAGTCGCCCTTTCGATCTCGAACGCGATGGGTTCGTCGTCGGCGAAGGCGCTGGGATGATCATTCTGGAAGAGTTGGAGCATGCGAAAGCTCGTGGCGCAAAAATCTACGCAGAGGTAGTCGGCTACGGAATGTCATCGGACGCTTTCCATATTACGCAACCAAGCGAGACAGCCGAAGGCGCAACGCTTTGCATGGGAAACGCATTAAGAGAACCGGGTGTGAAGCCTGAAGAAGTCCAGTACATCAACGCGCACGGAACCTCGACAGCCTTTAACGATAAGCTGGAGACAATGGCAATAAAGAGAATCTTTGGCGAAGCGGCGAAAAAGGTAGCAGTCAGCTCGACAAAATCGATGACCGGACACCTGCTGGGTGCGGCTGGTGGACTGGAAGCAGGAATATCGGCCTTGGCGATCTATCATCAGTTATTGCCACCGACTATTAATTACGAAGTGCCCGATCCGGAATGCGATCTTGATTATGTGCCTAATCAAGCGAGACGGGCAGACGTGCGTTACGCTTTATCAAATTCGTTTGGGTTCGGCGGCACGAACGTGTCGTTGTTGTTCAAACGTTATGAAGGCTGAGACCCAGGCAAAGCGCAAAAGAGAAAAAGGGGACTGCAGCAGTTGCAATTCTGCTTTTGAACTTTAGCTCTTTGCCTGTTGCCTTTATGGGAGGATTCTTTTGAAAGCAATTGTTTGTGTAAAAGCAGTTCCTGATACCGAAACTCGCATCAAGATCGGTGCGGACGGACGTTCTATCGACAGGACCGATGTTAAATTCATCATCAGTCCATATGATGAATACGCTCTGGAAGAAGGTTTGAAACTGAAAGAAGCGGCCGGTGGCGGCGAAGTCGTTATCGTTTCGTTTGGCGGCGATGAAGTTCCGGCCATTATGCGAGAATGTCTGGCGCGAGGCGCGGACCGCGCGATTCACGTTAAGGATGCAGCTATTGATGAAGCCGACACGGTGACAGTTGGCAAGGCGCTGGCTGCAGCGATCAAGCCCGAAAATCCTGATATCGTTCTCTGCGGTACAAAAGGTGTCGGCGGCGACAACAGCCAGATTGCCTCGATCGTCGCTGAATATCTGGGGATACCGCAGGTGACGGATGTTACCAAAATGCAGGTAACCGACCGGAATGTTCGCGCCGAGCGCGAAATCGAAGGCGGACACGAGGTGATCGAGACGCAGTTGCCGGTTGTTATCAGCGCTCAAAAAGGATTAAACGAGCCGCGATATGCGACATTGAAAGGGATTATGGCCGCAAAGAAGAAACCGATTGACACCAAATCGGCGGCTGACCTTGGCCTCACGGATTTGAGCCCGAAGGTTCGCATAGTGGCATTAGGCTATCCTCCGGCTCGTCCATCAGGGCGAATAATTCCAGGCGATCCTGACGCTGCAACTAATGCGCTGGTTGATGCCCTGCATAACGAAGCTAAGGTTATCTAAATGTGGCGCATTCGTCCCGATTGCGCCGCTGCGATAAACGATAGATTGGTGTAACCAGCGCAATCAGGACGAATGCGCCACAAATATCTAGGAGTCATATGGCAAACGGAGTTTTGGTTTTTGTCGAACAACGCGAAAACAAATTACGCAAAGCAGGATTAGAAGCTCTTTCTGAAGGACGACGCATCGCCACATCTCTCGGTCAGCCTTTGAATGCATTAATCGTTGGGGGTGACGTTAAGGGACTGACCGAAGAAGTCGCCAGCATCGGCGCGGACAAAATCTATGTAGCCCAATCCGCGACATTCGAAAAATATTCGACCGAAGGGTACGCCGCCGCACTGGCAAAAGCCATTGAAGAAACCGGAGCCTCAGTTGCGTTGCTGGCGCACACATCTCAGGGCAAGGATTTAGCGCCGCGCGTTGCAGCGCGTCTGAACGTTGGACTGGCAACCGATGTCACTGATGTGAAGGTCGCCGATGGCAAAGTCTCAGTTGTACGTCCAGTCTACGCTGGCAAAGCCTACACAACGGTCGAGTTCAACACCACCCCTGCATTCTTCACGACTCGCCCGAACGTCTTCCCAATGGAAGAAAAGAAACAGGGTCACAACGCTGAAGTTGTTGAGCTCTCTGTTCCGATCACGGTCGATGCGATTCGCGCAAATCTTGCGGATATCCTCGCAGACGCTGGGAAGAAGATCGACCTGACCGAAGCCAAGATCGTCGTTTCGGGCGGCCGGGGCATAAAAGGACCAGAGCATTATCATCTTATCGAAGAACTTGCTGATGCTCTTGGCGGCGCGGCCGGAGCTTCGCGAGCCATAGTCGACGCTGGCTGGGTCGATCATTCACATCAGGTTGGCCAAACCGGCAAGACTGTCAGTCCTCAACTTTATATCGCGGCCGGCATTAGCGGAGCCATTCAGCATCTGGCGGGAATGTCATCGTCGAAGTACATCGTGGCGATTAACAAAGATCCCGAGGCACCGATTTTCAGAATTGCAGATTACGGAATCGTCGGGGATCTCTTCGATATTGTCCCGCGTCTGACAGAACAGGCGAAGCATATTCGATCACAGCAGTAGAATGTCGAATTGGTGAAGAGAGGCGACTAAAGTAGGCCTCTCTTCATGAACTTTCAATTGTCTTTTCCATTTGGCTTTAATCACAGTACAATAACTTTCCTTTTGCTCGGCGACTGACCGCCAATCTTCTGGCTCAATCATGAGGAACTCTTATGGCCGACGTACAATCATTGCAAACTGTTCGTCTGTTTAGCGCGATGGATGAACAGGAACTGACGGATCTCTCACAGCACCTCGACCTTGTCACATTCGAGCCGAACACCGTTATCTTCAAAGCCGGTGACGAACCTGACTCTATGTACATGATTAAGAATGGGCAGGTCCGCATTTCGATCCGGTCATTTGACGGAAAGGAAGAGGCTGTTCTGTCAACGCTCGAATCGGGATCAATGTTCGGCGAAATGGGAGTTCTGGACCGTAAGCCGAGATCGGCTACTGCCACTGTGGTTGGCAAGGCGCAGATATATAAATTGAGTACAGAGGATTTTCACAACTTTCTGGCTGCGCATCCACACGCAGCTCTCGACGTGCTCTCGATAATGGCGTCGCGTCTGCGAGAAACAGATGAGATCATGGCGCGGAGGGTCAGCCGCAACGTCAATACAGAGATCGAACAACATATGACATACGGTGATCGACTGGCTGATTCAATCGCAAGTTTTGGGGGCAGTTGGACATTTATCATTCTGTTCTGTTTCATCCTGGCTGCCTGGATGACGCTGAACGGACTGGCTATATTTAAGGCAATCCATTTCGATGAATTCCCGTATATGTTTCTTAACCTGGCGCTGTCCTGCATTGCAGCTCTTCAGGCTCCAGTTATTATGATGAGCCAGAATCGCGCTTCAGAAAAAGACCGGCTGCACGCGGAATTGGATTTTCAGGTTAATTTGAAAAGCGAGCTGGCGCTGGCGCAACTCAATTACAAGATGGACCGTTTGCACGAACAGGAGATGCAAAAACTAATAGGCGCCCAACAGGAACATATACTGATGCTGAAAGAGATGCTGGACATAGCGCGCAACTCCAACGGCCAGCCCAAATAATTCATTGAGGTAGTGAGGAAGTTTCTTTATCGATATGCAGCAAAAGATATCTATTTTTTTCGTTCTGATCTTGTTTTCATTGATTCTGTCCAGTTGCAAGGGAAACACCGAAAAATATCCCGTCGGTGAAACCTATCAACCCGCCACAAATCATTCTTCGTGGACAAAGCAGAACCAAAAGCCACGCTTCAGCGGCGCCCACGGCAGGTTCGTCACTGTTTATGCGAACGATTCTGCGAATCAGGTGAAACAGCACGGCGGCACGTATCAACCCGGAGCCATTATCCTGAAGGAAACGTTTAGAGATAGCGATCCTGCTGCTCCCGTCGAGCAAATGTTTGCGATGGAGAAAGGCGCGGCTGGCTCTGCGCCAAAGTCAAACGACTGGATCTGGATTGTGACTGACAAATCGGGAAAGATTCTGCAGTCGGGCGAAGATGCTGTCCTTAACGGCAATCGCTGCGCAAGGTGTCACGCTGGAAGTTAATCTGATTTGTCTAAAGGATGGTTGGGATTCGACGGAAGCGATGCCAGATATTCCGCAAACTGTTCGTTATAGAGTGCACCCGGTCTGCGCTCCTGTAAAATCTTCAGCGCGTCCGGTCCACTGAAGCCCAGATATGTCAACGTGACTCCCGCAACCAAAGGTGACCTGTTCAACCCCATCCTGCAATGCGCGAGTACGGGTCGATTTAATCTTATTAGCTCCGCCGCCATCTTTGCCACCGAATGAAGCTTGATCAAATCAGGCAAGTCTTCATCATAGATTGGAAAATAGATATACAAGACATGGTTCGGTGCCGTCGGAACATCCATATCGATATCGCCATCCAGATCTATGATCGCGTGTATGCGGTTGTCGTGAATAGGACCCCAATCGTCAATCTCGGGAGAAACAAACAGTTTTCCTGCCCCATCTATTTGAATAAGCTCCATACCTTCTCCGTCGAACTCGCCATTAGCATTTACCTGAGTTATTGTTACGCGTTAGAATCGCTTTTCAAAGTCACATTTTGACCCGGGAACAAATATGGAAGAAAACCTTGACGAGTTGATCGCCGAATTCACCAGCCTGTGCGATAAGATCAGCGAACTCTCAGAGCGCAAACGAATCGTTGCCGACAAGCTGGCAGAGCGTGCTTTCGCCAGTCGCGCCGGCAGCAACACCGTTCGATTGGCAAGCACCAACGGTTGTAAGATCAAAGTCCAGTTTCGCAGCAAAGTAGAATACGACTGCGATCAACTTATCCCTGTAGTCAATTTGATCGGAAAAGATCGATTCGACGCCCTGTTCAAAACAAAAATCGAATTCACTGCGCAAAAACGCAACCTGAACGACTTTCTGGCCACAGTCACCAGCGATGAAGCGATTGAGACCGCAAAACAATTAATTCGCGAGGCTACCGTTGAAACTCAGCAGTTGCCTTATGTTTCATTGGAGCGCAGCGCGGATGAAGCCGCGCATCAGTAAACGGTGTCTGTTTGATTCGAACGATCGCGGTTAACGACACAGTCGGTTTTCGCACTTTTGGCGGAGCCATCCAGTACGGCCTGGTTGTCGAGATAGATTTACGCGGCGCTGCGGGTCGTCCTTCGCGGCGCGATGAGATTTACATTCTGCTCAGGCACAATGGACGCCGGGTTTTGGTTCAACGATGGCGGATCGTCGAACGGTATTCAGGCAAATTGACCAAGAGCAAATCCGCCAGCAATAACGCCATATGATAGTTGGGGTCACGGGAATTTCGGGTTATCTGGGCAGAACGCTTTTGCCTTTTCTGGAAAATGATCCAGAGATTACCGAGATAATCGGTATCGACGTTCGCGGCCCGGGCGCCCTGACGCCAAAACTTACATTCATCAGCGTCGATATTCGCAATCAGGCTGCGCTCGAACGGGCGTTCACCGGTTGCGATGTCATCATACATCTCGCCTATGTTGTTCTGGAGATCAAAGACAAAAAAACTACACATGATATCAACATCAACGGATCACGCGCAGTCTGCGAAGCAGCGGCAAAAATAGGCGCAAAGAAACTGATAATTGCCAGTTCAGTCGCAGCGTATGGCGCGCATCCTGATACGCCGAATCCTGTTCCCGAGACCTGGCCCGCAAAAGGGAATACACAAAAGGAAAGCTATTATTCGTTCGACAAATCTCAAGTTGAAAAATACCTGGACGAGTTTTGCGCAAAGCATCCCAACATGGTTGTAACCAGGATCCGACCTTCGATCTTCCTTGGGCCTGGGCGCTATGAAGAAGTTCGAGATTTGTGGCAACCCGGTTTAAGAGTAGCGCACATCGCTCCTGATATGCCCATAGACATCGTTCACGAAGAGGATGTCGCCCGGGGCTTTCATGCTGCAATACATCATGATGTGAATGGACCCGTCAACCTGGGCAGCGGAGCACCATTGCTTTATCGCGAGCTGACCGAGATGTTCGGCCAGCGAGTGATAAAGCTGCCGCGTTCCGTGCTCGCGTTTGTCGCAGATGTCGGATTCGTTCTTGGATTTTCCAAGGCATCGCATCACTGGGTCAACCTCTCCAGCTACCCTCTCGTTCCTTCAATTGAGCTCGCCGCTGAGGCTCTTGACTGGCGACCCAAATACACCGGCAGGGAAGCGCTGCAAGCAATGCTGGCCGCCGCGAAATCCGCGCGAAGATAATTATAACTATTTTTATATTTGTTACTTCGGCATCCGTTTTGGCCTTTTTTCAAGCGAAGAAACTCTACCGCGATGAAGAATTTCTGCTATGATAAAAAGGTTTACCCCTGACTCTTTGACCTTGTATTTCGCAAGACCTCCCTTTGCTTCCGACACTCACAACGCTCGGCCCCGTTTAGGAGCAATACTTGCAAGAAATAAATATCCCAATGCAGTCTTAATGGGTATAAGCATGTTAGACCAGACCAGATCCGCGGACGAGTTAGTTGCCGAATTGATCTCTTTGCGAGAGCAAGTCACTATTCTTAAGCTCTCTGAAATCCAGCGTAAACACGCCGAAGAGGCTCTCAGGCTCAGCGAAGAATTGAATAAGGCAATCCTAAGTTCGCTAAACGAACAGATCGCTGTGCTGGATAAGGATGGGAACATAATCTCAGTCAATGAAGCGTGGGAGCGCCACGCACACCAGGTTGGCATTCCGCTCCAAGCCAGTCTTCGCGTCGGTGCGAACTATTTTGATGCGTGTAAATCAGCCACCGGTAAATCTTCAGAGCTTGGCAGAGAGGTCTTGCGCGCTATTTACATCGTGAAGTCCGGGGCGCAGACCGATTACACGCTTGAATACGAGGAACGGTCGTCGGGCGACACTAGGTGGTATTTGCTGAACGTAACAAAGCTGGCGAATGAAGACGGAGGTCTTGTAATCGCCCACATCGATATCACTGAACGCAAACGCGCGGAAGAAGAGCGCGAGCGGATGATCCGGCAACTGCAGGAAGCAAGTGCCAGCATCAAGACTTTGCGAGGGTTACTGCCAATATGCGCCGCGTGCAAAAAGATCCGCGATGACCACGGATATTGGAATCAGATCGAGGTTTACATCAGAGACCATTCAGAAGCCGATTTCAGTCACAGCATCTGCCCCGACTGCGCTCAGCGGCTTTATCCTGATATTATTTCCAGAAGATCAAAATCGACCGGTGGCTAAGCGTTACCATAAAGCGGCCTTCATCTTATCCATTGCTCTGTGCCGACGATTTCATCGATTTTGTTCTCGAGATCGTGCAGCAGTTTAGGATAAACGCCTTTTCCATTGCCTTCCTCACAGCCTAAATAATGGACTATCTTCTTCTGACGGCCATTTGCTTTAAAGGAAGTCGTAACGGCAGGAGCGTCGGTCCAAACCTCGGGGCAACCATCATTCTGCGTCTGATATCGATCTTTCAGGGAAAAATATTTCGCTTTGTCAAATTCCGCGATTAATTGCTTAACGTGATCCTGGTTGATCTTTCCCGTTACCACTCCCTTTTGCTTTGTGTATTGGCGACCGTCGAAAGTCACTGTCCCATCAGCAGAGATCGTCAGAATATAAGAAGGGCAAGTGCCATAGCATATCGTTCGCTCCAGAGTAATTTTCAGGTCTTTTGGAATGTCCTGCAGATTCTGCGAGAAACTTATTGATCCACCAAACGCAACTGCCAGCAGAACAAAAGAGCGGAACATGAAGAGACTTGTCTTGATCATTTGTCTTTACCCGTTTTGTCAGAATCCGGTTTCGGATTCTCCTATAAACGTCGCGATTTGCCACGTATTGCCCCAT
Organism: Blastocatellia bacterium; assembly: GCA_035652355.1. GTDB lineage: Bacteria > Acidobacteriota > Blastocatellia > DASRDY01 > DASRDY01 > DASRDY01. The sequence goes on from DASRDY010000004.1 coordinate 27,680, forward strand.
TTATCTTCGATCATGCAGCGACGATCGCCGTAGAAGGTTTCAACCGGTTCTTCGATTGAGCGCGCGCCGGCCGCTATGGCTCGTTGATATGCAGCGTCGGCGTCGCTGACATACACGTAAAGAAAAGCGGTCATCACGTTGCGCGCTCCCGCATCACTGATCATCAGCTTCGAATCGCCGATGCTGATGATTGCAGGCCGTTCGGGATCGTAGTCTCCGGTCGCGTCAAAAACAGATCTTAGGAAATCGACCAGTTCCGCGGCTCCGCCTGCGACAATCCGCGGAGTTACGGTATGCCAACCTTCAGGTGTGTATGACGAATTGTTAGCGCTCATGCGATCCTCCAATGCGGCGAAAAATAACGGGAAGAGTACTTTCAATCGGGTATATTCATACCGTAGCTGTTCACATTTTGCACTAGCTTTGATATTACAGCTTTCGCTTGGCACGATCTTCTTCGTCCTGAATTGAATTAATGATGCCGATCAACTCATCAATTACTTTTGGTTCGGACCAGAACCGCCATCGAGTTTTTGGGAAGAAAACTATGTGTCGCCCAAACGGTGTGAGCGATTTAAGCGTGATTGTGATGGTTTTTGAGAAGAAGTTATAATGCGCCTCCTCCATCTCCGATAGCGGAACCTGAATCTCCTCTGTGAAACTGTTAATGTACAAACATCTACCATTAATAGAGACATCCTTTGGAACTACGATCTGCCAAATAACGGCTCCTGTCAGCGGAATAAGAAAGAGCACAGCTATCCAGCTTGAGCGGAAATCCGGCTCGGAGAGGGACTTAACTATGTGATGAATTGTAATACCCCAGAAGAGCAATAGGGGTAGGGCAGGGAAGAAGGCCCCGATCCGATAAAGAGGCGATGATAATTCTTTTCTCATTTTTATTCTGATCGCACTTTATTTTCGAATCTATGTGATATCAAAGTCCGCGCCAAATAACTTAAGACCGAGCTTTCTCGCCACTGCCTGCGATGCAACATTGTCCCACGAAGTGCTATAGAGCGGTATCGCACCCATCGCCTTTACCGCCAAAGCCCATCCGGCCGCGACATCTTTAGCATAACCTCGCCCGCGAAATTCGGGCAATGTTTCTACGCCTGCTTCGTGAGCCGCCGCCGTTATGCGAACGCTGCGGCAAACGGAAACGGCTCGATTGTTTTCTACCGCTGCGATGAAAGGCTGCCAGGTCGGAACTTCCTCAAGGCAGTCCTCAAATCCCCCGCGCAGCAGTTCGGAATTTGCTTCAATGATCGCAACCAAAGGCGTTGCGGGCTCAGGATAGTCTTCAAAATAATAAGCTGGACCGCTCGAGAATTTCTTAACAGGGGCGTGCTTCTCCAGCAACCGCTGGTACTCGTCCTGATGGCGAGGGGGAGTCTTCAAATCATCAATTACTGGTTCATCCGCGCAAAGCTTTTCTAATTCACTTGTAAGATCGTCCGGCAAATCCGCTCGAAACCGCCAGATGTTACCTATCCGCGTTCGGCCTAGGAAAAGACGTGGAGCAGGAACGTTAGTTTCAGGTTCGTTGATGCACAACAACCGACCGTGACCGTCATGTGTAAACAGCGCTTCAGACTGAATGACCATCAATTCCAGATCGAGGTTTTCATTCATATAGCCGTCGCAGTGTCAGACGCAAATCCTGATCAGAAACAACGTCGGTGCTGTCACTGAACCGATCGATACAAAGGACGTCAGCAGAACAGCGAATCTGATGAAATAGTGCCACATAGTTTTGGTCAAAGGGCACAAAACTATTTGGACACTCTAAAAAGCGATTTGTTCCGAATGTAGAGGACAGCAAAGCGATGCCTATGCTATCGAATCATCGCTAAGATTTTGATGCTCTTTATTCTATCGTTTTGGTTTTGAATGAATCGATAATCTCCCTGAACTCTTCAACGATTCTCGGGTCGCCGCCCAATATATTAAAACGCCGCTCACTCATTAAGTTGCTTCTCAAGAATTATGTTTGATGTAAAGACAAACAGTCTCTAACGTGTGTTAACGCAGTTGCTCAAGAATGTAGACACTTGTTGATAATTAAAGTTGGCTTATCAAAGAGTTTGCGACGTAACCGGACGAAAATAGAAGAGCGAGGGACGCGGATGACGCGGATTAGGCTGATTTACACGGATCTGAACCGTGAATCCGCCTGACCGATTAAATCAGCCTGCTCATCCATTTGTTTGCGATAAACGTCAATATTAAGCGGCGTATCCGCTGCTGCCGCGTTTGAGTTCCATAAGCACTTCACGCGCAACGGATTTCAGGGTGTCGAAGACGCCAGCCCCATCGCGGGCGCAGGCTTCGAAAACTGGTTCCTGGCGTCGGCGCAATTGACGCTTCATTTCCTCAGCCGAAATCACGTTCGGCAGGTCGCGTTTGTTCAACTGCAGCGCGTAGGGAACCTTTTCCAGGCTCATGCCGTGAGATTCCAAATTGCTTTCCAGATTGGAAATAGACTCGATATTTGCATCCATTCTTTCCCGCTGGCTGTCGGCGACAAAGATCACCCCATCAACGCCCGTCAGAATCAGACGGCGACTGGCATCGTAAAACACCTGTCCCGGAACGGTATACAAATGAAACCTTGTTTTAAACCCGCGTACTGTTCCCAGATCCAGCGGAAGAAAGTCAAAGAACAGTGTTCTGTCTGTCTCCGTAGCCAGACTGATCATCTTGCCTTTGGCATTCGCCGCCGTACTGTTATAAATGTATTGGAGGTTCGTCGTTTTACCGCCAAGCCCGGGGCCGTAGTACACAATCTTGCAATTTATTTCGCGCGCAGCGTAATTAATAGATGACATGGTAACATCACTATCGGAAAGAGAATCGGAAGAGATTACTGCCGCCGCCAACTTTTCCATAAATTTTGGTTAAATACCGGAATCATGAGAGATATTCGCGGGTTGCTCACTCGTGTACCCTTTCAGCTTGAACAGGTTTGCCGGGAATGTCCGACCCGACCCGGCGACAATGCTTTTCAGAATTCGGCCAACTGCTGTCACACCTGTCACGGCAGTCTAACTTCTTTAATTGCGGAGATTAGGGCTGTGACACTCGATGGAACCGCTGGAGTTTTGTAAGGATCCTCATCCAGAAATAAGCCGAGGCCAATCGTGGCGTGGACTTTAGTCCGCGCAAAATACCTACCTGCAATACCAATGGAAACAGGTACTTAGCCTATCAATCATTGTACCGTTGCCTTCGAGCTTGGTGGTTCATCGGCTTGCGCGGACTAAAGTCCACGCCACGATTACTACCGAGGAACCCTCAAACCGAAGTTTGGCCAACTGATGTCACACTGTCACAGCGACATTAAATCATTTATTTGCTATGGATTAGCATGTGACACCCCTATGCGGCGAGATCAATTTGATGTCAATCGGTGTCACAGTTTCATTAATTTGGGGATTGATCGATTGCCTCGTGTCGGCAGAATTCTCTTGACGGGGTTGTTGCGTATTTGGTACAAAAATGTCCCAGCAGGATTCGATGTTTAGAAATTTGAGTCGCATGGATACTACTGTGGCAAAAAGCGCCAAATCCAAGAGTGCGCCTGCACGCCCTAAAGCAGCCCAGAAAACCAAAGCCTCGACTTCTTCTGCATCGAAGGCTAAAAAAACCGCCGCCGCAAAACGCCCAAAGGCGACCGCAGCCGCTTCGAAAACTAAAAGTAAACCTGCTCCTGCTAGAAAAGTCGTTGCAAAACAACCGGTTAAGGCTGCCGCAACGCGCACCGGGGTTAAAGCCGGGCTAAAAGCCAGCGTAGCTCCATCAAAGAAATCAGCAGTCAGCCGAGTCGCGAAACCTGTTAAACGGTCCGCAGCTCCGGTTGCACCAGTAAAGAGACCTCCAATGCCGCCGCCACCGCCTCCGCAGCTTGACAAAGCTGCAAAAAAAGCGGCGCTTGAGCGTCAAAAGATCCTTCAGGCTCAGGAAAAAGCGAATCAAGCGGCATTAAAAGCATTCGAGCAGGCTTTGCGGTCATTCCATCGCCAGGAATATGGTCCGGCTTGTGAGGCATTTAAGAAGATTTTGGAAGAGTTCGGTAACGATGTCGAAGTGGCACCGCGAGCAAGAGATTATGCGAACGTTTGCGAGCAGCGGATGGAAAAGCCGAAAACGCCTCCGAAGAGCAGCGAAGCCTATTACAGCCAGGGGGTTTATGAACTGAACGCTGGCAGGTACGAAAAAGCGGCAAATTTGCTGGAGCGCGCCGCCAAGATGGAACCGAACAGCGCATACATCATTTATTCGCTGGCAGCAGCTCAGGCTCAGTTAGACGATGTAGACACAGCGCTGGAAACCCTGCACAAAGCGATTCAACTGGAAGAGAGTTTAAAGAACCGAGCTCGTCGCGACAGTGATTTTGTTAACCTGATCAATATTGAGGAGTTCCGCGAGCTTGTAGGCATCGAATCAGAGCCACCGTTAGTACTGTAATCGTAGATTTACCTTCCCAGAACCGACGTTCCATCTTCTGACTGGATTTAGGGTCCCGGCCGACGTTTCCCACCCCGGATGAATTTCGTATAATAACGTTTCAGATGGATGCGTGGAGGAAAAGTTGAACTTAGTTGCTCTTGGCGGCGGCACAGGTTTGTCGGCGCTGCTTGCTGGTTTGAAAGAATATGTAGGCGATTCGGTTGCCAGGGATATCAATTCCATTGAGCCTCGCTTTTCCGCCTTTATAAATTCGCTGACTGCGATTGTTACCGTATCCGACGACGGCGGAAGTTCTGGTCGACTCCGCGAAGAGTTTCAGATGCTGCCGCCAGGCGACATCCGAAACTGTATGGTTGCTTTGTCTGAGGACGAGCAACTGATGTCGAGGCTCTTTCGATATCGATTTAAAGGCAAAGGAGAGCTTCGTGATCACAGCTTCGGTAACCTGTTTCTTACGGCGTTAACGGCAGTTACCGGCGATTTTCTCGAAGCGGTAAAAGTCAGCAGCGAAGTTCTGGCGATAAAGGGAAGAATCTTGCCCGCAACAATGTCAGATGTCGGTCTGATCGCGGAATTAGTTGACGGGACTATAGTTCAAGGCGAGACGAGAATCTCTAAATCAAAATCTCAAATCAAAAAGATTAGACTGGAACCCGAAGAGGTCTTCCCACTAAATGAAGGAATCGACGCGATTGCCGAAGCAGATATGATCACGCTGGGTCCTGGATCTCTATTTACCAGTATTGTTCCGAACCTGCTTGTCAAAGGAATACCCGAAGCCGTCAGTGAATCCAAAGCCGTAAAAGTCTGTATCAGCAACATCATGACTCAGCCAGGCGAAACGACCGGTTTTTCGGTTCGGGATCACGTCAGTGTGATCTTTGACTATGCACCGCAACTTTCAATCGATTACGTTATTATCAATTCGACGCCAATACCGGAATCGCTTCGCAGGAACTACGAAGCGGACGGTGCTTCACAGATAGGTTTGGACCTTTGCGGCGCCGAGAAGCAACGAGTCATAACCAATCCCTATAATGGATCCAACACCCAGGTGATCTGCACCGATTTGCTGGAAGTCAGAACGATCCAGATCGAGGGCGAAGACAGAGAGGTCATTCGTCACGATCCGCACAAATTGAGCCGCGCACTGCTAGCTTTGTCCAGTCGGAATCTGGAGGCTCCTGTCGATGTGACACTTGCTTGATCAGATCGATATTGAACGTCTTTTCCGCAACAGAATGCAAACCAGGGATTTTTCAACGATCAGTCAAAGCGCCAGATGGATACTTTACCTGAAGGCTCTTACGACTATTCCGTATGCAAAGGAGGCCGCAAGGGCGATTCTCGGTTACGACATTAGCGACAAGACGATAGATCCAACCAATATAGATATGGCGTTGCTGTCTTGCGCAAGTTTCGAGGCGCGTTATCGAAGCATCGATGCAGTTCTAAACTCTGTACGCATTACAAATCACCTGGAAATATCCTCGGGATTTTCATTTCGTGGGTTAGAGTTAACGAAAGACCCCAGTATTTTCTATGTGGACACCGATTTACCGGATCTTGTTAAAGACAAGCAAAGGCTGATAGAGAACCTCCTAGCAGCTCAGGACCGACAATTGGATCGCCGTCTTCAATTGATGGCTCTTAACGCAATGGACGAAGGCTCTTTTCTGAAGATAGTCAATATATTTCCGCCAGGTCCGATCGCAATTATTAATGAAGGACTGCTGGTCTATTTGGACGATCACGAGAAGACGCACCTTGCCTCGATAATTCACAAGGTATTGAGCGAAAGAGGCGGCTTTTGGGTTACGGGAGACATCTATGTTCGCGGTAGATCTCCACGGCCGCCCAATCTGAAACACAGTGATCGAGCGCGGACGTTTCTTGAAGAACACAAAGTTTTTGAAAACATGTTTGAAAGCTGGGATTCGGCAATGGCGCTCTTCAATCGTTTTGGGTTTAGCATCGAGGTCCACGGAGTCGATGAAATCTATGATCAACTGGATTCGCGCAAACTGATCGAGGAGCGAGGAATAATTGAGGAGGAATACCTCCGCAGGGCGCTTGGGTCGCGACAGACCTGGATGCTTCAAGTGAATAACTTAAGGTGATAGTTCCTATCTTGTAACTGGAGGCACTTCTCTGAAGGCTCGCCCATGAGGTAAAGTACAACCACCAGCGTAATCTTTGAGGAGGCTGCTTTGTCATCACTGAATGTTCTTATAATGGCCGCCGGATTGGGCACCCGAATGAAATCGGATCTTGCAAAGGTTCTTCATAAACTTTCGGGCATGCCGTTGATCGAACACGTTTATCGGACCACCGCCGGTCTTGAGCCGAATACCGTTATCGTAGTGGTCGGGCATCAAGCTCAGGATGTCCAAAAGGCTGTTGAATTTGCGGCCGAGCAACACGGCGGACCAAGAGTAAATCTGGAATTTGTTCTACAGACGGAACAGCACGGGACCGGCCATGCCGTGATGCAATCAGAAGAAGCGCTTAAGAGACTGTCGGGAACGCTGCTGATACTTTATGGAGACGTTCCGCTGGTAAAGACATCCACTCTACAGGCTTTGCTGGCCAAGCACATAGAAGGTAACAACGCGGGAACTCTTCTAACAATAAATGCGGAGGATCCGACTGGCTATGGCCGCATCGTTCGCGATCGACAAGGGAATTTTCAGCGTATCGTTGAGCAACGCGATGCCAGCCCGCAAGAACGGGAGATCCATGAGATTAATCCGGGCATCTACTGCTTTGAAATTTCAGCTTTGCTTCCGGCATTGAGTCGGCTGACGAACCGCAATGCGCAAGGCGAATATTACCTGACAGATGTTCCCGGCATTTTGGCGGAAGGCGGCCAAAAAGTGGGCTTAGTGGAATACGATAGTTTAGAAGAAGTGCTGGGCATCAATACCAGAGTTGAGCTTGCGGCCTGCGAAAAACGATTGCGACAACAAACGCTTGAGAAGCTTATGCTTTCCGGCGTCACGGTAATTGATCCCGATTCAACATACATTTCGCCATATTCAGTGATCGGCCGCGACACTATTATTCATCCTCAGGTAATTATCGAAGGCCAGTCGCGAATCGGCGGCCGGTGCGAGATCAATTCCTGGTCTCATCTATACAATGTCGAGATTGGAAACGGCGTTACTGTCAAGAATTCGTGCGTTGTTATGTCCAGCAAGCTTGCCGACGGCGTCAGCATCGGGCCATTCGCTCATATCAGAATGGACACCGAAATCTGCCAGGATGCGGTGATCGGCAACTTTGTCGAAGTCAAGAAATCCAAAGTCGGCCGAAACACCAAGTCTATGCATTTGACCTACTTGGGCGACGCAACGATCGGCGAGCGCACAAACATCGGGGCTGGAACGATAACCTGTAATTACGACGGCAAGCAAAAACATCCGACCTTCATCGGCGACGACGTAAAAATAGGTTCCGATACAATGTTGATTGCTCCCGTGAAAGTAGGCGACGGTTCCATGACAGGAGCCGGATCGGTTGTCACGAAAGATGTCCCTCCAAACGCCACGGCCATTGGGGTTCCAGCTCGGATAAGGCGTCGGCCAGAAAAATAGACGGCTTTGATACATTTTTTCAGATGTGAACCTTTTGGTATAGCTGCCATTCCGCCCCGTCGAATGGCGATTTATTTCCACAGAATGACTTGGCCGGAAATCAGTTCTTTCCTGCAAGAGCAGGGTCTTATTTCGTTCTTTATCTATAGATTACAAAGCTTTAGCGGCTTTGCGATAAATAGTGATACTCCGATGATGAATCAGGGTCGAAGAGATAATCAGGTGGCACGTACTTTGCTCTCTATATGGGTGGTCGGCGAAGAGAAATAAAAAGATTTAACCGACTAGCGAGGAGACGCTGAAATGACAGTTCAATCGAATGTAGATTTAATTGATGTTTATGATCAACTGCTGAGCCTGACGACGTCGGCTAATGGTAGACCGCACGGACTGTTCGTTTCATCGAGCACAGATTTGGAATGCTGCATTGTAATGCTTTGTGGCGAAGGCACAGTGAGCGAAGAAGATTTTGAGCGCAATGAAACACGGCAGTACCCCTCTTATCAATTCAATATCACGCATTGATAAGAAGTCGAAATCGGCGAGTCTGAGAGTTTAATGAATGGCCTCCAGAAGGTGAGTTGTTAGCGCGGAAAAGGAAGAAGAATCATAGTGAATTCCGATGGGAGCGCGGGCGATCGGCGCTCCCAATTCTTTTGCTTGCACAAGCAAAATCATCTTTTTCTCTTTAACGCTGAAAGCTTGGACTGTTGTTCAGGCGTGAGACTGTTTTTGATTCGTATCATTAACGATACCTGTTCCCGTTTTACCTCGCGCTCTGCGGCAAGAACTTTGTCAAGCTGCGCAAGCGCCTGCTGTTCGTCCGGATGATCTTGTTTGGTCAGGGCAACCATCTTTTCGACCTGGTCTTCTAGCTGCCATTGCAACTCGGTAAATTTCATCTGAGCCTGCCGAAGCTCGGTTTTTAGTTGGTTTTTTTGTTCATCGGTCAGTCCGATTGCTTCTTGATTCTGCATCACCATTTCAGGCGGAAAAAAGCTGTCGGCGAACGGGTCATTTGGGGTTTGCGGCTGCTGTTGTTGAGCATGCATAACTTTGCTGGAGACAATCGCCGCACTTGCCAGGAATAATATCAGAAAGAAAACATAAACTTTCGATTTCATAGGTGCTCCTTTTCAGTTCTTTTCATTAGGAATGATGGCGTTAAATTTCAACGTTGGATCAATTAATCGTGGGACAGTTTTAAACAACTCGTTGCCAGGCGTCCGCAACAGAAAATCAGTCGGTGACTTCCACTGAGAAATCAATGACCTGGATTTTCGAACCGTTCGTTTCTTTGGTTTATAAACAACTGGGCGCGGCTTTTCAGGTTCAACGACGCTCGGAATTGGAACAGAAGATGATTGATCAACAACTCGTGGTTTTTGCGGCTTATCCCCAGAGACAACCGATGACGACTTATGACGTAAAAGAATAATCGCCAGGCTAAAGATCAAAATCAGTACGGCCGCAACGGCGCCAAAGCGCAGAATCGAACTCCAAGCGAAACTTAGTGACCCGGATCCCGGCCGCTGCAACAAGCGGATGAAGGAAGGAGTCGCAGCTTCATCTTGCTGCCGCATCTCGCTGTATAATCTCTTGATTCTCTTTTCGTCCATATCTTTGTTCGAATTCTGAATCATTGAAAGCCTTCTCTTTGATCATCCACTCGCGAATCCGCTTCTTTGCGCGTTCGTAATGAGTTCGGGCCGAGCCGACCGAAACCTCCATAACCTTAGCCGCTTCAATTAATGTCAGGTCATGATAAAAAACCAATTGCAGGACTTCTCGTTGCCGCTTTGGCAAAATCAGCAGAGCATTCTGAAAAAGAACCTGCAACTCCGATCGATAAACCCTGCTGTCGAACGTTTCGGTTTGCGATAACCGTTCGATATCCTGCTGATATTTGACGAGCCGAAGTTTCCGAAGGATCGCTCGCCTTTTGTAATCCGCGGCCGTCTTTCGGATCACGGAGAATAACCAGGTTCTAAACGAAGAATCACCGTCAAACCGCGCCTTTCCCTGCAGCAGTTTCAGATAGACCGACTGCAAAACGACTTCGGCGTCGTTTGAAATCCGCGAGCAACAACTGAGAGCCCAGCCGTAACTTTCCTGATGGTGTTTTTCTAACAGAGACTTTAACTCTGCGTTTTCCATTGACTGGACTCGACTGTCGTTTACTTTCTTATATTAGTCGTTCGTTAGGGCGGCATATATGACACGGACACGCAAAATAATTTCCGAATGCACCCTATCTGTAAACAATTACGCTTGATCGCCGAGAGATTATCACAAAAAATAATGCCAATATCTGGAAGAGGGGTTTAGAGGGATCGTCTGAAAATAACAGAACCCGGCCGATTATCAACCAAGCCAGGTTCGTTGTGGAATTATCAGGTGCTTATCGATTATTTCTTTTTGGCGATGATTAAGTCCCGCAAGCTTTCCAACTTCTGGGCGTGTACATCTATGAAACCAGCACCCTCCAGCAGTTTCTGATATTCACCAGCGGTTCGCTCGCGCCCGCCGTCCGTGGCAACCAGCATGTTCAGCGACATCAGAGCCGGGAACAATGGTCCCGAGCCGTCATCATTTAATAGCATCTCGCCAATTAGAATAGTTCCTCCTGATGGCAACGCACTATAGCAATTACGCAGAATGGCCACGCATTTGTCGTCCGACCAGTCGTGCAGAATCCAGCTTAAATGAATGACATCGGCATCCCGCGGCAGATCATTTTTGAACATATCACCTGCTGCAGAGCGAACACGATCTGATATTCCCTGTGATTGAATGTACTCTGTGGCGAGAGGCCCCACCGGAGGAAGATCGAAACTAATGGCCTTTAAGTGCGGATTGCGTTGCGCAACAGCGACAGATACCGTGCCCAGCGCTCCACCGACATCCATCAAACATTTGTGCTGACTGAAATCGTAAACTGCGAGCAATCCTTCGACCGCCTGAAGCGAGCCATTTCGCATCGCATACATAAAGTTGCGCAGCCCCTCGGGATCCTTGTACATCTGCTCAAACGGATTCGCGCTGGTTGCGCCAAATACCTGCGACCATCGTGGCGAATTCTCGCGGACGGCATCGTCCAGATGCGCCCACAACTGGTATAAATCATTGCGCGAATGAGCTATGAAACCGCCCATATATCCATCGCGGCCGGGAACCAGCGTTTGATCAGCCAACTCAGAGTTCGCGTACTTGTCACCGTCGCGTTTAAGAACACCTATCGCTACACACGCTGTCAAAAAACGATTGCCAGCGTCTTCGTTGAAACTCTGTTTATGAGCGAGCTCTGACGCAGTTGCCGGACCATTCGCCAATGCTTTGAAGATTCCAAGGCTGTCTCCGGCGATCACAAGTTGTGATGTCCAAAAATTGGTTATCATCCCCAGCATCTGCTGCGTTGGCGACGGTTGTGTTTGCTTTTCCTTATTTTCTCCGGTCTCTTCAACTGACTTCTGACTCTGCATTAACACTCCTCCCAATTCTAAAATGGAATTATGTCGACCAAATTGAATTACGAATGTTGATTAAAGCTTGGATTATGAAAAGTGATCGTTAGCCACCTAACTGAATCATTTCGATCTTTTTATGATCCTTTGCCTGATACCCATGAGGTGAATTCATAGCTTCGAGGCGCTCGTCCGAATATCTATCCGTACGATTCCGCCAAACGGCGCTAATTAAGTTAGTGAGATCATCATCAGTGCAGCCGTTTCTCATCTTCGACCTGAGATCGTGTCCGGTGTTTGCAAAAAGACAGGTCACTAGTTTGCCTTCGGCCGTAAGTCTGGCTCGCGTACAGCTGGAACAGAACGGCTCGGTCACCGAAGCGATGACCCCCAGATCACCAATGCCATCGACGAACTCGTAATCAACCGACGGTGCGGTACCGTTTTGACGGCCCACTTCCCTTAAAGGATAAACAGCCGCAATATTTTCAATTATGTCTTTCTTCGGAACCAGCTTTTCCGATTTCCAGTTATTGGAGTTCCCGACGTCCATATATTCGATAAAACGAATACCGAAACCATGCTTGCGCGAGAATTCGACCAGTCCCAGAATGTCGTCATCGTTTACGCCGCGCTCAATTACAGCGTTTATCTTTATCGGGCAAAGCCCAGCTTCTTTTGCCGCGAATACGCCTTCGAGAACTTTGGACAGGTCACCACGCTTCGTTATCTGCCTAAATTTTTCAGAGTTGAGGCTGTCGATGCTGATGTTAACGCGGTCTAGTCCAGCAGCTTTCAACGCGGTCGCCTTTTGAGCTAAAAGAGCACCATTCGTTGTGAGGCAAATGTCTTCCAAGCCTTGAGACTTCAAGGCGGATAGTTGTTCGATCAATACTTCCAGATCCTGGCGAACCAGCGGCTCTCCACCGGTAATTCGGACTTTGTCTACGCCGAGCCTGACGAAAATAGAAGCTACTTTTGTAATCTCTTCAAACGAAAGAATCTGTCGATGATCAACCCACACATATTCATCAAAAGGCATGCAGTAACTGCAGCGGTAATTGCATCTGTCGGTTACAGAGATCCGCAAGTCTTTCACCGGTCGATTTAATTTGTCACGCAGCAGTTCCATCAGTCAATCTTCGCTTTCGATATCATGAAATATATCAGAGATATGTGTCAGTTAGGACTATTAGAGCAGGTGACCCATTTTTTCTTTCTTTATTCGCAGGTATTCGGTCGAAAGATCGCTGGGTTGAATGTCCAATGAAACACGTTCAGTGATTTTTATTTCTGCTCGTTCCAGCGCGGCAATCTTATCAGGATTGTTCGACATCATTCTTACTTCGCGAATGCCGAGTTGCGACACAATGTCAGCACATAACTGGTAATCGCGTTCATCGGCGCCAAATCCAAGTTGAAGGTTAGCTTCGACCGTATCAACTCCCTGATCCTGCAAAGCATAGGCGCGGATTTTGTTAATGATGCCGATTCCGCGTCCTTCTTGCGCCTGGTAAATCAGAACTCCGCGACCTTCTTTGCTGATACGAGACAAAGCTGCATGCAGTTGCTGCCTGCAATCGCATTTAATCGAATGGAACACATCGCCTGTCAGGCATTGGGAGTGAATCCGAACGAGAACCGGTTTACCATCGGTTAAATCGCCCTGAGTCAATACGACAAACTCTTCACCGTCTGCAACACTGGTAAATCCGATGATCCGAAAATCTCCAAATTCAGTTGGAAGATTAGCCTCAGCCTGCTTAATTACGCGGTGTTCCACTTCTATTTCCTTGACGGACATAGCCTCACCTGCTGCTCAAATTCGCTTGAGAAGCAAACAACCATTGTAATTTTTGGTCTGGACTGAGTCAAATCCCAGTCTGCTGAATAATTTCTTTGACAGGTGCTGGACTATGTGATAAAAATGCGTTTTCGCGTAGATTATGCAGTAAATATGCAGACTATTTGCATAAATGAAGCATCAAAGACAAGAGAAGTTGCTTGAATTAATCCGTACACGACGCCTGAAGACGCAGGCTGATCTGGTGGAAGCGCTCCAGGACGTCGGACTCGACGCCACCCAGTCGATAGTGTCTCGCGATGTGACGGAGCTCGGAATCACTAAGGCAAACGGGTTCTACACTTTGCCGCAGGTGAGAAATGGGCAGAGTGGATTTATCAGCGTCGACCGCGCGGGTGACGCGTTGTTGGTTGTGAAGACGGAAATCGGTTTGGCTCAACCGGTGGCTCTGACTATCGATCGCGCAAAGATTCCTGAGATTGTGGGAACGATAGCAGGCGATGATACGATCTTTGTAGCAGTGAAAGAAGCGCACGATCAGCGTTTAGCGATGCGGCAGATAATAGAGTTGTTCAGTTAGAGACAGGTATCGCTCATTCACTGGGGCGTTTCGAATCAATTTAAGGTGGTTGTTGGATGAAACAGGATGTTAAGAAAGTAGTGCTGGCATATTCGGGCGGACTGGATACGTCGGCGATGTTGCTCTGGATAAAGGAGCAGTACGGCTGTGAAGTGATCGCTTATTGCGCCGATGTCGGTCAGAGTGGCGAATTGAGCGGTTTGCCGGAAAAAGCGAAACAGACCGGCGCAAGCGAAATCTACATTGAAGATCTGCGTGAAGAGTTTGTCCGTGATTATGTTTTTACTGCCGTAAAAGCGAATGCGGTCTATGAAGGCATTTATTTAATGGGGACGAGCCTCGCGCGGCCCGTTATCGCGAAGCGCCAGATTGAAATAGCCAAATCGGTCGGTGCCGACGCTGTCGCGCACGGCGCAACAGGCAAGGGTAACGATCAGGTACGATTCGAGCTCACCTATTATGCGTTGGAGCCCGGTATTCGGGTAATTGCGCCCTGGAGAGAATGGAATTTCAAAGGCCGTACCGACCTGATCGAATATTGCAAACAAAACGAGATTCAGATTACGGCAACTGCGGAAAAGCCATATTCGACAGATCGTAATCTAATGCACATTTCATACGAGGGTGGCATTCTGGAAGACCCTTGGTCCCCGCCACCGGAAGATATCTTCCTGCTTACAAAATCACCTGAAGAAGCTCCGAACGATCCGCAAGTGATCGAAATGGAATTCGAAAAGGGAATACCGATCAAGCTAGACGGCATGGAATTGGGACCCGTGGCGATGCTGGAAGCGCTCAACTATCTGGGCGGCCGACACGGGATCGGCCGCATCGATTTGGTCGAGAATCGCTTCGTAGGCATGAAGTCACGCGGTGTATATGAAACGCCTGGAGTCACGATTCTACAGTCTGCTCACCGTGCAATCGAATCTATAACGATGGATCGCGAAGTGATGCATCTGCGCGATTCGCTAAGCGTAAAATTCGCGGAATCCGTTTATTACGGTTTCTGGTTTACGCCTGAATTCCAGCTCCTGCGAGATTTCATAGATGGCACACAGAAGAATGTCACCGGCACTGCGCGACTGAAACTCTACAAAGGCAATGTGACTGTTCTTGGCAGAAAATCGCCGCATTCATTGTACTCGTCCAATCTGGCTACATTTGAGGCCGACACGATCTACAACCAGAGAGATGCCGAAGGCTTCATTAAGTTAAACGCGTTGCGATTGCGATTGGGAAGTTTCGGGAGGTAATAAAGATGACAACAGCCCAAGTGCTACCCCAGACCGATAAACTCATCAGCGTGGTTGAGGTCGATAAGATCGGCTCGGCGACGATCAACCTTGGACTCGCGAAGATGGTCGGCGTTGCGCCATCTCTTGAACCCGCGCAGGCGGGAGATTGTGTCATTGTTCGCGCTATCACCGACAACTCCAACTACAATCAGCTGGAGTTGACAACAGGCCGGCTTGCCAAGATCAATCCTGGCGACGTGATTGCGGGTGTTCTCGGCCGTCGCCGTGCACTGAAGGGATTTATTGGCGATATTCCCGCGCAAGTTAAAACAGGAGACAAGCTGCATATTCTTAATCTTGGCGGAGTCATTGGGATTTCTTCCGGTGCCTGTCGTGGATTGGGCTCGCCTATTCAAGTTGAAGTGATTGGCGTTGCCGTCGATGGAAACGGAGATACGCTGAATATAGGCAGCGCAGAAAATGCGATTCAGCCGCGCAATGATCTCGGCGATTTGAATATACCTCTAGTTCTGGTTGCGGGCACGTGCATGAATTCCGGGAAGACCTTTGCCTCTTCAGAATTGGTTAAACAGTTTGCCAGGCACGGTCAAAAAGTAGCCGGAGCAAAACTCTCTGGCGTCGCATGCCTCCGTGACACGTTGAATATGCAGGATCATGGCGCTGTTGCAACGGCCAGTTTTGTCGAGTGCGGACTTCCATCAACGGTAGGTCTTGACGATCTGGCTCCGATAGCGAAAGGAATCATTTCTCATCTTGCTTCAGTGCAACCGGATGTGATTGTGGTCGAGCTTGGCGACGGAATCCTCGGTGGCTATAGCGTCGAATCCATCTTTGAAGACGTGGAATTGCGAAACGCGATGGCGGCACTTGTATTTTGTGCAAGCGATTTCGTTGGGGCTTGGGGCGGCGTTGAGTTGCTGCGTCGCAAAGGCGTCAGTGTAGATGTTGTTGCAGGTTCAGTGACTGACACAGAAATGGGCGTGCAATATATCGAGAACGAATTAGGCATCAGGGCCGCCAATGCAACGCACGGTGGAGAACGGTTGTGGGAACTGATTTCCAGCCGAGTGGCATCGTGGGGACAGCAGTGAAAAAGATCAAGGTTGGTATTCTGGGCGGATCAGGTTATGGCGGCAGTGAATTGCTGCGGATCCTGCTGTTTCATCCGAATGTTGAGCTTAATCTCGTAACCGCAAATGAGCACGCGGGCAAAACCGTCGCGTCGGTTCATCCCAATCTCAATCAATTAACCGATCTGAAATTCATTGGTAATCCAGGAGAAGAACAGCTGTCACAGCTTGATTGTGTTTTCCTGGCATTACCACACGGACAAGCAATGGAGGTTGTCCCTGGACTTCCTCCGCATCTAAAGGTGATCGATCTCAGCGGTGATTACCGACTGAGCGACGCTGCAGTATTTGAACGATATTACGAACGCCGCCACATCTCTTTTGAATGGCAGCAGAAATTTGTATACGGACTGACGGAGATCAACCGTCGCGAGATAACCGAGGCGCAGCGAATAGCCAATCCTGGCTGTTTTGCGACGGCGCTCTTGCTCGGATTATTTCCATTGGTCGACAGTAAATCGATTACAGGCAAAATTATTGTCGACGCAAAGACCGGTTCATCCGGATCGGGAGCAAAGGCTGCGGCTAACACCCATCATCCGAAACGCACGAATAGCTTTTACGCGTACAAATCGTTTACGCATCAACATCTGCCGGAAGTAATGCAGGTACTGACAGAGGCTGGATTATCTGACGAGCTTGTTTTCCAGGTTCATTCCGCGCCGATGGTTCGCGGAATATTCGCGTCGATATATGTGTCGCTTGCGTCGCCAAAAACCGCGCAACAGATTCGCGAGCTATTCGATCAATACTATCGCGGTTCGTTTTTCGTAAGGCTTGTGGACGGCTCACCTGATGTCAACTGGGTTAAGACGACGAACTTCGCTGATATTGGGATGGCAGTCAATGGCACAAACGCAGTTATCTTTACGGCCATCGACAATCTGGTCAAAGGTGCCGCAGGTCAGGCAGTTCAAAATATGAATCTGATGTTTGGGCTTGAGGAAACAACAGGATTGTTGCTTGCCGGAAGCAATCCATAGTTTTTATTGGAGAGATAGAATGCCGACGTCATTAGATGCAGTAGTTGAATTCGAAGAGAAATATCAGGTGCCTACCTACAAGAAGTTTCCTCTTGCGGTAGAGCGCGGCGAGGATGTTTGGGTTTACACATCGGATGGCGAGCGTTATCTGGATCTGTATGGCGGACACGCGGTTGTTTCGACCGGTCATTGCCATCCAAGAATCGTTGCGGCGATAAAGAACCAGGCAGAAAAGATGATCTTTTATTCGAACCTGGTATATAGCCAAGTCCGGGCGGAAGCTTCAGAGAAATTGGTCGGCATCGCGCCCAAAGAATTCGCCAAGACCTTCTTTGTCAATTCTGGTACGGAGGCGAACGAAAACGCAGTCAAGCTTGCTCGAATGCGAACCGGTCGGCAATCTATTGTCGGTTTTGAAGGCGGATTTCACGGCCGAACGCTCGGCTCACTTGCGGTTACAGGTATTAAGAAGTACCAGGATTTGCTTGAGCCAAAAATCGGCTATCACTATTTCGCCGAATTCGGAAACATCGATTCGGTACTGAAACTACCCGCCAGCGAAATTGCAGGCATTATCCTGGAGCCGATTCAGAGCATGGGCGGAGTGAATCTTGCCCCCCCGGAGTTTTATAAAGAGCTTCGCGAATACTGTGATCGAACAGGAGCGTTGCTCATCTACGATGAGGTTCAGACAGGTTTTGGTCGCACGGGAGAATATTTCTTTGCTGGCAGATATGATGTAACGCCCGACATAATTACAACGGCAAAGGGAATCGCAAGCGGCGTCCCTATGGGCGCGGTTCTGGTTCAGGAAGAACTGGCGAAGACGATCAAGTATGGTGATCTGGGTACGACATTCGGGGGAGGAATGCTGGCCTGTGCAGCACTGTCGGCGACGATTGATGTAATAAAAGATGAACACTTGCTGCAGAATGTCCGCGGCGGCAGCCAATATCTTTTTGAAAGACTGCGTGAGCTACCGTTCGTTACAGAGGTTCGCGGGCTCGGATATTTAGTCGGCATTCGCTTCCAGCAAGATGCGTCGCATTACCAAAAGGGATTGCTTGATCGTAAAATCATCACTGGAATGGCTGACGATAAGAAGACTTTGCGGCTGCTGCCGCCACTGACTCTCAAACGAAAAGAGATCGACCTGTTTTTGCAAGCACTGACGGAGATAGGATAACGGCACGAGCATGGCACAGAAGATGAAACGAACCAGAGATTATCCGTTGGTCGAGTTGCGAGGGCGCAGCTTTTGCACTACTGGAGAATTCACTCGCGAAGAGTTGTCGGAACTCCTCGATCTGGCAATGAAATTCAAGACCGTCGGACACGCACAACCGCTGGCTGGTCGTAGCGTAGCGCTTGTATTCTTTAACCCGAGTTTGCGTACGCGTACGTCGATGGAGATTGGTGTTTCTCAACTTGGCGGCCATCCGGTGTCGCTTGAAGTCGGCAGCGGCACGTGGTCACTGGAATGGCGCGAAGGCGCAATAATGAATCAGGACAAGACTGAACACGTCAAAGACGCTGTTCAAGTGTTGTCGCGTTACGTCGATGCAATCGCGGTGCGGTGTTTTCCTGGAATGCGCGATTGGAACGAAGACAAGACGGATCCGATTCTTGCTGAGTTCCGAAAGTACAGCAGAGTTCCTATCGTTAATATGGAGTCTGCCCTGTGGCATCCGTGTCAGGCTCTTGCGGATGTTTTGACAATGCACCAGGCGCTGGGCTCGTTAGATAAACGGAAAGTAACTCTAGCGTGGGTGAATCACCCAAAGCCATTGCCGCATGCCGTTCCCAATTCTTTCGCTCTTGCCTGCGCGCAGTTTGGCATCGACCTGACAATAGCCTGCCCGCCGGAATATCAGTTGAGCGATGAAATAATGGCTCAGCTCGAGGCGAAGTCCTCTGACGCTGGTGGCGCGGTTCGCGTGGTCAACGATCTGAATGAAGGTTTTGCCGAAGCCGAGATCGTTTATGCGAAGAGTTGGGCTGGTCTGCCGTTTTATGGTGACGCTGCAAAAGATCAGGCCGGACGGCAGCCATATCAGAACTGGATTATTGATAGCGAGAGAATGGCGCTCACCTCAAAAGGCCGCTTTATGCATTGTCTGCCAGTTCGTCGCAATGTTGAAGTCACCGATGAAGTGATAGATAGCGCGAATTCGCTTGTGTACGATGAAGCCGAAAATCGGCTGCACGTTCAAAAAGCCATCTTGGCCTCGATTTTGTGATTTCATGAAAGAACGACTAGACCTCCTTCGCGAGGCACTGCCATACATTCAGCGTTTCAAGGGCAAGATCTTTGTCGTTAAATTGAGCGGCAAAGTTATCGAGGATTACGAGCCCTTATGCTCAATTGCCGAAGAGATCACGCTCTGTCAGCAAGTCGGGATCAAGATCGTTGTCGTTCACGGCGGGGGCAAGCAGCTTAACGACCTCGCGGAAAAACTTGGTATCGTTCAGAAGGTTATCAATGGTCGACGCGTGACCGACAGCGACACTCTGGAAGTAGCAAAGATGGTCTTCGCCGGACAGATCAATACTGACATTCTGTCGGCATTGCGCCGCGCAGGAGCCGAGACTGTTGGGCTATCAGGACTTGACGGCAACATTATTCATGCGCGTCGCCGCGAGATTCAAAAGGTTCTCAACCACGAAACCGGATACGAAGAGGAGATCGATTACGGTCACGTCGGAGATATTGTTGAAGTGAACGTCAAATTGTTGAGTTTGTTGCTGGACAATGGATATGTGCCGGTTGTCTCTTCTCTTGGCGCCGATGAATTGGGCAACATATACAACATCAATGCTGATACGATTGCATCGGAAATAGCAGCGCATCTTCAGGCCGAGAAGCTCGTTCTGCTATCAGATGTCGATGGGATATATCTCGATAAAAAGAATCCTGAATCCCGCCTTTCAAAATTATCAATCAAAGAAATTGATCGTTTGATCGAAGATCGAATAGTTTCTGCCGGAATGATCCCGAAACTGTCTTCAATCATTCACTTGATTCAGCGTGGTGTCAAAAGCGCACACATCATCAACGGCAATAAGCGCAACGCTCTGCTTACCGAAGTTTTCACCGATGAAGGCGGCGGCACGATGATTACTGCTTAGTTCTGATCTTCCCTGACGTACCCGATTAAGAATGGCATTCGACCCATCTGATGGTAGAATCCGCACATAAATTTTAATTCGTTCTCTTCGTTGTCATATGTCATCAGATTGCAAAGTTACGTACAAGTACTGCCCTGACCTTTGGGTTATCGTCAGTTACTTTAATCCGCTCAATTACCGGACTCGGCGGTTCAACTATGAAGTGTTTGTCGGTGCACTGGAACGATCAGGTCTTAACTACCTGACAGTAGAGTGTGCATTCGAAGGGCAGCAATTTTCTCTGCCAAACTCTTCGCGAGTTATCAAAGTCCGCAGCAACAGCGTGCTGTGGCAAAAAGAACGATTGCTGAACCTGGCCGTTTCGTGGCTACCGCGGTCTTGCCAGTATGTGGCGTGGATAGATTGCGATCTTCTCTTTACCAACTCTGATTGGACAATCAGAACGGTCAGTCTTCTAAATGATTTTCCGGTTGTTCAGTTGTTCGAGCGATGCATCAGGCTGCCGCAAGATCATCTATGGTATCAGGGTGAAGGGAACATTTGTCAGTCATTCGCGTCAATAACATCTCGGGATCAGACAACGCTTCACAGCGGAAGGTTTGATGATCACGGCCACACTGGTTATGCTTGGGCAGCGCGTCGCGATATTCTTGATAGTTGCGGGTTATATGAATACGCAATCGCAGGCAGTGGCGATCATTACATGGCGCATGCAATCTTCGGGGATTTCGCTGGAATCTGTATCAGGCGAATGATGTTTGATAATCCGTCATTGCTTCTTCATTTTCGCGATTGGGCTACGAAGTTTTATAAAGAAACTGATAATCGCATTGCGGCTGTTTCGGGCGATGTTCTCCATTTGTGGCACGGCGATATAGAGAATCGTCAATATCTTCTTCGGCATCGCGAACTGGCCGAATATAACTTCAATCCGTTTACTGATATCAAGGCGCTGCCGGGTCGGCCTCTGGAATGGAATACGAATAACGAGGCTTTGAAAAATTGGTTCAGCAATTATTTCGAGAGCAGACGCGAAGACGGTCAATCGATTCCTGAGAAGGAGATTGCTGCTTGAAACTAGATGAATTCATTAACGACGCTCAGAATCAGCTAAGCAGCCTGAGTCAGTGGCTGGTCGAGATCGAATCGGAAATTACCATAGAGAATCAGAAGATCGCCGAGTTGCAGCAGCGAAGACAAAACTTGATGGACAACATCGCATCACGGTTATTGCCTGATTTAACCCAGAGCAGCATCGCCAGCCTGGAAGCTCATTTTCCCGACTTGATAACCAACAACTGGGTGCGGCAGGAGATCGAACAACGCCGACAACAGATCAAACAACGATTAAAAGAGATTGCTCATTCATACGAGCCGAATAAGTACGAATCGCAAATCGAAAAGATGGATGTAGAGATCGGAAAGCTGGAAAGCGATTTCAACGATATTGAGCCGGGTTACAAAGCAATGGCGTCGATCAAGGGAATTGAAGACCTTATCAAACGCGCCTATGGCACCGATTATTACCAGCTTGGCTGGTTGAACCCTCAATATTATCGCGATTGGAAACGAGCAGACGAAATTGTCGAAGAGCTGAAATGCAGTGACTGGAACGATGTCGTCAGGCGGTACGAAAATATCCGCAATGGTTACGAAGCCGCGAAACAGCAGCTGATTCAAGCTCAAGAAGGCAAAGAAAATCTCAAGGGGCTACGCGACGAACACATGAACCTTTTGAACGCGCTGGATAATGTTGAGGCTGCTGTTCTTGATTCGTGTCATTTGCGGATAAAATCGGAATTGGATCTGAGCGCTGATAAATCTGATCCAATGATGAAACCGATTGCCGATATTGATGCAAAGATCCAGGAGAGCACCGACAGGATCAACGGCAGCCTGCAGGACAGGCGTGAAAAGGTGCACTCGCAGATGGTGTCACTGCAGCAGATCATCGCGACTGCCGCAAAAAGCGGCCGGCAGGAAGTTCCTGATGATTATGCTGTGGTCTATGGTGGCAATCGTGGTTCTCGTCCGTACCAAGTCAATGTTTATAACTCAAGCTGGGGTAGCGCACCGGGCTGGTATTACGATGATTGGATTGTGCCTGTTGAGACTCATCACACTGTGCTGAATTTTTTCTCGACGAACAGAGCGGGTTATGGAGGATATCATCACGGCCCTTCTTATTATTCGAGTTCTGACGTTACCGAAAGTCATTATGGATACGTTTCCTGAAAAGGCACAATCGCGATGAAGTACAAGACATTTTCCAGATTAATCATTGGCTGCATCATCATAGTTGTTGTGGGAAGCGGTGTCCTGATCACCAGTTGTATATCCCGGACACTAAAAGAACCCGAGCACTCTCAATCATCCTCGAATTCAACGCCTGCTGCTCCTTCTAACGGAGTATCAGGCGGTGTTCCAGCCGGAGTGCCAGGCGGAACTCCAGGCGGCGTTCCCGGTGGTTATCCCGGGAGCCTGTCAGGGACAAACAAAATTAGAGCCACTACTGCAGAGCTTAAGCAAAAACTTGGAAAATGGCTTGCCGACAATCCTGATCGTCACGGGATGATGAGACGGGAAGACATCTTACCGAGAGAGAACTTCAGAGCTACGGCAATCAGGTTTCCTCAGAGCGATGCAATAAAATGGTCAAACAATGACAGCCAGTGGTCGCAGATTCGAATAGATCTGGACCGGGATGGTCGGGATGATGAAAAGTGGCTGTTGAAAAATGGCGGCTTGTATAAGAGAGAGGTCCTGGATTCAAACGGCAATACGACATTCACCGAGTACTTCAAATAGAGAGTCGGTGCAATCGTTCTGCCATCGCTTGATGCGCCGTTTACCGCTGTGTTATATTCGCGCCGTCTTAATTACCCACGTCAACCAGGTTTGGAGACAGTATGGAGTTTGTTGAGAAGGCTCGCATAATGGATGCGACGCGAATTAATCGCGCGCTGTCGCGACTTGCCTCTGAAATCGTCGAGCGCAACCTTGGCACAGAAGACCTAATGCTGGTGGGAATCAGACGACGCGGTGTGCCGCTTGCCGAACGTATAGCTGAAAAAATCAAAGAACTGGAAGGCGTTGATGTTCCAGTCGGAATTCTTGACATTACTTTATACCGAGATGACCTGAGCACAGTGGCCGCAGCCCCGGTCGTAAACAAGACAAGTTTGCCGAGCGATGTAAAGGGAAAGGTTATTCTGCTGGTCGACGACGTGCTTTACACAGGTCGAACGATCCGCGCCGCGATGGATGAGTTGATGGATTTCGGCCGGCCAAAGCGTATCCAACTGGTAGTGTTGATAGATCGCGGCCACCGCGAGCTGCCTATTCAGGCGGATTACATCGGAAAGATTGTGCCGACGAAAGACAGTGAAATAATCAAGGTAATGGTCAGCGATATTGACGACGTAGATCAGGTTTTGCTTGTTGAATCAGCCTAATTGCAGGAGAAAATAATGACGCTGCGGTCGGATCCCGCAGACCAGTCCGCATCACTTCACCGTAAAGATCTTCTTGGCATCCGCGAACTTTCGGTCGAAGAGATTCAATTAATTCTCGACACCGCCTCTACTTTTAAAGATGTTTCCGAACGAGAGATAAAAAAGGTCCCGACTCTGCGTGGCAGAACCGTGATCAATCTCTTTTTCGAAGCGTCGACGCGAACGCGCACGTCGTTTGAAATAGCAGCAAAGCGTCTTTCGGCGGATGCGATCAACATTTCCGCTTCGACCAGCAGCGTTGTGAAAGGCGAGACTTTAATTGATACCGCGCAAAATCTGCAGGCAATGCGGCCTGATGTAATAGTTATTCGCCATTCATCGTCCGGCGCTCCGCATACTATTGCGAAACATGTTGACGCATCAGTGGTCAATGCTGGCGATGGTGCGCACGAGCATCCGACCCAGGCTCTTCTGGATGCTTATACGATAATAGAGCGGAAAGGCGGATTATCGGGGCTTCGCATCGCGATTATCGGCGATATTCTTCATAGCAGAGTCGCCAGATCGAATATTCATCTTCTGACAAAAATGGGTGCGCACGTTGTGCTTGCGGGTCCGCGATCACTACTGCCAGTCGAGATTGAGCAGTTATCTCAAGGCGAAGGTTCGGTCACAGTTGCGCCATGCGTCGAAGACGCTATAACAGACTCCGACGTAGTGATGATGCTGCGGATTCAATTAGAGCGTCAGAACGAGGCCTTCTTCCCGTCTTTGCGCGAATATTCAATTCATTTTGGGTTGAATAAACGTCGCCTAGCTTTGGCAAAAGGTGACGCAATCGTGCTGCATCCGGGACCCGTCAATCGCGGAATCGAACTGGCGTCCGATGTGATGGATGACACGACATCAGTGATTCTTAACCAGGTTACGAACGGTGTGGCGGTTAGAATGGCAATACTGTATTTGCTGGCAGGTGGGAGTCATTCAGAATAATTAACTCTTTATGGATTTATTGATTCGAAATGGATTGGTTATAGACCCGGCTCAGGATCTGGAAAAGGAAGCCGACGTGTTGATTCGCGACGGTCGAGTCGTGGAGATCGGTTCGGGACTAGCCGCTCCAAAAGCTCAAGGCTTTGACGCAAAGGGAATGATTGTCGCGCCGGGTTTTATCGATCTGCACGTCCATTTGCGCGAGCCCGGCCGCGAGGACAAAGAGACCATCGAAACTGGAGCGACGGCCGCGGCGGCCGGTGGTTTCACCTCTGTCTGCGCGATGCCGAATACCAGTCCAGTGAACGATAATTCCTCGGTCACTAAATTCATTGTTGAAAGAGCTAGAGAGGTCGGACTCGTCAATGTTTTTCCGATAGGCGCGATCACTATTGGGTCACAGGGAGCAACTCTGGCCGAATATGGCGAGATGAAACGCGCGGGTATTGTCGCCATCTCTGACGACGGAAAACCAGTGAATAATCCGAATGTGATGCGCCACGCGATGGAATACGCGCAGAATTTCGGCTTGCCAGTTATCGATCACTGCGAGGAGAGCGCTCTTGCCGCCGGCGGTTCAATGCACGAAGGCTACTATTCGACAATGCTGGGACTGAAAGGGATTAATCGAGCAGCAGAAGATTTACACGTTGTCCGCGACATCTTGTTAGCTGAGCAGATCGGCGCTCACGTTCACATAGCGCATCTGAGCACAGCCGGTGCTATACAACTCGTACGCGATGCGAAACGGAGAGGTGTTAACGTAACTTGTGAAGTGACGCCTCATCATTTAACACTGTCTGATGCCGCCGTTGTCGGTTACGACACGAATACAAAGATGAATCCTCCACTACGTTCGCAGGATGACGTCGATGCTCTGGTTGAAGGAGTTATTGATGGAACGGTAGATGCGATTGCGACCGATCACGCTCCGCACCATCGGGATGAAAAAATGCTGGAATACGATAAGGCTCCCTTCGGGATTGTTGGATTGGAAACGGCGCTTAGTCTTGTCTTCGACAGATTGGTATACAACGGAACAATAACACTGAGGCGTATGGTCGAGTTAATGTCGATAAATCCATCGCGAGCATTTAACCTTAATAGAGGAACTCTTGCACCAGGCGCGATAGCCGATGTAACCATCTTCGATCCTGCCGGAAAAGTGGTTGTCGATCCGACCAAATTCAAATCGAAGAGTCGGAATACCCCCTTTGGAGGCTGGCAGTTGTACGGCGTACCGGTAGCAGTCGTCATTGGTGGTCAGTTTCACGATGAAGCCAGTCTTGACAGTCGAGGGAACTAGCTGTTAATTGCTGTTTGAGCCACACCTTATTTGTGGAGATAAATCGGATATGAGCCTGCCTCGTTCAGAACACATTTATACGGTGGAAGAGTATCTGGCATTGGAGCGACAGTCTGAAGAGCGACATGAGTTTCTGGATGGCCAAATCTACGCGATGGCAGGAGAAAGTGAAGCCCACGCTGACATTAGCGTGAACCTGGTCAGAGAACTGAGCGCAAATCTTAGGGATACTTCCTGCCGCGTATGGACCAAGGATACAAAAGTTCGATGTGGCCCAACCCCTACGTCACGCCACAAAAGTAAAGGATTATATTCTTATCCGGATGTGGTAGTAGTTTGCGGCGAACGTCAGTACTACGATCAAAATAGAGATGTACTCCTCAATCCGAAGGTGATTATCGAAATATTGTCCCAATCGACAGAGGCATTTGATCGGGGTGAAAAATGGATGCGCTATCAAACATGGCTGCCAATACTCACTGATTACCTTTTGGTCTCGCAATCAAAACCACTAGTTGAACATTTCGAGCGCCAATCTGATAGCGGATGGCGATATTCTTTCATCAGCGATCCGTATAGTGCCATTACGTTACCTTCGATCGGCTGCTCGTTGAGACTTTCTGATATCTACGATCGCGTTGTTTTTCCTGCCGAGCCAGCCGAAATGGCCGATGAACCTTAATAAGGCGGTGCTGCGCGTTTTTTACTGCTCTCTCAGCGCGCGCATTATTCCCGTGAACGAGGTGGCAGTCAGGTACAGAACTGACACTACCGAAATAGATACCAGTCCAAGCAGTACCGGATGTTCAGTGATGATTTCGGTTTTTATATTCGTCAACATCCATCCAGCTACGATCAAGTGCCAAACCAGCGCCACAACGCGACTGGCATTGCTTCCCCAGTACAACCAAATCGCGCTCAGGGCGCCAACCGCTCCGACCACGCCGAACAAAATATAGCTGTCTGAAGAGGCACTGCTATCGAATTCGCCACCTTCGACTGCGGCAACCACCTGATACAGAGCGGACAAAAGCTGGATCGCGACGATGGCTTTAACCATTCCTCCGCCGGTCTCTTCATTGTTGTAACTCATATGCCTCATCCTTCGGCAATTATCGCGGCTTCTTTATACCGGATCACATGATCTCAATCGGTCGAATCCGCCCCAATCGAAGAGAGATAGGGTCTTTTCCCTTGACGTTCTAGGGAGCGTATGTGATACTGCCCTAGACATACAAGGGGAGATGCATGAAGAACTCTAAAGTTGAACTGCTCCAAGGCACGCTGGACATGCTGATCCTGAAATCGCTAGCTACCGGATCAATGCACGGTTACGATATCGTTACGAGAATTCATCAGATGTCTGATGATGTACTTATGGTTCAGGAAGGCTCGCTTTATCCGGCGCTCCATCGTATGGAAGAACGCGGTTTAATCGAGTCCGAGTGGGGACTGTCCGAAAACAACCGGCGCGCTAAATATTACAAGCTCACCAAATCGGGTCGGAAACAGCTTGAAAACGAGGCCACAGACTGGGCACGCCTTTCGACCGCGATATCGAAAGTTATGCAGGCGACATAGGGAAAAACCGGGCCATGGCATTGTTCGAGGTTATAAAAGCTTTGCTAAGACCGATACGTGCTTTGTGGCGCGGCAGGCAGTTGGAACGCGACATAAACGATGAAGTCGCATTTCACATCGAAACCATTATTCGACAAAATATCGAATCTGGCATGTCGCCCGAAGAATCTCGACAGGCTGCTCTCCGCCGTTTCGGAAGCCAAGCTCATATTAAAGAGAAGATGCGCGAGTCTCGCGGTCTTGTTTTTACAGAAGCGCTAGTTCAGGATTTGCGGTTTGGCTTTCGAATGCTTCGAAAGAACCCCGGATTTAGTTTTGTTGCCCTGTTGACGATCGGACTGGGAATAGGGATCAACAGCGCCATCTTCAGTGTCGTCAATGCAGTTCTTATTAATCCATTTCCGTTTAAAGATCAAGATCGACTGGTTGTTGCATGGAAAAGTGATCCTGCCGCGAACAATCCTTTACTTGAGTTGTCCTATGCTGAGTTCCAGGATTGGCGAGAACAAAATCATGTCTTTGAGCAAGTTGCAACCATGCCAACAACTACTTATGGCTATGGCTTCACTTTGCTTGGCGAAGGTGAGCCAGTGCAGATCGAGAGCACCAGGGTATCGGCTAATTTCTTTGATCTTCTCGGAGCAAAACCTGAATTAGGTCGCACGTTTCTTCCGGAAGAAGACAATATCAACAGTGAGCGCGTGGTTGTCATCAGTCACACTTTGTGGGAAGAGCGCTATGGCGGGAGTCGCGATATCATTGGTAAGACTCTTAACCTCAGCGGTCGCGGATTCAGGGTCGTAGGGGTGATGCCAAGGGAGTTCGACTTCCCGCATGGAGTCGACATGTGGACGCCTCTTGCTTCAGCAAGCGGCAATCCAGCCGTGTTGACTAACCGAGGTGCAATCTTTTTGCAAATGATTGGGCGACTGAAGCCTGGCGCAACAGTTGAACAGGCGCAGTCGGAGCTGGACGCAATCGCACATCGCATTAGTCTGCAGCAGAATCCCAAAGATTCTCCGAATGGCGCGATTGTAACGCCTCTGGTTGAGCACATACTTGGAGGCACACGACCAGCGCTCTATCTGCTTTCTGCCGCTGCCGTGCTGGTTTTGTTGATCGTTTGTGTGAACATGGCGAATCTACTGCTCGCGCGCGCAACAGTTCGTCATAAAGAGATTGCAGTAAGAACAGCGCTCGGAGCAGGACGAACTCGTCTGATCCGGCAACTGTTAACCGAGAGTTTGCTGCTTGCACTGGCAGGAGGAACATGCGGCATTGCGCTGGCGTTCTGGGCAATACGCATACTTCGTTTAGTTGGTCCGAGCGATATTCCAAGGCTTGGTGATGTCAGAGTAAACGTGAGTGTTTTCGTCGCCGCGCTGGTTATTGCGTTAATAACATCAATTATTTTTGGTTTGATGCCCGCGCTCGCAACGTCAAAAGTTGACCTGAACGAAGCTCTGAAAGAAGGCAGCGGAAAAGTAGCAGGAGATCGAAAAGGCCGAGCGCTCCGCAATCTTCTTGTGATCGGAGAAATTGCTCTAACCTTAATATTACTGGTTGGTGCAGGTCTGTTGATCCAAAGTTTTCGTAACCTGCAAAATGTCTCGCTCGGGTACGACCCCAATAACTTGCTAACGATGCAAGTGAACCTGAATTCGCCAAAATATCGCGATATTCAGCAAAACAGGCAATTTTTCAGGGAATTAATCCAAAGAGTAGAATCCATTCCTGGCGCGACTGCGGCTGCAGTTATGACATTACGCCCATTGGAAGGTCCCGTCGGCTGGTACTTTTCATTTCAGGTTGAAGGGCAATCTGCGGAGGTTGCTGAGAACAATCCCTATCTTAATCGTCAGGCTATCACCCCTGACTATTTCCGCGCGATGGGAATTCCACTAGTTGCGGGAAGACCGTTCGTTGAACAGGACACAACGGAAACACCTCGAGTCGTCATTATCAGCGAAAACATGGCGAAGCAATACTGGCCCGGTCAGGACCCGATAGGAAAGCGGATAAAGGCGCTTGGCGATGGTAACGACTGGCTCACAATTGTGGGTGTCGCAAAAGAGGCAAGGTATATGGAATTGAACAATGTTCGAATGGATATCTATTTTCCGTATACGCAAACCACTATACCGAGGCGTTACCTTGTAGTTCGCACTGCGACCGAACCACAGGCATTCATCGGTGCTATCCGAAATGAAGTTGCAAAGATGGACAAAGATCTGCCTGTTGTCTCAGTAAAGACCATGAGCCAGATAGTATCCGAATCTTTAGCCAAACCGAGATTCAATATGTTGTTGCTTGGATTATTTGCGGCTCTGGCATTGATCTTGGCGTCTGTCGGGATTTATGGGGTGATAACCTATTCAGTTTCACAACGAACGCGGGAAATAGGAGTGCGAATGGCGTTGGGAGCGCAACGCAGTGATGTTGTGAAACTGATTGTAAGGCACGGAATGATTGTTACTCTGCTGGGGGTCGCTATCGGGCTGATCGGAGCCGCAGGTTTGACTCGTCTGATGTCCGTTCTTCTTTACGGGGTCAATGCAACCGATCCAACGATCTTTTCAGGAATTTCACTGCTGCTGGCGATAATCTCTTTGATCGCATGTTATGTTCCCGCACGCAGAGCAACTAAGGTCGATCCGACGATTGCGCTGCGATATGAATAAGGCACAGCGGGCGGCACTGTCGCCAGTAAGATGCTGAAACCTCCTCTATGCTTAAGCCCACTTAATATCTGCCATCTGGAAAACCGCTGAATTTAAAGGTATTAAAATGGTGAGCTTGGATAATGCACCCGGTTTACGGCTTTTCCGCATGTTTAGATTGAAAGTACCTGCTAAGTCTGCTTTTTTGTGTATTTGATCGTCAAATCAATTCCAATTTCGATTCTGCGTTCGACTATTGCGGAGTACGTTTGATTAACGGAGAGTGTATGCATCGTAGTTTCAGATCGTCTGTAATTATCTTATTCGTCTGTTTGTCGATCCAATTATCCTTCGTGCCATTCGGTTATGCTCAGGCAACCAAATCGACTTTGTCTCTTGATCAACTGAAAGAAGGACAAGTCGTTAGTGGATTCAAGACCGCAGCGTTGTACCTGAATGACGCGGACAAACCGATGGGCGGTCGGTTTATCCACGTGAACAGTGGTTTCACCTTAGATTTCCTTCAAATCGAATCTGTACCACAGGCAATGGTGTGGGTGAATACCCTGGTTGTATCAGATCGCGGGGAGCCGCATACGCAGGAGCACCTGCTGGTTGCAAAAGGCAACAAAGGGCGCGAACTGGCTGGATTCGAAAGCATGTCGTTGGTGACAGAAAACGCCTTCACACAACAAACTCGGACGTTTTACGACTTCAACACTACTGCCGGGCCTGACACATTCTATCGGATGATGAACAAGATGCTGGATGCATTGCTCCATCCCGATTACACCGATGATGAAGTCAAACGCGAAGTCCGAAACTTCGGCGTCACAACAGACGCGGACGGAAAAACTCTGAGGCTGGAGGAAAAGGGATCCGTCTACAACGAAATGACCAGTTCTTTCATCAATCCTTATACGGTCATTTATTACGCGTTGAATCGCGCGCAATACGGTACAAACCACCCGCTGTCGTTTTCCGCCGGCGGCACACCGGAAGCAATCCGTCAGATTAAACCGGAAAACATAAAATCATTCCACGACAAGAATTATCACCTCGGCAATATGGGAGCGGTTGCTTCGTTTCCGAAAGAGATGCCTCTGGATTCGGTCCTTTCCAAAATGAACGAAATGCTGAATCAATTGGAGCCGAACCAGCCAAAGACTCACTTCGAAACTCTCGACGAGTTGCCGCCTCCGCAGGCGATGTCTCCTGGTAAGATCAGCATTGTAACCTATCCAAATCAGAACGAGCAGCAACCAAGTCCGGTGGTGTTCGGCTGGCCGGCCGTTCTGAAGCTGAATCACGAAGATCAGGACATACTCAATCTCTTTATTGAAAATATAGCTGGCGATGCAACCACAAACCTTTATAAAAAATTGATCGACACAAAAACACGAGAAATGAATATCGGCGCGCAGGGCATCTACGGATACGACAGCGCCGATGAGGGCAATCCTGTGTTCATTGGTTTATACGATGTTCCTCCTGCCAATATTACAGAAGAAAAGATTGCGGAGCTTCGCGCAAAGATCGTTTCGGAAATCTCGCGCATAGCCGCTTTGGATGACGATTCGCCTGAGCTTGCGGAATTCAACGCGCGCCTGCAAAACCGGATCATCCAGGATCGAAGACAGTTGAGCAAGTTCGTGAATTCGCCGCCACGTTTTGGCGCTCGCAACACCGGATCGGATTGGGTCGATCATCTTTATCAATTGAATAAGATCAGCGGATTCCGAAAATCGGTTACATTGAAACCGGAGCTCAACGAAATCGAAAAACAACTTTCGGTCAAGAAAAACATCTGGCGCGACTACATCGCTAGGTGGCAGTTAACAACCAATCTACCGTACGCTGTTGGTGCGAAACCGAGTCCCGAGCAAGTTCGCAAAGAAGCCGAGGATCGAAAAGCAAGGTCGGACGCGGAAGTGGCAAGACTCGAAACCGTTTACAAAGTCAGTGATCCGCAGGAAGCGATTAAGAAATACCAGTACGATTATAACGCGGTGAGCGCGGTACTCGACAAAGCTTCAGAGGGTAAATCTGGTTATCACTTCATCAACGATCCTCCTATGACCTTGGATAGCGCTTTGAATTTCAAAGTTTCAAAGTTGCCGGGTGACATTCCGATGGTGGCATCGACGTTCGACAGTATGACCAGCTCGACCGTCGGGCTGGCTTTGCGCCTGAATGAAATACCGGAAAATGAAATGGTTTATCTGTCGGTTCTTCCGACTTTGATGACAGAGACCGGCGTGATCATCGATGGCAAACCAATTTCTTATGAAGATATGAGTGAGCGAACTCGCAAAGAGATCCTCAGCCTGAACGCATATTACAGCACCAGCATTCGCACCGGGCGCGCGGAACTGGTCGTCCGTGGATCCGGGAACGATGTCAGTGAGTCGAAGAAAGCCATTGAATGGATGAAACTGGTCCTGATGCATCCAAACTGGAAGCCGGATAACCTGGCGCGCATCCGCGATGTTATTGATCAATCGCTGAGCGGTCTTCGGAACACAATGCAGCAGGCAGAGGAATCGTGGGTCAGAAACCCGTCGAATGCTTACCGGCGGCAGGATAGTCCGCTGTTGCTCAGCACCACTTCATTTTTAACCGAGGAGCACAATTTCCACAGATTGCGATGGATGTTGAAAGACGTCGGCACAAATGAAACCAGAAACGACGTAGCCGCGTTTTTTGACAAGCTTTCCGGCGCACAAGGTAATCGTGCTGAATTAAAAACCTTGCTCGCCGCATTGCAGGGACAGCAGGACCAAGCAACGAAACTCTCAGACGGATTGAAGCCCTATTACGAAAACGCGGATCAATTATCGACCGCAGCAAAACCGATTATCGCCGATGCCGCGAAAGAAATGACGTTGATGCTTGGCGAATCGCCGGACAGCTCGCTCGCACAGGATTGGAGCTATCTGTTTAAAGAAATGCGTCACGATGTGCTGCTGACCCCGGAGAAGACACTCGTCAATCTCGACACAGTGCGAGAGCGGCTTTTGAAATCCGGAAATGCGCGGATGTTTATGATCGCGTCGCAATCCAGCCAACAACAGCTTGATTCTGATATCAAAGGTCTTGTCGGCAGCCTTTCATCAGAAAAGAGCACTCCCGCGACCTACCCTCAGCAAAGAGTGATTGACGCCAGGCTGCGCGGCCGACTGCCTGAAGCCGTGTCACCCGTTTACGTTGGATTGATCAACCCGAATGCTCAGGGCGGAGTGTTCATCAACAATGCTCCTCTGGTGACTTTTAAAAACTCTGATCGCGAGTCGATCCTGCAGTTGGTCGCGTCTAAACTATATGGCGGCGGGGGAGGTCACGCGGTGTTTTCAAAGACGATAGCCGCGG
>DASRDY010000005.1:0-1802 GCA_035652355.1 Blastocatellia bacterium
CAGCTATCAGGTAACCTATCAAAACGTTTACACAAGTCGTTTCTTTACCAACGGTCCGGGTCAAAGCGCCCCTGCTATTCAATTCGGAATATCTGATTTCGTCAGCGATTCGAATGATATTGGCCGGCTTAACACGTTTAACGTCACAAACAATCTCCGTCTGGGAAAGTACAACCTGATAACGGGCGGATTAGAGTACGAGCACGAATCGTTCACCCAGGACTTCACATCGCCGTTCTTTTCCAATCCACGAACAACCGATACGCAGAGCTCGCTCGCATTCTTTGCTCAGGATCAGATCACTGCGATGGACGGCAAACTCTACTTTATGGCGGCGTTCCGTTCACAGGCGTTCTTTCTGAGCAATCCGCAGAGCGTGCCTCAGGTGCAGAACATCGACATCAAACGCGCTTACACAGGAGATGGATCAGTCTCGTATCGAGTTCTGCCGAACACCAAGCTGCGGTCGCACGTAGGCAACAGTTTTCGCGCACCGAGTTTGAGCGAACGTTTCGTCTTCTTTCAAGGCACTCGGATCGGCGATCCGTTCCTGCAACCGGAACGAGGAATCAGCTTTGACGGCGGCATCGATCAAACCTTCGCGAACAATAAAGTCCGAGCCAGCGCAACGTATTTCTACACGCGATTGCAACAGATCATTACCTCGACGGCGTTGTTTCACGAGACCAACGGCAAAGGCGCACTGTCGCGCGGGCTGGAGTTGAGCCTGGAAGCAGCACCCTATCGAGGATTCACGCTTAACTCGTCGTATACGTTCACAAACTCGCACCAGGTCCTGGGCTTCCCAATTTTGACCAGTGATAATACAACGATTCCAGGAGGGGTCAGCTTCCCTTCGCTTAGTGTTCCGAAACACAGTTTCAGTTTTGAGGCCAATCAGGCGTTCGCCCACGGATTTAACGTGAATTTCAATCTGTATGCAGTCGGGCAGCATGATTTCACATTGTTCGATCCGATCTTCTTCTCTGAGGTCTTGTTCAACTTCAAGGGATATACAAAGGCGGCGCTGGGCGGCAGTTATACCCGAAATCTGAGCGAATCAAAGCAAATGACCTTTTATGGGAAAATCGACAACCTGTTCAACCAGAAGATCCAGGACGAAGGTTTCCTTGCTCCTAAGGCAACAGCTTTAGCCGGAATCAAGTTCCGTTTTTAGGGCCAAGCAAAAATGATTACACGTTCTGCATCAATTATAAGGGGAGCGATTGGCGTCGCTCTCCTGCTAACGACGCTGCTGGCCTGTCATGGCCCGCATAGCTCCACGGCTTCGCAAAAGCTGCGTGTGATATCACTTTCGCCTGGGATCACGGAGATTCTCTACGGGATCGGCGCTTTTGATCTGCTTGTTGCCGATTCGCAATTTTGCGACTACCCGGAGGAAGCGAAGAAACTTCCCCACGTGGGCGGATTTTATGAAGCTAATCTTGAGGCCATCACCGCAATGCGACCGGACCTGATCCTGATAATCGACGATCAGGCGGTCTTTTTTAAAGACAAGCTGGAAAAGCTGGGTTATCGAGTAGTTGCCGTCAAAAGCAGAACCGTAACTGATGTTATCGACTCAATGCGAACGATCGGTGAAGTAACTGGTCGAGCGAAAGAAGGCAACAAACTGGCTGATGAAATCAGCGCTAAAATAAACGAGCGCGCAAATCAGACGAAATCACTTCCAAGGGTTCGTATCCTTTGCGTGGTTGATCGTATTCCTGGCACATTAAGGGATATCTATACAGCAGCGCCCGGCAGCTTCATCGATGGATTGATAGAGGCGAGCGGTGGCC
>DASRDY010000006.1:0-2656 GCA_035652355.1 Blastocatellia bacterium
TGGGTCTCTTCACATTGTCGCGTAATTCCAGACCAGAACGTTTGCGCGATTTTATTCTGCTGGTATTGATCGTATCGGCCGGCACGGAGTTCTATTTATGGTTGTGGACAGTAGCTGCCGATCTCGATCTTACGACTCCACATCGAGCTGTTCGGCGTCTTTATCAAATCGGTAACGACTATACACTCGGTAATGACCTGGTGTTCTGGCGCGATAGCCTGCTTATTCAAATTCCAGTTTGGCTGGCCGCTATGGCAATCCTGTTTCATTATCTGAAGAGCATCCTGGAAAAAAGATTCAGTGCCCTGATTTTAGGTATGGTTTATGTGATGCTGACTCTTGGCACAGTGTTATTGTTCCGACCCGATCCGTATAGCAGTTTTTCGATTCTGAGCTGGTGGCCTTTACTCTTTTCATTCTCTGTTGTTTGTTGCGGTATCGTGAGTCTTTTAGCGCTGAGGCGGTTTTGGTCGACAGCGGAGGTGACGCAGTGAAGCTATCAAAATATGATCTTCCAATTGCATTACTATCACTGCTCATTGTAATCGGCCTGTGGGGATTTTCGACTGTTAAGGGAGCGGACGAAGACAAAGGATTGGAAAATGCTCGCAACCTTATCAGCGGATGGATGGCCACTGTCGCGGATGAACCGCCACATAGCGAACAGCCTGCAATGCGCGGCGTTATCAAACAGGCGGCATCGCTCGAAGAGAACGCTGGACCTTTAGGCTCGGCCGCGAACCTTGCATCAGGGCTAATGTTGTGGACGGCGGAACGAGCTATAGAGCAAGGTGAAAAGCAGACCAAAGCGCAAAACTATCATTTTCTGATTGGAATGCGCGAACAGCTTCCTAAAGGCAGTTCAGGGATCGACGTAGTCGTTCTTGGCGATAAGGACAGCGGTCGAGCTATGGTTTGCTTTACCGCAGATTATTACAAGAGCCATCACGACGAGATTCGAAAACAGTATCCTGCGGAAAAATACAATGTGATGCAGAGCGATTCGCCCTGGCTCAACTTCCAACACCTCGCACCCCTGGCTGATTCGACTCCGGTCGCGCGCGACAGCTTTCGCCGTGTTACCGGACCGATTGTGAATTCGGATGCGGATTTGAAAGAGCAGAAGACATCGTATTGGGCGCCCGATCCTCATCCCCTGACAATTGGGCCAGCATTCAACCCGACAGAGTACACGATGGACCAGATGCAGCGTGATATAGAGGCGAATAAGAGCGTGGCTCAGTCGATCATAGCTTATGAGAGCGAGCAGAGAGGCGAGCCCGGGCATCAGATTGGTGGCGTGGCGCTGGGCGGTCGCGTTCGCTTTCCGCAGGGGATTTCGCCGAACGTCTTATATCTAGCGGGACGGAAGCTTCACCTTAAAAGTGGTTCTCAGGATTTTGAAATTGACGGAGTCGATCCGTCCGAATTCGCGATTTTGATGCGAAGCTTGATCCTGACGGAGCGTCCGCCAATGCTGTCTATCGGGACCGAGTCCTCGGACAAAGCAGGTTACCAGCGAGTGACATATTTCAGCAGCATCCGCAACTCTTCAGTTGGAGCGGGAATGCTGGCGGCCGACTTGAGACTAAAGGGACTTTTGGCCGGTATAGGAATGGGGATTGGCGGTTCATCATCTGGTCCGTCTCAGGATTTTCTTTGGACTTTTCCTCGCGTTGAAGGTCTGCGATGGATGCGCATGTGGCTGGTCGGCGGCGACATCGATTTAGTAGCCCGAAGCAACCAATTAACTGCCACAAGCTCGAATCTGACGCTGCATTATGAAATGGCGTTGAGAGATCGACCGATCAAGGATCAAGAGGTCGACCGATTTGTTAACGAATTTAACCGCAGGTGGCCTGCACTTGCAGGCGAGATTCCTGCATTCCGACATTTAGAACAATTGGCTTTGACTTCCGCACTTGCCGCATGGGTGAAAGAATCGAAATGTGTTGTTGCGCCGGATTTGTGGCTGTTGCCTTTCGAATACGCAAACACCCCGACGTATGTGCCCGCGTGCTGGAGCGTCAGCGACACGGGATTAGTTACGGTATCCGGAGGAATAGATCTGTCGGGCAGCAGCGAAATGGTGAAACCGACATTGGGAACAATGATGCCGCTTGTATTGCAATCATACCTGTTTGGCGGCAATAGCGTTGACACAAGAATCGGATGGCTTGGGTTGTTATTATTTATCGTCATCGGTTGCGGCGCGGTTCTGCTGGTGTCGACAGTATTGCGACACCACAGGCCTGAGATGAGTTTCGTATCAGGATGCCGTAGAGCGCTGGCAGTATTTATAATCTCACTTGTGGTGCTGGCCGCTATCGATGACATTGCGGCCTGGATAATTAACCTGAGCTCGCTGGGATCTTTTGACGCGGAGTTCATAAGCCTTGCAGTTGCGGTTCTGGTTCCCCCGATTGTCTTACGATTTGTCATCTCACAAGGGTTTAAACGATCGGGCGCGGGGTCGCCGCTTGAGGTTAAACGGATGTTCTCGTTGGGCGCGGCGATTATGCTTGCGCTGGTGGCCTTGTCCGGCGGTTTAGACATGCTGTTTATTTCCACCGGCCTTACCTCCTCGGCAAAAATCCAATTTCTAAATGCAGTAGCTGCGCCAGTGGAAATCGTTAGCCGACCCTGGGCATCCCGC
>DASRDY010000007.1:0-23589 GCA_035652355.1 Blastocatellia bacterium
CGAAATAGGCATCGCGAGGGAGCAGTGAATAGACCTTCACAAAATCGGCGCCCCATTTCTTAACTTTTTGGACCGCTTCCCGTCCTTCGGCCTCGTCCTTAACGGCAATCGAGCCAGGCCAAACTGGATGCGGACCATCCACAATCGGCGATGCCAGCGACATCCGTGGTCCGAGCAGTGAACCTTTCTCTAAATCCTTTCGCCATTGAAGGTGCATTGGCTGACCGAACATCTGGCGGACTCCGGTCACACCGTTTGCAGTAAACAACGTGAGGTCTTGCTCGTTGTACCAATGGACATGCATGTCCCACAACCCCGGTATAAGGAATTTGCCTGTGCCATCGACGACCTTCGCTCCCGATGGCGCGGGAGTTTTACCGCTCGGTCCTACATCAGTGATCTTGTCTCCGGTTATTATGACGTCCATGTCCGGCTTGGACTGACGCGCTGTGACGTCTATAACTGTCACGTGGCTGATAACGAGAATTTCATCAGATTTCGGTTTGGGTTGAGCCGATAACAGGACGGGAATTAAGAGCAACAACAAAGCGATGATCTTCTTCACGGTAACCCTTTACTACATTGAGTTGATGAGAGTTTGCAGATAGAGCCTGACTGCAATCATACGACCGACTGCCGTTGGATTCCAGTACGTGGACGCGGTTTAAGTGGAAACTTGCGAGCTTACAGCGCGAATCATCGCTGCTTTTGATTCTTTGACGAAATTCCGCTGCATGTAACGAGCAATCGGATATCCCAGACGCGCCAGGATATGAGCAGGTTGCGAGACAGCAAGAATATCGTACCAGACACTGTCATCGTCGTGGTTCCACTCGACGGTAAATTTTTCCTCGCCGCGTTCGACATGTTCCGGCAATGTTCCATAGGCAAATCCGAACCTCTCAACCGTTCCTTTATCGTCTATTACATAAACAATTCTACAGAGATTCAATGACCAGAAACCGAAATGCCTGAATGTCGCAGCTACAACCTGTCCGGATTCTATAGGAACGTCCGGCCAGCAGAGATGCGACCAATCGAAGTCGAACATCTTCCAGTTTCTTATGGCGAGCTTTGCTTTTGCGAAAGTATCGCTGCCGTGCCCCAGCAACACTCGGTTGTGATCACACACAAAGCCTGGAACCGGCGTTTGGCCGTTTTTCGTGCAGCCCGCAGGTTCATACGAAAAAGGAGCGTTACGGTTGCGATCGATGATCGAGTCGATCTGTTCCTGGGTTGGTTTGCTGAGAAGAAACACGATTAAAAATATCTATAGTGGCCAATTATTTTCCAGTTGAAAAGTACGTCTTCCAGCTGAGCTCCGTTACCGATGTTATGTACAATCATCAGCCGCGGCGATCCGCTGGAATGTATGTTGGCGACCAATCCGATATGAGTCAATCCTCCGCCAAGATCCCACGCTACGATATCGCCGGGATGATAGTCGGTGGCTTCGGCAGTAATTGCGACGCTCTTCCCTTTTCGGTCAAAATATTTCATCAGGTTCGGAACTCGGCGATGGTCGATGTTGGTGTCAGGTGCGCTCAACCCCCAGCGGTGCGGATATGCATTAAAGTTCGTCGACATATCTTCGTGAACGTCTTTTTGAAGATCGACGCCGGTTTTTCTCAGCGCTCTAATAACGACATCGGTGCAGACTCCTCTGTCCATTGGAACGTCACCGTTGGGGTATTTGATTTTTACATAAGCTGGGTCATAGTGAGTCGTCCGATGAGTTTGGTCAATGGCGTCATCAATGACTATTTTTATGTTTCCGGTGACGGGGACGTTGTTATCGGCCGAATATTGGTTCCGTGGATGCTCGCAGGCGACCCCAATGCAAAGAGCAGCGATTCCAGCAATGACTACTGATAATCTTTGAATCATTTAACCACCACGATAATCGTGATAAGCGCCCAATATTATAAACGCAATTCCGCAACAGAATGTTCACAATTGTACGGAGCGCTGCCAGCCTGACGATCGATGTGGAATGCACCGAAATTAGCAACAAGCTGGCAGGCTGTTGTACAATTTGATCAAGCACTTATCAAATGAATCCGGGAGAAATTTAATGAGAAGAACCCTTCCATTATTGTTATTGCTGGCCACAATTGTTGCATCCAGCGCCGTGACGGTTATAGCTCAAACCCGACATCCAATAACATTTGACGATCTGATCAGCGTCAAACGGGGGTCGGACCCGCAATTGTCGCCTGATGGTAAATGGGTCGCTTACACCGTGACCGTTTACAACAAAGCTGCTAATTCAAAACGGAGCGATATATGGCTTGTCCCGACTGCTGGCGGTGACGCGAAGCCCCTAACGACCAGTGAAGAGATGGGTATGGGTTTAGCAATGGCAGGCTCAAGCGCGGAACCTCGCTGGTCACCTGACAGTCAGCGAATAGCCTTCACATTCGCATCTCGAAAAACCGGTCAGGCTCAGATTTTCATAGTAGGTATCGACGGAAAGAATCTTAAACAGGTGACCACCATTTCGAGCGAGGCGTCGGGACCACTATGGTCTCCCGATGGCAAATGGATAGCTTTCGTCTCTGACGTTTATCCCGATTGCAAAGATGACGCCTGCAACAAACAGAAAGCAGACCAGGCCGCGCAAAGCAAGGTCAAAGCCCAGCTTTTCGACCATCTTCTCTATCGTCACTGGAATGCTTTTAAAGATGGAAAGCGAAGCCATCTTTTTGTGGTTTCTGCCGACGGCGGAGCGGCTAGCGATGTGACGCCAGGCAACTACGATGTGCCGCCGTTTAGTCTTGGTGATCCCACGGGATACGCCTTTTCACCTGACAGCAAAGAACTCGCGTTCGTTCGCAATACGGATAAGGTTGAAGCCACAAGCACAAACGGCGACATCTTCACTGTGAGTGTTATGGGAGGTGAAGCTAAACGCATTACCACCAATCCCGGAATGGACAATGCGCCTCTCTACTCTCCCGATGGTCGCTATATCGCCTATCGTTCTCAAGCAACCGGCGGCTTCGAATCTGACAGATGGCGGTTGTTTGTATACGACAGAAAAACCGGTCAGCACCGAGAAGTTACCGATCTGGATCGTTGGGTCGAGGGAATGGCCTGGTCGCCCGACAGCAAGCGCCTTTTCTTTGACGCCGAAGATATGGGCGAATCGCCGCTCTTCGAAGTAGCAGTAACCGGCGGCACACCCCAGAAAGTTATAAATACCGGATTCAACAACAGCGAAATTATTTCAAGCGACGGCAAAACCATTGTATTCGCTCGGCAGAGCATGATCGAACCAACAGAAATCTATCGAGCGAATATCGACGGACAGGGACTGATAAAGCTCACCCACACCAACGATGCCTTGATGGCAACCCTGGATATGGCGAAACCGGAATCGATTTCGTTTGCCGGCGCCGACGGAACGAAAGTGTATGGCTGGATCGTCAAGCCCCCGCAATTCGATCCGTCAAAGAAATGGCCGATGATCCTGATGATTCACGGCGGTCCGCAGGGAGCCTGGGACGACAACTTCGGATTCAGATGGAATCCACATATGTTTGCTTCGACCGGCTATGTCGCGGTGATGATCAACCCGCGCGGTTCGACCGGCTATGGCCAGAAATTTACAAATGAAATCAGCGGCGATTGGGGCGGCAAAGTCTATGTCGATCTGATGAAAGGCGTCGATCATGTAGTCGGTCTCGGGTATATAGATAAAGACCACATTGGCGCGGCCGGTGGATCATACGGCGGTTACATGATCGACTGGATCGAAGGTCACAACCAGGACAATCGATTCAAAGCACTGGTTTCGCACGATGGAGTTTACAACCTGACCAGCATGTACGGAACCACGGAAGAACTATGGTTTCCGGAATGGGAGTTGAAGGGAGTACCCTGGGAGAATCCGGAGCTTTACAATAAATGGTCTCCGCATATGTACGCCAAAAATTTCAAGACCCCATTGCTGGTAGTTCATGGCGAACAGGATTTCCGCGTTCCGGTTGAACAAGGAATGCAGTTATTCACGACCCTGCAGCGAAAGGATGTTCCATCGAAATTCCTCTATTTCCCAGACGAAGGTCACTGGGTGTTGAAACCGCAGAACAGCGAGCTGTGGTACAAGACCGTTATTGGCTGGTTTGACAGCTACTT
This sequence comes from Blastocatellia bacterium, assembly GCA_035652355.1. Classification (GTDB taxonomy): domain Bacteria; phylum Acidobacteriota; class Blastocatellia; order DASRDY01; family DASRDY01; genus DASRDY01. Next base: position 4,141 of record DASRDY010000007.1, read on the forward strand.
GCGATAACCTGTAGGGGGCAGGGCTCGTCTCTGCCCGGATTGCCACAGGCAATCAAACGCTAGATTAACAACCGGTTTCATCGTGCTTCGCACGATCCGGGCAGGGACGAGCCCTGCCCCTACATTATTTCCCTCAACGCAGTCACAAACCTATCATTCTCTTCCGGAGTGCCCACGCTGAATCTGAAGTAGTTGTCGAGCATCGGATACTTGCTGACATCGCGAATCAGAATGTCTCGCTTCAATAACTCATCGAAGACTCGCTTAGGCGAAAGCGATGTTTGGACGACGATGAAATTGGCATTTGAAGGTACAGGCTTCAATCCATCAATCGAAGCCAACTCGACTGTCAATCGATCTCGTTCGCTAATCATTTTGTCAATCAACGGCGACAACAAATCGAATCGTTCAATCGCAACTTCTGCAACAGTGTGAGAAAAGAAGTTCAGGTTGTACGGCAATCGAGCTTTGTTTATCTGCTCTACCAATGCCGGTGATGCCAGCAAGTAACCGATTCGTAACCCTGCCGCGGCCATTGCCTTGGAAAATGTTCGAAGCACAACCAGGTTCTCAAATTCGTTTAGCAGAGGAACGACTGATGACCGCGAGAATTCGTGATAGGCTTCATCCACGACAATCAATCCATCTGAGGATTTCAACAGCGCGCGCAGATCACCCTCAGAAATCACACAACCAGTCGGATTATTTGGTGAACAAATGATCAAGGCGTCGGCTTTTCGCTCAGTCATTTGTGTTGTGATAGCAGGCACATCAAACTGCAGTTCGCTCGAAAGCGGAACATCGATCACTTCACCACCCAGGATTCTGATTACCAATTGATAGAGCGTGAACGTCGGCGACGGAATGACGACTTTGCTGGATGGTGAAATTACCGTCATCAACAGCGCTTCGATCAACTCGTTTGAGCCATTCCCGACTAAAATTCCATCGGATCGCCAGCCGGAAAATGCCGCCAGTTTCTCAAGCAAACTCGTAGGTTCAAAATCGGGATAGCGCGACCATGGACGATCCGCGATGCGGCGCATCACTTCGTCCTTGATTTCGGCCGGCATATCGAATGGATTTTCGTTTTGGTTGAGCTTTATCGCAACACGATGAGGCTTTAGAGTGTATGGCGCAATATCCCGCACCCAGGGTTTGACTTTATTTAAAGGATCCATAACTAATAACTTTGACGCGGGGAAACGGAGACACGGAGAGTCTGATTGTTCTTTCTCCGTGTCCCCGTTTCCCCGCGTCATTCTTAACTCAGCTCGCCCGTTCCCTCTTTTTCTCGCTTCTCTTCGTACAGGCGGGCAGTAACTGCGCGCGCATGGGCATCAAGTCCTTCAGCGCGCGCAAACATCTCTATGCTTTCGCCGGTCTTCATCAGTTTGGCTCGCGAATACTTGATAACATTTGTCCGTTTGACAAAGTCGTATACGCCGAGCGGCGAGGAGAACCGTGCAGTTCCGGCCGTCGGCAATATGTGATTTGGTCCCGCGAAATAATCGCCCACGGGTTCCGTCGAGAAGTCTCCGATAAAGATCGCCCCAACATTATAAATCCGTTCAAGCAGCGGTTCCGGATCATCGACCATTATTTCCAAATGCTCTGGCGCCAGCAAATTCACCAGGCCGCACGCAGCGCCCAAATTCTCAAACACAATAATCGCGCCGAAATCATCCAATGATTTCTTTGCAATATCGGCGCGGTTCAGCGTTTCAAGTTGAGTGGCCAATTGGTCGCGAACCTCGAGCGCGAGCGTTTCACTGGTGGTTATGCAAATTGCGGATGCCCTCGGGTCATGTTCCGCCTGTGATAACAGGTCGGCCGCAACGTACTGAGGCTTCGCAGTGTGATCAGCCAGCACAACGATTTCTGATGGTCCCGCAAACGAATCGATGCCGACGGCTCCGAAAACCAGGCGTTTTGCGGTGGCAACGAACAGATTGCCGGGACCGACGATCTTATCAACTCGCGGTATCGATTTTGTTCCATATGCAAGGGCGGCGATAGCCTGCGCGCCACCTACAGAATAGACTTCCATCAGGTCCAATTCCTGCAACGCCGCCGCGACAATCGGAAATTGCATCAGCGTTGTCGGAGGCGTGGCAACCGCTATTCGCTTTACCCCGGCAACCTGAGCCGGAACCGCGTTCATAATCACACTTGAAGGATATGCCGCCGTGCCGCCGGGGACGTAAAGACCGACGCTGGAAAGCGGAGTAATGCGCTGACCGAGAGTCACATTATCATCGTCAGTCACCGACCAGGATTCCTGAAGCTGGTGGCGATGAAATGCCTGAATGTTACAAATGGCTTCACGCAACACGCCCACGATTGATTCAGGCACCTGGTCGGCCAGCCTGTGAATCAGGTCGGGCTCTATTCTAATATTGGCTTCGTTTAGAGTAATTGCATCAAACAATTCGGTGTAACGAAAAACGGCTTCGTCGCCGTTCTCTTTCACATCGGCAATTATCTTCCTGACCTGATCGTCAAGCTCGTCGCCGATAGAAACGTGTCGGCCCAGAATGGCTTTGACTTTGGGACTGTCGTTCAGAACGCTGAAATCAATAATATCGATCATAAAGCTCTTTCAAGCGACGAGATTAATTTGCTGACCGTAGCGCGTTTCAAATGATAGCTGGCACGATTGACAATGAGCCGTGCTGTCGATTCGGCAACCACCTCAAAAACTTCCAGGCCATTTTCGCGCAAAGTACGGCCGGTCTCAACTAAATCTACTATGCGATCGCTCAAGCCAAGAACCGGAGCGATCTCTACCGACCCTGACAGGTAAATCAATTCGATTGGAACACCGCGTTCCTGAAAATACTGCGCCGTGATTCTGGGATATTTAGTCGCCACGCGGAGAGTCGACAGTTTATTGTACTGCTTTCCACGAGCAGCGACAGGACCCGCGACCACAATCCGGCACGCTCCGATTTTAAGATTGATCGGCTGATGAACATCCGGTTGTGACTCCAGCAAAACATCGCGACCGCAAATTCCGACGTCGGCAATTCCATATTCAACGTATGTCGGAACGTCGACTGGCTTGACCAGAATGAAATCAATCGTGCCGGTTTCGTCGGAAATCAACAGACGCCGCGATTGCAGAGCTTCTTCCGAAACAACTATTCCAGCTTTTTCCAGCAAAGCCAGCGAATCGTTCTGGAGGCGGCCCTTTGCAAGAGCAATCATCAGGCGTTCCCGCTCTTCGTAAATAAGATTAAAGCCTGTCTCCATCAGAACTCCGGAACCCTGTTAATTCGTCTCTCGTTTAATTTCAACCGATTTGCCTGCAAGTCGCGTCCGCTTCGCTTCAAGAAACGTCGAAACCAAATCATTAGCCGAATTCAGGATGACGCTTCGTTGCTTACCAGTGCGATTGTCAGCCGATCCGCGATTCGCCAGCAATTGGGCAAGCCAATCAAGGCAGAGTGAAAACCCGACCGCAGGCTCTGACCGTCCAAAATTTCCTATCAATTGATCATATCTGCCGCCGGCGCCGACCGCCACACCAAAGTCAGGAACAAATATGTGAAACGTGAGCCCGGTATAATAGTCCAGACCGCCGACATCACCTAAATCGATTTCTATGTATCGATCAATATCTAATGCAGCCGCAATGTCGAATATGGATCGGAGATCGTTGAGGGCGGCAACCGATTTGTCATTCGAGACAAGACCCTGGGCCTGCTCTATTATGTCGCGTTTTCCCGACAGCCTCATTAATTGACCGAGGGCGGCGGCATGCTTTTGGTCAGTGAGTGAGGCCACCATTGCGACAAGTTCGGATAGATTCCTGCTGTCGACCAGCGTTCGCATCTTCTCGCGCTGTGATTCGTCAAGTTGCAGACGCTGGACAATACCGTTAAAAAATTCCGCGTTTCCAATTGTTATTCGAAAGTCGTCTACTCCGAGTCTCCACAGTGATTCGATGGCTATTAACAAGACTTCGATATCCGCTTCGAGACGATCGCTGCCGATATGCTCGATTCCCAGGTGGTGAAACTCGTATTGACGGCCCGCGCGAGGCTCATCAAAACGGAATATCTCGCCCGTATAACAAAGTCTTAGCGGTCGCGGGCGTTCAGCAAATCTGGTCGCGACCGTTCTGGCCACGAGCGAAGTCAGGTCGGGACGTAATGCAAGCAGGCTGCCTTCGCGATCTGTGAATCTATAGGTTTTCGAAGCGCGAGCGCGGCCCATACCGCGAGTGAAAAGATCCTGATAATCGAAAACCGGCAGCATAACTTCGGCGTAAGACCAGCCGAAGAAAACCGACATGACTTCTTGCTCAATAGACCTCCGAAGGCGAACCTCGTCATCAAAAAAATAGCGGACCCCGGAAGGGATTTTCGACAAATCTGAACTCATAGGCTTCCTTCGACGATGCAGCCATCGGAATCGATTTCTAAAGACAGCGCCTTGGATTTAATGCCATGTCGACGGAATCCGTCAACAATTAATGACCCGATCTTTTCATCGATTCCAGATAAATTGGAATCGACCAAAGCAAGGATGGTAGGGCCTGCGCCGCTGAGTGTCGCACCATAAAAGCCCTCGATGTGAGGGAGGTTCAACGCTTCGGCAAGTCCCGATATCAAGGGTTCTCGCGCCGGTTGATGTAACCGGTCGCGTGTCGCTTCGCGAATCAAATCGACCCTGCCCTGCTGTAACGCCGCAACAAACATCGCGACACGTTGGAGATTAAAGATCGCATTGGACCTGTCTATCCGGGCAGGTAAGACAGCCCTGGCGGCCGCGGTTGAAAGCTGCATATCCGGCACAACGACGATAACTTTGATTTGCGAAGGCCAATCGAGTTTTAATGTGATTGCCTGGCGGTCCGACGAGACACAGTTGATTACTAAACCGCCCAATAAAGCGGGACCGAGGTTGTCAGCGTGCGGTTCGAATTCCAATGCGTAAAACAGCTCTTGTTCTGTTCCAAGACTTCGTTTGCTAATGGCTTCGAACAGCTTGATTCCCGCGACTATTGCGGCGGCACTGCTTCCCAAACCGCGTGAAACAGGAATCTGGTTTTCGAGTTTCAACTTGATTGCGGGAAGCCTTACGTCCTCTTTATCCGCGACAAATTGCGCAACTCGCCAAATTAAGTTATCCGGACCTGCCGGGAGCTCGTCTGATCCCTCACCAGATGTCTCTATCGTTGTTTTTTCGGCCGATTCCGCGGTGACGCGGAGATACAGCTTCAGTGCAAGGCCGAGCACATCAAAGCCAGAGCCTAGATTAGATGTTGAAGCTGGGACTCGTATATCGATCATAAGAACGACTAATCGACTCGATCACTTGCCCTTAGTTTATTCAGCGCTGCTTCCATCATTATTTCGTGGGGAGCATCGTTTCCAGTCCAGATTCTGAATTGCTCTGCGCCTTGCGAGACAAGCATCCCCAACCCTCCGATTACTTTCACACCTGCGGCTGACGCGGTACGCATCAATCGTGTTTCGATTGGATTGTAGACCAGGTCGTAAAAGAGACGGCAGTTTGTAACAGTCTTTTCAAAGACAGCGTCGTCCGATTTGTCACCGACCATGCCGGTCGAAGTTGCGTTTACAACCAGATCAAAACTGTCGCCCCCTAACGAATTCCAGTCGGCTGTACGCGTTCCAAACTCACTTGCAAGCATGGCCGCCATTTCCCGCCGTCTGCCGAAAACTGTCACTTCAGCTCCAGCTTTGACCAGGCCGTAAACAACAGCGCGCGCGGCCCCACCAGTGCCAAGTACGGATGCTCTTGCATTTTTCAGATCCAGCGTTTTATCCAGTGGCGCGAGGAACCCTCGAACATCGGTGTTATCACCGACGAGCTTGCTTCCGTCAACAATAACGGTGTTTACCGCACCAACGGATTTTGCGGTATCGGTCAACTCGTCCAGCAGCGGTATGATATTAACTTTATGAGGTATGGTGACGCTCAGCCCGCGCAAATTCCAATCCAGTTCCCTGCTGACCGGATGAATCATTCTCTTTATAAATTCCTTCAAATCACCAACAAGCATGGGAATGTAAACGCCATCAATATTTCGACCGGCAAACGCCGCATTGTGCATTGAAGGCGACATCGATTGAGAGACTGGATTGCCAATCAGACCAGTCACTATCGTTCGATCAGAGATATTTCCGATTCGATACAATCGATTCAGTGTATCGACGGTCAATTGACCAGAGGCGCTTGCCTTGCTTGACGCAATCGAAGCGAATGTCAGATAGCTCCCCCAACCTGGACCGAGGACACGAGAGATAATTCCGGGCTCATCCATTACGATCCCGATCATCTGGCGGCCGTCGGATGTTGACTGTTCAATCATCTGCTTTACGCGAATGCAATCCGTGATCTCGTTGCCCGCAACGGCGATTTTGATCAACTTTGCCGGTTGATTCAGTAGAAATCTAAAGATCTCCGATTCCCGCGCAACCGAATCGTTGAAATTGTGATACGAAGCAATCCTCTGGTCCGGTTTAATGATCTCAGCAGGTATTTCCGCAATGATGTCCCATTCCAAATCACAAAGCAGGCTTGGCCGACTCTTAAAGAGTGAACATAAATTGGCCCAGAGTTGAACTCGCGTTTCGCGATTTATCTGACGCGCACCGCCCTGCTCTGATGGGCGAAAGGTCAGGATCAGCGGACCGTTCGCAGCCGCAATCAAAGACTCTATTTGCGACGATGGGTTGCGTTCATCCAGATCGTCAAGGTAATCGAGACGCAACTCGATGATGTCAGCTTTTTCTGAAGCTGCGCTAAGCGCATCGCGGCAGGCGCTGAGCGTGCGCTCGACAATGGGGACGCAGATGCGGGTGCTCACGGGGCCACCTTTTGGGCAGAGCGCTGTTTGACAGCTTCAAAGAGCATCACTCCGGCGGCAACCGAAACGTTCAAAGAGTTAACTTTTCCGCGCATGGGAATTGAGACGATTTCATCGCAGTGCTCTTTAACCAATCGTCTTATGCCTTTGCCTTCGCTGCCCAAGACAATCGCGCAAGGCAAAGTGTAATCCCAATCCGTGTATTGCTTCTTCGCGTCGGCTTCAACGCCGACGACCCAGATGTTGCGGCTCTTAAGATTCTCGACAAAGTTAGTTACATTTCCGATTCGAGCGACGGGAATATGTTCGATGGCTCCCGCCGATGTTTTCGCAACGACGTCGGTCAATCCCACAGCATGACGCTCCGGAATGAAAATGCCATTCGCACCGGCCGCCTCCGCGGTACGAATAATCGCGCCCAGATTGTGCGGATCCTCGACCCCGTCAAGAATAACTAAAAGTGGCACGCCGGAAATTGTTTCAAGCAAATCATCCGCGTCCGCGTATTTCGCTGCGGCTATAACCGCAAGTATTCCCTGATGATTCGCGCCTTCAGCCAATCTGTCCAACGCAGTTCTCTTGCTTCTGACTATCGTAACACGTGCCTCGTGCGCGGCATTAGTCAGCTCACCCAATCTTGAAGGCTGCGCGCCTTCGGCAATCAATACCTTTTCGATTTGACGTCGGCCGCTTCGCAATGCTTCGAGCACCGGCAGCAGCCCATAGATTATCGCCATTACTTTGCCGTTGCTTCCAGAAAGAGTTTGAGGCGTTCCCTGACACCTGGAATTCGCTGCGGTAACGCAAGCTGTTTTCCACTCTCGAATATTGGAACTAACTTGTCGAGCTCAGGTCCGGCGGCTCTGCCCGTTAACGCAGCGCGTACAGGATGAAAGAGAGCCTTCCCTTTCTGTTTGGTTTTGTCTTTAACTCGATTGACTGCGGCTTTGAATTCCGCAAGCTGCACATCTTCATCTTTGTCGCCTAATTCGGCGATCAAGGCTTCGATCACGTCGCGAGCTCCGGGCTCGTGCATTATTTCCTGAACCTCGTGTGAGGCTATAGCCGCTTTCGGATCATAACGAAAGATCACGTCAGTCGCCTGATTAACTTCAGAAAACGTGTCGATATAATTAACGACCGCTTCCATAACTTGTGCCAGCCACGAAAGCGTCTGCTCATCGGGTTCTGTGTCGGGCAGTTTTCCCGCGGCTTTCAAAAACGACAGAGCTTCAACCGCTTGCTCTTCAGAATTGAGCATCTTTATATAAGTGCGGTTGAAGAAATTCAGTTTTGCTCGATCAAAGACTGCTGGACTTTTATTGACGCGCTTCAGATCGAATGTTTGTATCAGCTCGCCGCGAGTGAAAACCTCTTTGTCAGATTCCGACGGCGCCCATCCAAGCAACGCCATATGATTCACGAGAGCGTCCGGCAAATAACCCATTGTCTCGAATTCAGCTACCGAAACCGCGCCATGCCGTTTGGCCAGCTTCTCGCCGTCCTCTCCAAGCACGGTGGACAGATGAGCAAAAGTTGGCGGCTCGATTCCCAGCGCTTCGTAAATCAGTATCTGCTTTGGAGTGTTTGGCAGATGCCCGTCGCCGCGAATCACGTGTGTGATCTTCATCAAGGCATCGTCTACGACGACGACAAAATTATAGAGCGGCATTCCGCTTTTGCGGACAATAACAAAATCGCCCAGCAGATTAGTTGCCTTCTCATTATGCCCGAAGACCATGTCCTGAAAGACAACGGTACCGGGTCTTGCTTTCAGTCTTATAGCTGCGGATTCGCCGTTTGCAACACGAGCCGCGGCCGATTCATAAGAAATGCTCGTGCATTTACCGGAATAAATATATGCATTGTCGCCCGCTGCTTTTGACGCCTCGCGTTCCTGTTCTAATTCTTCCTCGGTGCAAAAACAGTAATAAGCCTTGCCATTCTTTAACAAACGATCAGCATATTCTTTGTAGATGTCCAGGCGGTCCGATTGACGGTACGAGGCGTACTCGCCGCCGATATCGGGGCCTTCATCCCAAAACAAACCCAGCCATTTCATGTCCTGCATCAGCATCGCTTCGTATTCAGGATGCGAACGCTCCAGGTCGGTATCTTCCACTCGCAGGATAAATGTGCCCTTTTGCTGGCGGGCAAAAAGCCAGTTAAATAGTGCAGTGCGGACATTGCCGACATGCAAGTGACCCGTAGGGCTGGGAGCAAATCTGACGCGAACTGACAAAAGTAACCTCCATTAAAGTAGCCAGGCTGTGAGCCGAACAAAAAGTATAAACATAGGCTTACCCGTAAGTCCAATGCGCGTGTTTGATATTTGGGTGACGCCCATGTAAACTGCGAACTTCCAAACACGATAATATTTAATCAAAATAAATGAAGGCCATATTAATCGACCTGCTTAGAAGATTGCTGCTGACGATTCCAGTCATTTTTGCCGTAGTTACATTGGTCTTTTTTCTGATTCACCTCGTCCCCGGCGATCCCGTCAGTTTGCTGCTCGGTCCTAACGCAAGCGTCGAGCAATACAAACAGTTGCAACACGAACTGAAACTCGACGAGCCGCTGATGAACCAGTACGTCGATTACTGGCGCGGCATTTTCCACGGCGACTTTGGCAGAAATCCAATTACAAACCAATCGGTGGCGGAAAGAATACTGGAGAGATACCCGGCGACCATCGAACTGGCTCTTGCCGCCCTGGCTGTCGCAATCATTATTTCGATTCCGCTGGGGGTAACTTCTGCTGTTCATCATGGAAGATGGGTCGATTCCCTCGCTTCGGTTGTCGCTCTGCTTGGCATTTCGCTGCCTAACTTCGCTTTGGGACCGCTGATGATTCTTCTCTTCTCGGTCAAGTTTCGATTGCTGCCGGTTTCGGGCAGAGGCGGACTCAACCACCTGATCCTGCCGGCTATTACGCTTGGCGCTGCGCTGGCCGCGATACTGACCCGGATGGTCAGGTCCAGCGTTTTGGAAGAACTGAACGAAGATTACGTTCGCACTGCGCGAGCAAAGGGTTTGAGTGGGAATAAAGTCTTGTACAAGCACGTTTTGAAGAACGGCTTGATTCCGGTCGTGACGATTCTTGGTCTTCAGTTCGGCATCCTGCTGGCCGGCGCTGTAATAACTGAAAAGATATTCAATTGGCCGGGACTCGGCACTTTGCTGATAGACGAAGGTATAAACCAGAGAGATTATCGTCTTGTTCAAGGCTGCATACTGATGATCTCGCTGACATACATTTTCGCCAACACTTTGACGGATATGGTTTATCGTTTCCTCGATCCACGTATAAAGGTGAGCTGATTCTGTTATGCCGCGACTTGGGAAAATCGGATTGGTCATTATTGGGCTGCTGATTGTCGTCGCCCTCAGCGCACCTGTTTTCATTCCAAAAGAACGAACAGAATCGCAAAGCCTGATGCATCGACTGGAACGGCCTTCACGCGTGAATCTGCTTGGCAGAGACGAGAACGGCCGCGATGTCTTTGCCAGGCTGGTATATGGGACGCGAATATCTTTGCGCGTTGCGGTGCTGGTTACATTAATTTCAGCAGTTATCGGAATAATCATAGGGTCGTTCTCCGGATTTTATGGCGGCTGGGTCGACAGGTTAATGTCTGGATTTCTCTTCAACGTGATCATGGCATTTCCCGGCATTCTGCTGGCGATAGCAATGGTCGCATTTCTCGGCCCCAGTATTACCAACCTTATCATCGCCTTGTGCGTCATCGGCTGGGTAGGTTATGCCCGGCTGATGCGAGGTCAGGTATTGAAAGTCCGCGAATATGACTATGTCATTGCTGCCAGGGCGCTTGGCGCAGGCAGTCTCAGAATCCTTTTGCGACATATATTACCCAACGCGATTCAGCCGTTGATAGTACAAGCAAGTCTCGGAATGGCCGGCGCTGTTCTTGCCGAAGCCAGTCTCAGCTTTCTCGGTCTGGGCGTTCCCGAGCCAACTCCATCGTGGGGTAAGATGCTGAACGACGGCAGGGCGTTTCTGTTTAATGCTCCGCACTTGATAATATTTCCCGGCATAATGATAATGATCACAGTAATGGCATTTAACTTTGTAGGCGACGGCCTTCGGGAATGGCTCGACCCGAAACAGCAGCGAAGATAATAACTATTCAACATGTCAGATCCGGTTCGCATTCTGATTGCAGACGACCATACTCTGGTACGGCAGGGCTTTCTGGTCCTACTAAAATCGCAACCCGATTTTGAAGTAGTAGGCGAAGCGGGAGACGGCCAGGAAGTTACTAAATTGGCCTCCAAGCTTTCGCCTGATCTTGTAGTCCTGGACATTGGCATGCCATTCCTTAACGGCATCGAAGCTGCGCGTCAGATCAAAAAGGAAAATCCAAAGATCAAGATCATCTTCCTGTCAATGCATACTGATCAGGCCTATATCTACCAATCGCTGCTCGCCGGCGCCTCTGGTTATCTGATCAAACAAGGAGCGGCTCGCGAATTAATCGACGCCATTCGGGCAGCGATGGCCGGTAACATATATCTGAGCCCGTTAATCTCGCAGCAGGTGGTCGAGTCGTACCTTCGCAACCAGCAGGCCGCCCAGGCGGTCGAAGCAGCCTCGCCGTTGACAACCCGCGAGCGCCAAATCCTGCAAATGATCGCCGAAGGCCTGACCGCAAAAGAGATTGCCAACCAGCTAAACATTAGCTTAAAGACCGTGGACGCACATCGCTCCAATATAATGAGCAAGCTCCAGATCAATAATCTGCCCGGATTGGTCAAATACGCCCTTCAACACAAGATCATCAGCCTCGATGAATAAAAGCTGAATAAAGGATGAATAAAGGATGAATAAAACTGGCCGCTAATTCTCGGGTGTCTTCCTAAACAAAATTAGGGGTTCCCCCCATTCCGTGGCCTAGTGCCTGGCGACGATAATAAAAGGGTTAAACGAATTCCAACAAAAGCAGCAGGCTGACGCCGAATAGACATGACACCGCAATTACAGCCAACAAACGATAACTGGAAAGTACTGGTTGTTGACGACCAGAAGGTCAGTCGCGACTCCATAAAGGCTGTGATTAACCTCTTCCCCGCCCTAAAGTTAGAGGGCGAAGTCGGGTCTGGCGAAGAGGCCCTTGAGTTCGTCGGCAAACGGCAGCTCAATCTGGTTCTGATGGATTTAAACCTGCCCGGTATCAATGGGATCGAAGCTACCCGGCGATTGAAAGAGTTTTATCCTGAACTTGTCGTTTTCATAGTCAGTTCCAATCCTCCGGAACTTTATCGTGAAGCCGCATTCGCGGCCGGCGCCAGTCAATACATTTCCAAAAGTCAGATTCGTGTCGGACTGACCCAGGCGTTGTTTCTCTAATTTACAAAATCAAAGAAATTTCGGCTCACAGCGGAATTTCGACTCGGATGCGCGTTCCATTTTCAGGGACGGAATCTATATTGAATTTACCTTGAAGAGATCTGGCCCGCTCTTCCATTCCTACTAATCCGATTCCTTTAGATGAGTTTTGAGAAGAAGTCGATGCCAGGCCAATGCCGTTATCTTTTATTTCCAGATGAACGGCCTTTTTATCTTTGTGCAATCGAACGGCTACTACCGTGGCTTGTGCATGCTTGATGACGTTGTTCAACGCCTCCTGCGCAATTCGATAAAGGGCGATCTCAATCGCTTCAGGCAATCTGGGAAATGGTTTCTCAACCATCAACGTAATACTCAACGCGCCGCCGGATAGTGTCGAGGCCAATCCTTCCAATGCTTCCTCGAGACCAAGATCATCCAGTACCGCTGGCCGTAAATCACGCGAGATGCGGCGAAGCTCTTCGACTGTATCTTCCGCCAGCGTTTCAATCTGTTTCAATTGCTGTTTGATCGAGGCATCGGTGATCATCTCGGAGACAAGATCCAGTCTGATGAGAATAGCAGTCAAAGATTGGCCGGCCTGATCGTGGAGTTCTCGCGATAATCGTCGCCGTTCCGACTCGACACGATCTGTGAGCTTGCTGGTCAGTTCTTTTAGCGCGTCTCTGCTGCGATCAATCTCTGAATCCAGTTTGTTTCGCTCGATTGCTGCCGCAGCCCAATGCGCAATGCGTTCAAAATGCTCGATATCGGCGTCAGCGAAATTGCGATCTTCGAGGAAATCTACCTGGACAACTCCGATTACGGTAGAGTTCGAAAAGAGCGGTACAGCAAGTAGGGTTTTTATCTGTGCCTGTCGTATCGCTGGATTAACCACGGTGGGATCGCGGTAGGCATCCGTCACAACAATCGGCTTCTGTTCCTGTTTTACTTTGCCTGCAATTCCATCGTCCAGCGCGCTAACGAATGGTCGTTCAGTATTGTGACTGAGTCCATGCGCGCTGCGCACAACGAACTGGTCCGCCTCCAGCAACTGTATCGCGCCCGCATCGGCAGTCAGCGATTTGATCATCGAATGAAGAATCGCATCCAGCAATTCCGGCAACGGTAGTCGCGATCGGCCAAGTTCGTGTATTTCAGCAAGGACCTGAAGTTCGATTTCCGTCCGCTTGTTCGCGTCTTGAAGCAAAGCCCTCCCTCACAGTTCTATGCGTTCAAGTTAATGGTCCTATACCATACCAGCAGTCGCCTGCAAGTATATAGTCCATTGCGGAATGGCGGCAAGAGCGTTGTGTCCTTGCTTTTCGCGCTACGGATGTTTCAACGTAACTTTAACGTCCGCTTCATCTTTTGGCGCATAATATCCGCCGCGCGAGTAAGCTTTCAAATCCGACCCTTCTATCTTCACCTTAACCCATCTGAACGATCCGTCGTGCTTTGTGTTTGACGAGACAAAGTTGATCACATATTGACTCTTCAATTCGTCCGCGACCTGTTTGTAAGTTGCGTCGAGGTCATTCATGCTCATCGGAAGATATATTCTTCCGCCGGTATCATCGGACAACTTGGTCAGGTTTGCTTCGGAGTCCTTTAAGACTACCGCGATCTTCTTGAGATTCTCGTACAGCTCCTGGTTATCGACCGGTATCATCAGCGAACCATCAGGCTTGCGATAACCGGCGTTTTCCGGATCCATGCGCTTTCTCAAAATAGCTGTCTTGCTGACGATATAAACGTTCGCCTCACATCGCATGACAGCATCGTACGCTTGATCGGCCGTCATTGTGCTTGCTCGATTGTCGATACCGTCTGACAATACGATTATGGCCTTGCGGCCTTTTATGCCCTGCAATTGCTCGGTTGCGGCCAAATACAACGCGTCATTGAATGCGGTAAACTTGCCACTCGAGAGGTTTGACAGCGCTCTTCGCGCTTTAGTTTTGTCTGAAGTCCAATCCAGCATTAAATCCACAGTATCGGTAAAACTGATGATCGAAAATTTGTCGTTATCGCCCATCTGCTGGATGAATGACCAGGCAGATGTTTTAATGTTGTCGATCTCTGACTGAACGCTGCTGGAAGTATCTAATAACAGAACGACGTTAACGGGAACACGCTCCGCCGAAAAGAAACTGATCTGTTGCTGGACGCCATCTTCATAAATCTTGAAGCCCTTTTTATCAAGGTTCGGCACCAGATTGCCGCTTTTGCGGTCGCGGACCGTGACCGGTATCGACACTTCTTCCGTCTGAAGTTTAATCTCGTCATCCTGGTCGCCGTTCGAAGCCTTTGACTTATCCTGCGCGGACAGCGAAAGCGGAAAGACGACGAGCGAAACCAGTAACAATGCAAAGCCCATCAGGGTTTTGCCAGCATAAGGGGGGCTGGAAAACATACTGTATCTCCGTGTGTTTGGAAAAGAACTATTAACTCAACCGCTAATGGCGATAGAGTCGGACAGATAGTTCAGCTTGGCCAAAAAACAATGAGGCCTGAGCCAGGACAGTTACCAGGTTACACAATAATGGGCGTTACGAGCTTTATAATCCAGGGCAAAGGAACGACTCTTGCGAGTCAGTGTTGACATTGTTTGGTATATGGACCTAAATGTCAAGCACCAAATCCCGGAATTTCCCATCGATGAAGTATCCTTTTCGATTGCGATCGGGGCCTGCTCGCGCCAGAACGAATAAAGCGTGACGCCATTTGACTAGTTTTGTGTTTGCGCGCCGGAGTGTCACAGCGGAATCCATAGATACCAAAGCATTTGCGCGACTGTGACAGGTGTGACAGCAGTTGGCCGGAAACGGAAATCAGGACTCAGTGGTCAGGGATCGGTGGTCAGGGGTCGGCGAGAATTGTCCGGGGCACCCTGAACGCTCCGAACCCCCGGTCCCAACAACCATTCCGCACCTGTACGGTGCATTTCGGTGTTGAGTTTTCTGAAGTTGATGCTATATTCTCAAACTGAGGTAACTTCGAGGCATCGCGGTCAGCCGCAACACCGCGCGAAACGCGCTTCATGTAGCGCAGACATCTTGTCTGCGTCCTTTCGGAAGCGTCAATCACATCTTCACTCGTGCGTTTAGTTACGTACACAGACTGGAAGTCTATGCTACATCAGAACACTGGATCCCTGGTACCAAAAGTCAACGTATTCGACCTCCCTGAGTTGATGCAGCAAACCTTCGAGCCGCTCCGCTGGACAGTAAAGGGCATTCTCCCCGAAGGCTGCGTCATCTTCGCCGGCAGACCAAAGATCGGTAAGAGCTTGTTCGCTCTGCAGCTGGCTCTCTCTGTTGCCACTGGCGGACAGGCTCTGGAACAGGTTGATGTCGAGCAGAGCGATGTGCTTTACCTCGCCCTGGAAGAGACCCGTCGCCGGTTACAATCCAGAATCAAACATCTGCTTGGTGATTGCCCCATCCCGGCGGGTTTGAGAATGGCTACAAATTGGCCCACCATCGATGAAGGTGGAGCGGAGGCGCTCGAACATTGGCTGGAAAATCATCCTGCGACCAGGCTGGTGATCGTCGATACTTTCCGCAAGATCAAATCACGCAAGCGTGGCGGCGAATACGACTCTCTGACAAAACTGGCCGACTTATCGAAGAAATTCGGAATCTGCTTGCTGATAGTCCATCACACTCGCAAAGCCGATGCCGACGACGCATTCGACACTATTTCAGGGTCGACCGAGACCGCTTCGGTTGCCGATGCGATGCTGGTGTTGAAGCGATCCCGCTATTGCGATTATGCCGAGTTGAACATCACCGGCAGAGATATCGAAGAAGACAAAATCGCTCTTAGGTTCTATGAAGACACTCTGACGTGGGAAATACTTGGCAATGCAGACATTGTATTAATGAGCGAGACGCGCAAAGACATATTGCGTGTGCTGAGGGAAGCAGAGGATTCCATGACACCGCGGGAGATAGCAGATTGCCTGGAGATAAATCCGGCAACGATACGGCAGGCACTGTCAAGAATGGTGAGAGACAAACAGATCGAAAGGTCTTACACACCGGGACATTATCTCGCTCCGACCGACAAAGCTAGTCTGGCAAAAGAGAAGGCTCTGGACAAGGAAGAGGAAGAGGATTATCTGTTTGTAAATCCGATTCGCACGCTGGTGACATTGATCAGGCAGAAAGGGATTAAGAAAGCGTTAGAGGAGTTGGGTTTTGTTGTCGGGGATCTGACAGCCCCTGAAAATTATATGGAGTTGATTTGACAATAGCGCAAGCGGCCAGCTTGCCCAGCCGTTGCACCTGTCGCTGAATGCGCGTCCGCATGGTGTTTAAGTTCGGTCAATCTGATGATCAATCAAGCGGGCTTCGAACGCCGCGGCCGCCACGATTGAGCACGTGTGTATAGATCATGGTCGTGCTGACATCTTTGTGTCCAAGCAATTCCTGAACGGTGCGGATGTCGTAACCGTCCTCGAGCAGGTGAGTGGCAAAGCTGTGACGAAATGTGTGGCTGGAACCATTTTTGTGCACGTGAGCGCGGTTGATCGCCGATTTGATTGACCGTTGGATACTGTCTTCGCCGATGTGATGGCGACGCCGTCTTCCGGATCGAGGGTCGACCGAGATTCGGTCCGCTGGAAAGACGTATTGCCACCGCCATTCTTTTGTCGCATTCAGGTATTTCTTTTCAAGCGCATTTGGCAGAAAGACTTCTCCGAATCCATCGCGCAGGTCATCTGTATGTTGCCGCTTTACGCGAGCAAGATGAGTTTGCAGGTTTTGTTTTATCGAAGCAGGCAACATTGTTACTCGGTCTTTGTTGCCTTTGCCTTCGCGAACAGTGATTTGATTGAGCTGGAAATCGATATCCTTTACTCGAAGTCGAAGAGCATCCATCAATCGCAATCCGGAGCCGTAGAGCAGGCTTGCAATCAGAAGGTTTACACCTTCGAGCCGGCCGAGGATTTCTTTTACTTCTGATCTTGTGAATACCACAGGGAGGCGCTCTGGTTGTTTTGCGCGCTCGATATTCCGAACAAAAGGAAGTTCTTTTTTGAGCACATCACGATAGAGGAATAACAGGGCGCTCAAGGCAACGGTTTGAGTAGAAGCGGCGACTGATTTATTGCTTGCCAGATCGGAGACGAATGCTCTAATCTCATCTTCGCCCATTTCGGCCGGATGTCGTTTATTATGGAACAGGATGAAGCGCTTTATATAAGCGAGATAAGACTGTTCAGTCCGAATGCTGTAATGTTTGAGGCGAATAACTTCACGAACTTGGTCAAGCAATTTAGGCATTTGCGGCATAATACCATAATTCCGGCCTTATTCGGCGTTTTTGCGGTAGAATACATGCTAGGCCCGCGAGCGCATCGTAAGTAACTGAAACTTTCGACTGAAAATTATCGTAAGCTCGTCCGCTCGCTGCCTAGCAACTCGTTGAAGCCGACGCGAGAGAGCGAAGCGAACAGCGTCGACTTCGACGAGTTAATAGATTACAAAGCGCGCGGCTTAACTTCGCATATTAGGCGTGCATACGCTAAGCGACAGCGAATAAGTTCATGAGCGAAAAGAGTGTGTATGAAATTGACGGAGCGCGGTTTTCTACATTAGAAGAGTTCTTTGACGAAATTAGTCGAGTTCTTATTCCTGGCGCGCAATGGGGACACGGGCTGAATTCCTTCAATGATATTCTAAGAGGTGGTTTTGGTACCCCTGATGACGGCTATATATTGGTATGGAAGAATTCAGATTTATCGCGTGACCGATTAGGCTATTCGGAGACTGTTCGCCAGCTTTCCAGGAACCTTAAGAATTCTCAGCCGTGGTATCGTCAGTCCATCGAGATCGACCTAAACCAAGCAATGAATCGGATGGGGCCTACTGTTTTTGATTGGCTCGTGGAAATCATCAGAATCCACTGTCGGGGCGGTGCCGAAGAAGAGGATAACGTAGAGCTAATTTTACAGTAGAGGTGCCTAACAAGCGGTTGCAGGCGAGCGCTCTCTCGCAAGCTCGATTCGCGCCGCCTGAACCTGGGCGTTAGCCTTCATTGTTGTAGAGAGTGGCAGGAAGTGGATTCGGTTACAGAACATATTAGCCCTGATGGAACTCTCCGCTTCATAATATGTCGCGAAGACAATGACGTTTCTCTAGGCTTTGCCGGGCATCCCTGGCACACTCATGCTGATCTTCTGGTTGGTACGTATGGAGAGTCCGAAGCTATTGCTATTGACCACTTTGTTGAGGACTTGCTCAATGACAGGTCCATTATTGCCGTGTCTCGTATCGGAGGCGTGATTCAGGATGTCTGGATCACGGGTGAGCCTCTCTCGGAATTGCGTTATAAAGCGGAAGATGAGGACATCGAGTTCCGTTACTGGAGCGGTCGCGCCTGGCAGGCCAGCTAACAATGGGTTGAACGCGAGCACTCTCTCGCTAACGCTCGATTCGTGCCGCGTTAACCCTGGCGTTCGATGGCTATTACTATGATAAAAAAGTTCATTCATCGAAAATTTGCGATGACCACTTTGTTAGGCTCATTGCTCTTGGGTGGCGTGTCGGCTCAGCAGCCTTGCGGGAAATCAGGCGACGGTACACTGTCGGGGCGACTCCGTGACGTGTTTTGCAATACGGGGGTTATTAATGCCGCGATCACAATTAAGGGAGACCAAATTAAACGGAAATTGAAATCTGATTCGGACGGCAAGTTCGAGTTGTGTTTGCCGGCCGGTAAATATCAGATAACAGTCGATAGATACGCATTCAAGCGATACATTATGAATGATATACAGGTGAGAAAGGAAACGAACACTCCAATCAATATTGATATGGAACGCGGTTATGATAGCGATGACCCAAGCGAGGGACAGCCGCAACAATGCCCGCCACCGAACAAACGCATGCAGCGGAGCGCGCAAGCCAGCTTGGTTGGTACACCTGAGATTATGTGCGCGCCCGCTGATGCGCGGCGTTAGGTCGCGGCCGGTGAATAGAAATCACGTTAAGCTCCAAAACGGCCACGCTACAAAGTTGATCATCAGATAAGACCTCTGTTGTACTATTGTTCTGGTGAATTGTCGCTGGATTGCGCGTGGCGTGAGTTGAACGCAGACCTAACAGCCAATAGAGGCGAGGTGTCAAGGAAAAAAAGAACCCCTCAGATACCGCACGGTATCTTTTTCTGCCAACTTGATTTCAACCAGCTTCCTGCTCGTGCTGACTTTGCCTTCCATAATCGGTTGCAGCCACAGGCGCTG
>DASRDY010000008.1:0-5716 GCA_035652355.1 Blastocatellia bacterium
GCCCAAACCGATCCGTCAGATTTAATGGAAGGACTCTATATAAAAGTGGAGGAACAAGGTCGCGTCGTCGAACGTTACAAGTTCATCAGAGAAAGTTTTCTCACCGCGGTAATTGATTCAGAGACGCATTGGCTGGATCGACCGATCATTCCTAATCAGCTTCGAGAGGGCGTTGACATTTTCGCGAAATAATCATGAGCATCATATTTCCACAATGCCCTTCGTCGCCGGAGTGGACACTGGACTGGGAATCAATAAATAACGAGTATCCCTGGGTTCGCGCGATGGCCGATTGCCCGCAGGATCCTATTCATCACGCCGAAGGTGACGTCCGAATTCACACTCGTATGGTTTGCGAGTCGCTTGCAGAAATGTCCGCGTGGCAAATGCTGACGGAAGCCGACCGTTCGGTGGTATTCGCGGCCGCGTTGCTGCACGATGTCGCAAAACCTGTTTGCACGCGGCACGAAGACGGGCGGATAACAAGTCGAGGACATTCACCACGGGGTGAAGTCATGGCTAGGTCAATTCTATGGAGCATGGGCGTGCCGATGGTACTGCGCGAACAGGTTGCAGCTCTAATCAGGTTTCATCAAATCCCATTCTTCCTGCTGGAAAGATCAGATAGCAAAAGAGTGTTGTTCAAAGTCAGCCAGTCTGCCCGATGCGATTTGTTAAGTCTGGTGACTGAAGCAGACGCCCGTGGGCGCATCTGCAAGGACAAACAGCGGCTACTCGATAATATCGCACTATTTGTCGATTACAGTCGCGAGCAGAATTGCCTTGATCGACCGCGGCAGTTTCCTTCGGACCATAGCCGGTTTCTTTATTTCCGCAGGGAAGACCGCGACCCTGACTACCTGGCCTATGACGACACCATATGCGAAGTCGTTTTAATGTCCGGATTGCCGGGCGCGGGAAAAGATTATTGGATTGCGGAAAACCTGCCGGATTGGCCGGTGATATCGCTTGATGATTTGCGAGAGGAACTTGATATTGACCCCGCAGAAAGCCAGGGACGTGTTGTTGCGGAAGCAAGAGAACGCGCACGCGAATTCCTGCGTCGAAACCAATCGTTTATCTGGAATGCAACGAATATTAGCAGGCGGATTCGCCAGCAATGCATTGATTTGTTTGCGGCATACAATGCAAGAGTTCGTATCGTCTATGTCGATGTTCCTGAAGAGACCCTGTTTCGACAAAACAGAGAGCGAAACAATCCTGTTCCAGCGGACGTTATTCGAAGGCTTCTGGATCGGTGGGAAGTGCCCGATTTAACCGAGGCGCACAAAGTTGAATGGATCAGCCGGACGAACTGAGGCTCAACGGGTTTCTTTTCTTAGCAGTCAATCACCAAAATGTCCTAAATACTCATATAGCGATCGTGGCAAGAAACTTTTTCATTCGAGTTGACATAGCAACGTTCCTTCACTTTCATCGACGAGAGAACGAGGTTTAAATCCAACCATCGTCTTTAGACAACTACCCATCTGAAAAATGTTCCAGATACCAGTCGTGATCAAGAAGTTCGCGATTCGTTAAGCTGGCATAACGCCACTTGCTATCTACGCGATTATCATCGCGATTGGCGTTTGCTAATTCGCCACGGGGTTCATATACAATGTTGTCCCAATCCCACGCTGAATCGGAGAACGTGAAGGCCACACGAAGCGGCTGCAGTGACAACACCGTACAGTTGTCTCCGCAGGCCTGATCTCTTTCCTTGTCGTTATTTGCCTGCCTAATCTGTTTCAGGATCGTTTCGTATCTAATTTGGTTTGTCAGCAGGTGGATTTGTGCGCGGGACCTGAGGCCGTTTCCGAACGTTAGATAGAAAAAAAGAATGATAAGGGCTATGGATATCAATGGCTCGTGCCTGTTTCCGCCACAGGCCGCAGTAAAAAGAAAGACAACGATCATCACTAGTCCGCTTAGTACAAAGACTAAGGTTGCCAGTGATGTCAGCTTTGGCAGATCGTAAGGCAAAGCGAAAATCGCGAACAGCAGGCCTACCCACATCTCAATGACGTTGAGGAACAATTTCATTCGACCCGACATATTTGATCCGCCTTTCCCGCGAAATCCGCATCTCAACAGTCGTGCCGAACAAGGGACGCCGAAGGCTCTCGCTCCAA
This sequence comes from Blastocatellia bacterium, assembly GCA_035652355.1. Lineage (GTDB taxonomy): Bacteria > Acidobacteriota > Blastocatellia > DASRDY01 > DASRDY01 > DASRDY01. The sequence continues at coordinate 2,136 of DASRDY010000008.1, forward strand.
GCTGAACCGTTTAAGGTATTTACCGAAATTCGTCTGTCTGTTAACTAGCCTGCAGTCAGAAAAAATCGCTGCCTTTTTACTGCGACAACTGAAGCAATCTCGCTCCTTCGCAAAAATAAAAAATTCAATCGCAAGTTTCGGATAGTTTGAAAATCGACTGCGCCCTATATTCAGCCTATGCATAAAACAGACATATCAACACAGAAAACACTCGAAGCGGCGTTTCGCCATTCGTCTTCATTTTTGGAAAATCTTGATCACAGACCTGTCGGTGCAACCGTGGATTTGAACAGCCTGCGAGAGCGCCTCGGCAAACCGCTTGCCGACGCCAGCGTTCCGCCTGATCAGGTTATCGACGAAATGGTCCGCGATGTTGAAGGCGGCATTCTCGGATTTCAGAGCGGTCGATTCTTCGGCTGGGTAGTAGGAGGCGGACTGCCCGCTGCCCTGGCCGCGGACTGGCTGACTTCGACCTGGGATCAGAATGCAGTGCTTTATGCCAGTGGGCCGGCGGCCGCAATCGTGGAGGAAGTGACTGGCGAATGGCTGAAAGAGATTCTGGGGTTACCTGCTGTCTGCACCTTCGCGTTTACAACTGGATGTCAGATGGCGCATACGACTTGCCTTGCGGCCGCTCGACATGCGTTGCTTGCCAGAAATGGATACGACGTCGAGCGCGATGGTCTTTACAACGCGCCGCCGATCCGCATTTTGACCAGCAACGCTCGACACGGCTCGGTCGAACGCGCGGTACGGATGCTCGGCCTCGGCGCTTCCAACATCATCGATTTAGAAGTCGACGAATCCGGACAACTGCAGCCAGAGACACTTGAAGCTGCGCTGAGCGCCAATTCGTCGTCCCCAATAATTGTGCTTCTGCAGGCAGGCGACATCAACACCGGAGTCTACGATTCATTTGAAACGCTGATTCCCGTGGCAAAAAAATACAACGCCTGGGTTCACATCGACGGCGCTTTTGGGCTGTGGGCTGCTGCCAGCTCGCGTTACAGACATCTGACAAAAGGTGTCGAGAAAGCAGATTCGTGGGCCACGGACGGTCATAAATGGCTGAACGTTCCATTCGATTCCGGCTATGCATTTATTGCCGACGCCGAGGCGCACAAGGCAGCGATGTCATATCGCGCGTCTTATCTGGTTCACGGCGAAGAGGCTCGCGATCCGTTCGACTGGAATCCTGAATGGTCGCGAAGATCTCGTGGGTTTTCGTCTTACGCGGCGCTGCGGCAGCTCGGTCGAAGCGGAGTCGCAGAGTTGATCGAACGTAGCTGTCAACATGCTCTCTCGCTGGTCGACGGCATAGGCAAACTGCCGAGCGTTGAAGTGTTGTGGCGACCAATAATCAATCAAGGACTGGTTCGGTTTCTCGATTCAAGTCCAAACGCTACCGAAGAGGATCACGACCGCCGCACCGATAAAGTGATCGCGGCAATCGTTGCCACCGGCGAAGCCTTTTTCGGCGGCACAACCTGGCGCGGCCGGCGCGCAATGCGCGTCAGCGTCTGCAATTGGCGAACGACTGAAGAAGACGTCCGCCGCACCATCGATGCAGTCGCAAACGTTTTGCGAAAGGATATAATTTAGGAGACTAATATGTTAAATACGGAACAATGTTGGGAAGCAGTTCAAAAGCGCGATGCCGGTCATGATGGCGAGTTCTTCTTTGGCGTGATGACCACCGGGGTTTTCTGCAAGCCTTCGTGCGCGGCTCGGCTGCCACTGCGAAAGAATGTCAGGTTTTACAAGACACCGGCTGAAGCTCAGCGCGACGGACTGCGTCCTTGTCTTCGCTGCCGGCCGCTGACAACCGTGGGAACCCATCCGAATGCCGAGCGCATTCGCGAAGCTTGCCGTTACATCGAAGAGCACAGCGAAGACCCGGTGAACCTCGGCGATCTGGCAAGGATAACCGGTCTCAGCCAGTTTCATTTTCAGCGCAGCTTCAAGGCAATCGTCGGTCTTACCCCTAAACAGTATATGGAAGCCTCGCGATTGAAACGGCTCAAAGGAAGTCTGCGAAACTCAAGAGGAGTCACCGAAGCCGTCTACGATGCCGGTTACGGATCGTCCAGCCGTGTTTATGAACGGGCAGACACGCGCCTTGGGATGACGCCAAAACAATATCGCGAAGGCGGCCGCGAAGTTGCGATCAGCTATGTCAGTGTTCAGTCGCCACTGGGATTGATGATGATCGGAGCGACGGATCGGGGCTTGTGCTTTGTTCAGTTCGGCGAGACGGCCGAAGACTTGTTATCGATGCTGGAAAAAGAATACCCGTCGGCCGATCTTCAGCCGATGTCAACACCCTATCACCCTGATTTTCAGAAATGGATCGATGCGTTGCTGGCGCATTTAAAGGGGGTTCAGCCTCATCTGGATCTGCCGCTTGATATTCGCGCGACGGCGTTTCAGATGCGAGTCTGGAATTATCTGCAATCGATTCCGTACGGCGACGTACAGTCGTATAGCGAAGTGGCATCGGCTATCGGCCAACCAAAGGGAGCAAGAGCAGTCGCTCGTGCATGCGCCAGCAACGTCGTAGCGGTCGTCATTCCCTGTCACCGGGTTATCCGCGGTACGGGAGAGCTTGGCGGTTATCGCTGGGGCCTGGCGAGAAAGCGATCGTTGATAGATCGCGAGCGGTCAACTCGACCGAATCTCGCTAATGGTTAGTTCGTTGTTCAGTCGCCGGGCGGAGTTAGGCGATGCATCTCCGCCCAGTAATGTTCGGCGATTCGACGGACTAATGGATCCGAATCCTGCCGGCCGCGATTGAGCAGGTCGATAAATGGTCCATCATCGGAACGGTCCGACCAATCGCAAACACCCGCCGCTGCTCTCAACGCTCGTGCTCGAACCGACGGATCTTTGCTGTTAAATTCCGGCACTGGCACATCTCCATACAATCCGTAAAAACGTGCGACATACCCGTTTCCGCACCAGCCTCTATAGTCGTTATAGAGGTCGAATGAAGGACTGTTTAATGGTGACTCGTTGCTGTGGATATAGCGAACAATCTTCCATCGCGAGTATTCGATCAACGCCATGTCACAGCAGAACACTATGGTCATCATCAAAACCAGCGTCGCAATCGGACCATATTGCAGGTGCCGCAACAACCGCAGTCGCGGTTTACCGACATTGCGCATCTTTTTTAAGGTTAGCCATACAGAAGCAATCGCCCACAAAATCGCGAGTATCGTTTGAAGATAAAAAACGACGCGCTCGTACAAATTATAGTAATCAATACAGTTTTCAGTCCAGGTACCACCGCACGGCGTGACTCTCCACAGATAAAGCATTGACGCCCGAAACCCGAGCATGAAAACAAATGCGGATAGAAAGCAGGTAATACACCCTGGATCGACATCGCTATTTTTCATGACGCTGCTCCACACCGAAGTAAGCGCCGTCAGATTAGACAGCGAGCGCCGTCTTTTGTTCCTGAGGAATATGTAGCGTAGGCTTCCAGCCTGCGCATTTGGCGTGAAGCCACAGGCGAGATGTCCGTGCTAAATTTGAGTCGACCAGTCGGCCAAAGCTGCGACAACTCGCCGCACTCA
>DASRDY010000009.1:0-2201 GCA_035652355.1 Blastocatellia bacterium
TCACCGTAGGGCGAAACAACGCCAGTATTTGTGGAAGTGACGTTGCCGTTATTATCCACTTTGAAAGCATTTGTTCTAAAATACTGGCCGAGGTAGGCAAATTTGTTCGGGTCACCGTTTTGAATCGAATACTTTGCCCACGCGCCGATGATGATTGATTGCCCCACCGAGGCGAACATGGCTGGCGTTTGATTCGTAACATTGAAATCAGTCTGCAACGGAAATGAATATGGCTGGCTCGGCCTTCCACCTATTGATTGCCATACGCCGTTTATTCCCGTGTAAATTCCACCAGAGCCAATGTCCATCGAGTTATTGTAGGGATTCATTATTGGCGCAAAATAATAATTTACCAATTGCAATGATGCCGCCGGTGTCTGGCTGGCATAACCCAAAGACCCGTTGTAATCGCCGATGGTATAACCTGATGGCGCTGTCACACTGCTGCCAGCATAGAAAAATTGATAATGGCCATTACAACTCCAACCTGCCCAATCAATGGCGCAGCCGCTTTGGTATGGCAATCCGTAAAGATTGTTCAGCCCACTTGTAAGTGTCGCCATCTTATTTGTGTTTTGAAGAAACACACCCCAATTAACAGCGGATATATAGTTGGTATTTCCATCGTCTCGAAAGCCCGGCTGAATAATCCATTGCGGGTCTGAATTTAACTGCGCTGATGCCGGATTTGGATTGCCAAAGTCCACAGTGTAATTCAGGCCATCAAACCCAATCGGGTAATTATTTGTCCTTGTCGTGTCCACTGCCCAATTGTGCAAATCGTAATTTGCGTCGAACGGCCACAAGTTATCCATGCCGATTTGCCAATCAATAAAACTGAATTCCTCAAATGTTCGGTCGCTTTGATTGTAGCGCGACGCGTTTCCATCATAATATCCAAGCTGGTTGAGGAAATAAAAGCCGTTTGGCACAGTTTCCATATTGCCCCAAGTCCTATCCAACGACGCAGCTTGAAGCAGAAAATTTAAGTTCTGTTTCATCTGCCGCCGTCCGTCCACGAAATAAGGCGCGTCACTTGCGATGATACCGGCGAACGTCGCTGTTCCCGGCGGCGCATTGCTCGCTATTCCTGCAACAAAGATGCCGTCACCGAGAAGGTTCGCGGTTTCATAGTCGGAAAATTGATAAATGCCGTTGGTAATGCTGCTTAATGAAATATCTTCGCTCGAAGAAATTCCTAAAAAATCATAACCATAATAACCGTCAATGGAACTTGTTGCACAGTATATGCGGATGAACTGCACCGAATCGGGAATGTTACCGGAGAACATCAACTGCCACCGGCCTGTGCTGTTGCGGGTCAATGATGCTGTCACCGGCAAATTATAGTTTAGCGCGGCTGGTGCTGAACCGCCGACGTAAGCCTCGTCGCTTAACGGTGACGAGCCGCCCGGATACACAGCTTGAACTTCATAAATTGAATTTGCATCATCACCCGGCACAGTTCCATCATCTTCAAACGTCGTCACGTCGCCATCAACTTCGCCAACGTCTTGCAATGAGCCATAGCTGAATGTGTCCGCGCTGTAATCGCTGCGCTCAATAATATAATGCAACGGTTGAACGGTCGCTGCGTTCCATGTGATTGTGATATTAAAATTATTTGTATTTTGTGTCACCGAAGCCACGGTTGGCGTCGGCGGCGTATTGAAATTTGTTGGATTCATGCCGTGCTGATATTCATACAAATTGTTCCAACCGTCGCCGTCAGCATCATTCGTTGGATTGACGCCGATGTGTCCGAAATACTGAATCTCCCACCAATCAGGCATACCACTGCCATCAGTCGAATAATTGGTATAAAGGTCTATCGGCGCGAGAGTGTCACCAAATGTGTAAAGTTTTCCGTCTCGCGTCGAAATGATTGAATTGTCACTTCCGGCGGCTATGGCGGTAACATTTGAAACGCCTGCTATTAAAGTGGGCGCGGAATTTATGGACAGTCCATGATTTCCCCAAACGTAAAGATTGCCGTTTGCGTCGAGTGACAAATTGTGAAACAAACCCGAAACGGTGGTAACAATGTTGCTCAGCCCTGCAACTGGAACGAATGTCGAATACTGGTTGCCGGAACTGTCAATTTGATTCGCCCAATTTCCGCCACAGGCGACAACACGACCATTGGCAAGGAGAGCAGTTGAATGGTCATAGCCACCGCTTACCGCGATGCCGTTTGTAAG
>DASRDY010000010.1:0-20480 GCA_035652355.1 Blastocatellia bacterium
TCCGTTTGCTATGATTGAGACGCCTTCGGATGTGCTGGCGACAAAAGCGATTTGTGCAGCTCTGCCGTTGATAAGCCTGCCCACCATCTCCTTAACTTCGTGCATTCGCTTCATCCATTGTGGGAAGTTAACGGGACCGCCTGACTGAACGTCGCGCAAGAACCAGTTCATTCCGTCGATTACGTCTGTCGAAACAGGCGCAACGGAGGCGTGATCCAGGTAGGTGTATCGCTCAGTTATCGGGAACAGTTTTCGAATATCGTCGTTCATAGCCGCGGAATATATAAGAGGCAAAGGAACAGCGCAATCTATTGCTGAATCGGAACGGTTTTGATTTCGTCGCTCGGAACGTATGTACTGATGTTCAGCAAGTGCCCGTCGGTAGTTACCGTGACGGTCCCATTGCGTCCCGTTTGATAAAGATGAATACCGTCGCGAAGGTAACGCTCGACTACGTCGGAATTAGGATGGCCGAAGCGACTGTATTCGCCAACAGATATTACCGCGTAGGTTGGATGAACAGCCTGGAGGAACGATTCGGTCGATGAAGTACGACTGCCGTGGTGCGGCACTTTCAGAACATCGGCCTTTAGTTTATCGCCGAGCTTCAGCATTCCGTTTTCGCCGTCGCGCTCAACGTCTCCGGTTAGTAATATCCGGCGCTCGCCGTAAGTCAGACGCAGCACCAGCGAATCGTTATTTGCGGATTGAATAGGAGCGGTCGAATACTTCGGAGGGCTAAGCGCCTCGATCTGGACGCCATCAACCGTCAGTTGATCGCCAACTGTCATTACATGCAACGGAACGGAGTGCTGGTCTAATCCATGTTTGAAAGTATCGAACTCCGGATCTTTACTCGGAATAACGCCAGTATATGCCTGACCGATTGGGAAATTCTTTATTACGTCAGTAAAGCCTTCGATATGATCCGAATCGCCGTGCGTGGCGACAATGTAATCGATGTGCGTTATCCCCTGCGACCACAGATAACGCGATACGATTGATTCACCGATTGAAAACGAGCTTTCCGCAAACGGTTCGTCGCCTTCGGTGTCGCGAACAAATGTGATGCGGCCGCCTGCATCGACCAGCATCGTTTTCCCTTGCGGAAAACGAATAAAGATGGAATCGCCCTGACCGACATCAAGGAATGAAACCGACAGCTTACCAGGATCGACCTTTGAAATGGGTCTGACTGTAGCGACTGTGAACATCGCAATCGCTATTGCGGCAAAGCCGAGATGGGTTCCGTATAACAACGGCCGGCCAACAAACGTGGGAATTGCGACTCCGCCAGCTCGAACTGCTTTCTTAGGTTTAGGCAGGGCAAGCGGATTCCACCTATGCAGCAGCAGGATCGCATATATTATCGGAACGAAGTACAGGATATAAAGGAAGGCCCAATTGCCGATGTAATGAGGTACGCGAAAACTGGCCCAATTCAGGTTTGCAAAGGGCGTAATGCTTTCTGAAAGAATAAATCGAGCTGCTTGAACGCAAGCGAGAGCCTTCATAGCCAGGCTCGGAATCAGAGACTTTGTCAGAAGAAATCCGCCGCAGCAGATAAGAAATGCGATCATGAAAAGAGCAACTGGTATATTAAGCAGGATTCCAATTAACGCCACGCGATTGAAATAGATTGCCATTATCGGAACAAGGCCAAGCTGGATGGTTGTTGAAATAATCATTGCTGATAGTATCCATCTGACAATCCATTGAATCCGCAACTTGTCCATTAAGATCGCCATTCGCGCTTTATCCAATCGATATTGAACGGGAGAACCCTGGATAAATTTCGCGTGATCGCGTTGCTTCCAGAATGCGACTTCGGAGATCCAGCGAACAAGTGAGTTGCAGCGCGGCGGGTATGGACTGTCTGTTCGAGGACGCCACTCGCCAATTGCTTGCAGTCTGTCAATCAATGGAACTGCGAGAAGTCCGATTAAAATAACCGTTAGAAATGTCAGTTGAAAGCTTCCCGTAAAGAGATCTGACGGTTTCAACGCCAGCAATATCAATGCAGATGCGGCGACGGTGTTGATGCCGAACCTGGCGCGAAACAACGCGTCTGCGGCTAATGCAATGGTGACAACCAGAGTAGCCCGCATCGCAGGCGGCTGCCCACCGATCATCACAACATACGTCCATAGAAAGGGCGCAATGACAAATAGACGCAACCAGCGGGATTCACTTAAAAATCCGAGTAGCCATGAAAGCACAATAGCAACGAAAGCAATGTGTAAGCCCGCGATCACCAGGATGTGAAATGTTCCAGCGACTTTGAATCGCTCCTGAGTGTCGGCGCTCAGGTAATGTCGATCACCGAACAGAACTGCTCGCAGAATGCCAGCACTTTGACGATCGAAATTAGCATCAATCGCAGCTAAACCACGCTGGCGATAGCTGTAGAGTCGAGCGAGAAAAGGATTGCGAGCGCCGTCGCCTATCTTTTCGATTAGAAGTGGGCTCTTCAGATTTGCGGCTAAATCATAGCCCTGCTGGATCAGGTATTCGTCGAAATCGGCTACGCCGGGATTGCGATACTGTTGTGCTCGGTCGATGATCGTCAGGGCGCGAACTCGTGTCCCGTAATCAAGATGGAGCGCTTCGAATTCTTCCCGGAGTTCATCTTCATTAAGAAATAAACTAACACGAGCAATGCCGCTTGCCGGGTGTTCTTTATTCAGTTGCGAAATTTTTTCAACTGATATGTTGAGATAAATCTTGTCGGGAGCTTTCTCCGGCGGCGCGATCAGTGTCCCTATGAGCTCGGCCGGTTCACCTGCTTTGAGTGCGCCATTTTCGATTTGCGCTCGCATCCGATCAGGCGCTACAGACATCACCTCTATTCTTGTTAAAGTTGTGGCCGCCAAAAGAATGCCCACCAGGATCAGCGGATATGTCTGGGTCTTACAGAAGAACAAAATGATCGCGATCAGGGTGATAATTCCTGTTCCGATGATCAGTGGCCTGATTGCCATGCTAAGCCAATGACCGCCCGCGACTCCGATGACGAACGCAACCGCAATGACAAAAAGCGGCTGGTAACGAAGAGACAGCGTTGTAGAAGTGAATTGAACGCGAGCCATTCCAACTGATAAGAGATCGATTGAATAATTATTATACGAGCGTCATCATAACACGAAGAAAACTTAGCAGGAAATCCGGGTAACGATTAATGAAGGAATCAACAGAAAGAAAGATACTGATAGCAACAGGCAATCCTGGAAAAGTCGCTGAGATCCGCGACATGCTCAAAGACCTTCCGGTTGAAATCATCGGTTTGTCCTCGTTCCCTGGCATCGAAGAACCGGAAGAGACCGGCAGTACGTTCGAGGCTAACGCTTTGCTAAAAGCAGATTACTACCACGAAAAAACAGGATTGTTGACAGTCGCCGATGATTCAGGTTTGTGCGTTGACGCTTTGGATGGCAGACCCGGTGTTTATTCCGCTCGATATGGCGGACCTGCCTCAAACGATAAGGATCGATACCGCAAACTTCTCGAAGAACTGAAAGACGTTCCGACAGAAAAACGAACGGCTCGATTCGTTTGTGTGGCGGCGACAGTCGGAGATGGCATTCGCCAAACGCGAAGTGGTTCTGCCGAAGGAGTAATTCTCGATTCTCCACGAGGAGAAGGCGGTTTTGGATACGATCCCGTTTTCTTTTATCCGGCACTAAATAAAACATTCGCTGAGCTGACCAAAGAGGAAAAAGCTGCTGTCAGTCACCGCGGAAAAGCATTCGCAAAGCTCATCCCAATAATTACCGAATGTTTTACAAAGTAAGGAATGAACCACAGAGGACGCAGAGAGCACAGAGGAAAACAATCTTAAAAACTCTGTGTCCTCTGCGTCCTCTGTGGTGAAAAAATTTCCTGCCGTCGCTCATTTCACACCGATGACGGTTGTTATTAGCTGTTTCATCTCTTCGGCTTCGGTGTTACGCGGATTGAAGGGAAGCGAAAGGTCGTTCATGGACATTTCGGTTAAAGTGTCGATTCCGCTCTCGTTTATTGATTCGATAAGTCCGGCGAATGTTTTTGGAATGTTGACAGCTCTCTTAAGGTCTTGGACCCGATCTATAGCCGCTCGACCAAGTTCCTCATCAGATTTATTTTTGTCGAATACTCCCAGTGCTCGTGCTAATGAAGCGAAACGTTCAGGACACGAGTCCAGGTTATATTCCATCACGTATGGCAAAATGATTGCGTTGCTCAAACCGTGGTGAATCCCATAGATTGCGCCGATCGAATGCGCTATCGCGTGAACCGCCCCGACGCCGACATTAGTGAAAGCCATGCCCGCCATCGTTGCCGCAATCTGCAATTTTGCTCTGGCGTCTTCATGGGAAGGATCATTGACGGCGGTTTCGAGATTGTCTGCAATCATCTCTACGGCTCGCAAAGAAAGAGCTTCGGCGATAGGCTCCTGTTCCATCGAAACGTACGCTTCAATTGCATGTGTTAACGCGTCGAACCCTGTATATGCAATCAGCTTTGCCGGTAACGTTGCGATAATATTCGGATCAAGCACAGCAAGTCGGGGAAAGATATATTGCGACGCCAGGCTGACCTTTCGGTGTTCAGTGTTGTCCTTCACCACCAATACGGCGGAAACTTCGCTGCCGGTGCCGCAGGTCGTCGGGATAGCGACTATAGGAATGCATGGACCGGGAACCAGAAATATCCCTTCGTAATCTTTTATGTCGCCACCGTGTGCGGCCAGAACCGATGTTGCTTTTGCGGTATCCATCACGCTGCCGCCGCCGATTGCGACGAACAGGTCGGCTTCCACTTCATTGGCGATTGCCGCGGCCCGACCGACCACTTCAACATCGGAATCCGAAGGGATTTCGTCAAAGACAGCTTTGATTTCGTATTGCGAGCCTTCAAGACCTGTCTTTAGTTGATCAACCAACCCGGCCGCAGCGATTGCGCGATCCGTGAAAACCATGACCGAATTTCTGTTTGCGAGGTCATCTTCAATCTGCAAATCGGTGGCAAGCGACGCGACCTTGCCGGGACCGTATTTAATCTGCGTCGGCATCAGAAACATGAATTCCGTGCGATTGAATGTCGTATTTTTTGTGATGATGCCCATACTGGATTTCTCTTATTGAGGCTGCGGCTTTGCCGCCGCGCATTTGGCGACGAAATTCTGAATCTCAGCATCCGTATAGGTGATACAAAACCGGCTTCCTACGTTCAATCCCTGCCAATCTTTAAAGTCATCCTCTTTGCTGGTCACCGTGTAGCTGAGATCGTCACCTTTCATGCGTTTGATCACCGGGATGGCTTTTGGATCGTCAACCGTGAAATGGAAAACAAGGCGGTCGGGACTCTCATCTCGTGCCGTGATCGTTGCAGTCGTACCGCGAGCCAGTAATTCCGGATGCAGCACATGCATATAAACGTTGATCACCAGCATCAGTACCGCAGGCACGATCAACACAAAGACGCCGATCAGTATTCCTTTTGTGCGTCCAGTCATAGTTTGGGGAGTTCCTTTCCTCCAAGAGAGATTGTCAAACTCGCTCAATCAGCATTGCTATACCCATTCCTCCACTGATACATAGCGTGGCGAGGCCGAGTTTCGCATTTCTTCGATGCAGCTCATTAATTAACGTCACAACGATCCGAGTTCCTGTGCAACCGATCGGATGACCGAGGGCAATTGCTCCGCCATTCACATTCAACCGATCCTGATCGAAATGAAGCTCGCGGTCGCAAGCCAGTACCTGTGCGGCAAATGCTTCATTGAGTTCAACCAAATCAATTTTATCAAGTGATAGTTTCTGTCGTTCCAATAATTGCTTAACCGCAGGAACAGGACCGATACCCATTATAGACGGATCGACGCCGGCGACAGTATAATCAATTATCCTCGCCTGTGGTGTAACGTGTTCTCGATTGACGATTTCTTCGGAAACTACAACCAGAGCCGCCGCGCCATCCGTAATCCCGCTCGCGTTGCCAGCCGTCACGGTTCCCGTTTTGGAAAAGACCGGAGATAATTTTGTCAGTTTCTCAATTGTCGCCCCGGCAAAGATATGTTCGTCGGTTTTGAATTCGATTTCACCTTTTTTTGTTTTGAGTTTTAAAGGCGTAATCTCACTTTCGAAACGACCTTCGGTTCTGGCGGCCTCTGCGCGCTGCTGAGAACGGAGCGCATATCGATCCTGCTCCTCACGATTAATCCTGTATTGATCCGCGAGCTTTTCCGCGGTCTCGCCCATTACCAGTCCGGACAACGGGCAGAGAAAACCATCCTTATACATTCCGTCCGTAAGTTGAACATTACCGAGTCGCGCACCCCATCTCGCGCCTTCTGCGTAATATGGCACTCTGCTCATAGATTCAGTGCCGCCAGCGACGATAACGTGACTGTTTCCGAGAATGATTTCGTTATATGCAAGGATAATGCTGCGCAGACCAGATCCGCACGCCTGATTCACTGTGTACGCCGGAACAGTTTCGGGGATGCCTGCGCGATATCCGATTTGACGAGCAACGTTCGGCCCGCCACCTGCCTGGCGGCCGTTGCCAAAAATTACTTCGTTGATTTTATCCGGAGTTAGTCCCGCACGTTTTACTGCTTCTGCGGCAACTGCGACCCCCATATCCGCCGCAGTCCAATCCATAAGCGATCCGCCGAACTTTCCGATCGCTGTTCGATTGGCGCCGGCGATAAAGACGTTTTTCAACTTACCACCTCTGTGCTAAAAGTCTTACTGAGATTAAACGGCAATGGTAGCACAGTGAAAAAAAGCGCCGCAATTCAGACTAAGAATATGACGCCGGTAACTGGCGAAGAAATCGACTCTGCTCTTTACGCGATCAACCTCTATCTTCTCGGCAGTGATCAGTGGCGCATGATCCGACCTGGTCAGGCTGACTGGATTCTGGTTGCCGGATGCTTCGACTTGTCTTCCTCTTACGGAAAACTGATTTTCGCATTTTGGGACGAAGATTCTGCGCAAAGCTGGCGCGTGATGTCATACCAGCTCAAAAGTACCTGCCTGCGTCTGCAAGTTGCGCGACAATTAGGTCAGGTTCGAGAGATTTTTGAAATCAAACCAATCGACGCCAAAGACGAAGAGATTTCGTTACTCCCTGGCAAAGAAAGACGACGCCAGTTTCAAGGTGCTATCTGTGCTTTGATCGAATCGGCTTTTCCCGGCGCGCGCATCGATCGAGCCACGACATACAGAGATGACTGGCGACAGTTATCAGGCGTTTATACTCGTGTCATTATCGAATGGCGCGGCCGCAAGGTGGTCGGCATCGGCGTTAATTCTGGTGAGACGCAGGACTGCGTCGATGCGGTGCTTGGTGCCGGTATCGTCTGGTTTGACCGTGCTTCCGCGGGTCTTGGTGACCGTCTCTTAAACAAACTCTTGTTGTTTGTTCCCAATGAAAAAGCGACTTTGATTGCCGAACGGCTTACGGCAATAAACTATCGGGCCGAAATTGTACTCTACGAATACGATGATGAGATTAAGAATCTGACGGAAGTGCGCCCGTTCGACCAGGGAGATTTGGCGCTGACCCTTCTCCGCAATTATGCGTGGTTCGATCAGGCCACCACGCCAAGAGATACTGGCGCAAACCAGATCATAGCTCTCGCGCCGGATATTATTAAAGTCAGACAGAAATCCGAGTACGACTCGCTATCGATTCACGGTTTAGAGTTCGCCCGTTGCCATACAGGAAAATGGTCAAGGATTGAATTCGGCCTGGGCGAAGACAGAGAGATATTGACCGTATCAAAATGGCCGAAACTCGAAACTCTGATTGATGAAATCGTACAGATTCGCACTGTTGATTCTCCAGACCGACAACACCCTTTCTATACGTTGCAAAGCGAGAACTGGCTGGCAACCATGATTCAGCGCGACATTACTTCGCTTGATCTCGATCTGGATGATCGGTTCGTCTATTCACAGGTCCCCGCTTACAAAGGTGAGGACCGCGGTTATGTCGATCTGCTTGCCGTAACAAGAAACGGGCAGTTGGTTGTCATTGAATTAAAAGTCAGCGAAGACCCTGAATTACCGTTCCAGGGATTGGATTATTGGCTGCGCGTGGAATGGCATCGAATGAACGGCGAATTCTCGCGCAGGGGATATTTTCCGGGCCTCGCGCTCAATAACGAACCATCTCGTCTGTATTTGGTCGCGCCTCTGTTCCGATTTCATAAAACTTTTCCGCTGCTTGCAAAAAGTATCAGCCCACGCGTTCCTGTATGGCGCATCGGAGTGAACGACAGCTGGCGAGCCGGCGTACAGGTTCTACGCAGGGAACGGGCCGGTGACTTGGAATAGGGCAGAACTCTGAATTCTATGGATGGATTATTAGTTATAGATAAGCCTGCAGGCCTTACTTCTCACGATGTTGTGGCTCGGGTACGAAAACTGCTGAAAATTCGCCGCGTGGGCCATACAGGCACGCTTGACCCGTTTGCAACGGGGGTTCTGCTGGTTTGTGTCGGAAAGGCGACACGACTGTCGCAATTTTTGGTTGGTTGTTCAAAGAGTTACGATGCAGTGGCCCGCGTCGGCTGGGCAACGGACACGCAGGATTGCACCGGTAAACCAATTACACCTGTTCAAGCATCTGATGAACTGCAATATTGTTCTTTGAAAAAGGTTTTGGACGGTTTTTCAGGCAGACAGCACCAGACGCCGCCGATGTATTCTGCGAAGAAAGTTGAAGGGGTTGCGCTACACAAACTTGCTCGCAAAAACATCAGCATCGAGCGCAAATCTGTTGAGATCGAAATTACCCGGTTGCGTCTTGAATCGGATGATTGGTTAGTCGTGCACGATGACGGAACTCGCGAGTTTGAATTTCACGTAACGTGTTCAGCAGGAACATATGTTCGGACTCTTGCACATGATATTGGCCTCGTTCTTGGCTACGGCGCTCATCTAACAGCGTTGCGAAGGACTGCGGTGGGGTATTTTACGCTCTTTAATGCGCAGACGCTTGATTCGCTTGCTGAGGTTCTTGAGCAAGGGAATCTGGTTTCTGTGCTTATACCACCTGTCGATATGCTGCCTGATATGACTCGTGTTGATGTTGAAGGTGACGATGCCAAACGACTGATAAACGGGCAAGCGGTTGAGCTCGAGCACGAGGCAAACAGCGACCAGCCGGTGAGAATTGTTTTTGACAATGCGTTGGTTGGAATTGCTCGTTATGACTCTGTCAAAAGGCAACTCATCCCATCTGTAATTCTAGCCGATACAATGGGTACGCAGGCAAAGTGAGGCTAAGGTCTGAATCTTGCGTCATGTGGTATACTGTGGATGAATCTCGTCCCCCGGTGAAGTAGTGCTGTTGTTCGCGGGGATCGCGAAAACGACACTCATCTCCGATGGTACAGAGAAAGGCCTTCGGGATGAGATAAAACGGTTGCTTGGGTGTACCTCCAAACATCTCTCCAGCAGAAAAGCGTTTTTTGAACAACGCCAATGATAAACAGCCCCTGCGAGGCTGGAGTTGTTGCATCTTTCGGATGACCTGCTTTTAGGGTCATCGAGTCACGAGGAATAATTGTTCAGTCAAGTTTTAGTTGAGAGGGCTCAACTACGCGGACCCATGCGAAACGGAATGGGGGGCACAAATGGAAGAAAATAAATTTAATATCGGAGAACGCCTCGAGGCACACCGACGTGAGCGAGAGAAGCTTGCCTGGGAAGGCACGTTCCGTGACTATTTTGAGCTTGCGGTACAGAACCCCAAAATCGCCGAACTCTCTCACGCGCGCGTCTGCGACATGATTCTCTCTTCGGGGACAGAGAAGCTTCACGAGGGTACTCGCGAGGAAGTGACCCGTTACAGGTTTTTCTCGGACGAGCTGTTCGGAATCGAAGAGCCGATCGATCACATTGTGCAGTATTTCAAGAGCGCAGCTCAGCGCCTGGAGGTGCGAAAGCGTATCTTGCTTTTGATGGGTCCGGTTGGAGGCGGCAAGTCGACCATTGTGACGCTGCTGAAACGAGGGCTCGAGCGTTACTCGCGAACCGACCAGGGAGCGATCTACGCAATCAAGGACTGCCCGATGCACGAAGAGCCTCTTCATCTGATACCGCAGGAATTGCGGGCAGAGGTTGAGAAGCATTACGGACTATACATCGAAGGCGATCTCTGTCCAAAGTGCCGATATAACCTGGATCATAATTACGGCGGACGACACGAGGACGTTATTGTCGAACGTATCGCCTTGTCTGAAAAGGAACGCATCGGTATTGGTACATTCGCTCCGTCCGATCCGAAATCTCAGGACATCACAGAGCTGACAGGATCAATAGACTTGTCGACCATTGGTGAAGTTGGCGTCGAAAGCGATCCACGCGCTTACCGTTTCGATGGCGAATTGAATATCGCCAATCGCGGCGTGATGGAGTTCATTGAGATGTTGAAGTGCGACGAAAAATTCCTTTATTCGTTGCTAACTCTATCTCAGGAACAGAACATCAAGACCGGTCGCTTTGCAATGATATATGCCGATGAAGTCATCCTCTCTCATACAAACGAGAACGAATATTCTGCCTTCGTCGCCAACAAGAAGTCCGAAGCGTTACAGGACCGCATTATCGTAATCAAAGTTCCATACAATCTTCGCGTCACGCAGGAAGAGCGAATTTACGATAAGTTGCTGAAAGAGAGCGAAGCACTTCGCAATATCCACATCGCTCCGAACACGTTGAAAGTCGCGGCCATGTTTGCAGTGATGACGCGTCTTGAGCCGCCGAAAAAGGCTAGCATCGATATCGTCAAGAAGATGAAACTTTACGACGGCGAAGATGTCGAAGGGTTCAAGTCGAAAGACGTTCGCGAGCTTCGCGAAGAGACGGTCCGTGAAGGCATGGACGGCATCAGCCCGCGATACATAATCAATCGTTTGTCGAATGCTCTGGTCAAAGATGGAATGACCTGCATCAACCCGATTGATGCGCTCAGAACAATCAAGGAAGGGTTCGACCAGCACTCAGGAATTTCTCACGAAGAGCGCGATCGATATCTGAACCTGATTTCAGTTGCTCGCAAGGAGTATGACGAGCTGGCCAAAGTCGAAGTGCAGCGCGCATTCGTGTACAGCTTTGAAGAGATGGCTCGCGGCATCTGCAATAACTACCTGGACAATGTCGAGGCCTATTGCAACAAAGAACGCATGCGAGATCCGATCACCGAAGAAGAGCACGAACCTGACGAGAAGCTGATGCGGTCCATCGAAGAGCAGATCGGAATTTCTGAAAACGCAAAGAATACTTTCCGTCAGGAGATCCTGATTCGTATTTCGAGCTATGCTCGTAAAGGCAAGCAGTTCGAATACACTTCGCACGAGCGCCTGAAAGAGGCAATCGAGAAGAAGATATTCGCTGACCTGAAAGACGTGGTGAAGATCACGACTTCCAGCAAGACGCCCGATGCCG
Organism: Blastocatellia bacterium; assembly: GCA_035652355.1. Classification (GTDB taxonomy): domain Bacteria; phylum Acidobacteriota; class Blastocatellia; order DASRDY01; family DASRDY01; genus DASRDY01. Next base: position 11,445 of record DASRDY010000010.1, read on the forward strand.
ACCAGTTGCGTCGCATCAACGACGTTGTTGACAGATTGATCAAGGAGCACGGCTATTGCCCGATTTGCGCTAACGAGCTGCTGACCTATGTCGGCACATTGTTGTCGCGTTGAAGAGGGCGCCGCTCTCCAAAATAAACTGCGACGCCCGCGCTTGCTGACCCAGCAGGTGCGGGCGTTATAGCTTGAGGGACAGAGAATGCAGGGACGAAGCGAAAGCGACGCGGGGACGCGGAGACACGGGGAAACGGAGAATCTCCGCGTTCCCGTGTCTCCGCGTCTCCGATTCGGTTTTATGGATTTCTGCTCGAAGGGAATGATATGTCCGTAAATCGCAATGACTGGTCGCTTCAGCGAAAGGGACTGATAGACCAGGAAAGACATAAAGAGCGAGTCAAAGAAGCAATTAAGAAGAACCTCGGCTCGATTGTCTCTAATGAATCAATCATTTTGTCCGACGGCAAGCGCACCGTCAAAGTCCCGATCCGTTCGCTGGACGAATACAAGTTTCGCTACGACTATCGAAAGAAAAAGCACGTCGGTCAGGGCGACGGCAAAACCCAAGTCGGCGATGTTATCGGCCGTGAAAGCGATGGACAGCAGGGTCCTGGCAAAGGTCCGGGCGCAGGTGACAAGGCCGGGAATGATTATTACGAAGCCGATGTAGAAATCGACGAGATAGCCAAGCTTGTTTTCGAAGATCTGCACCTGCCCTATCTGGAAGAGAAAGCCAAACGGGCGATTCCCTCAAAGACTACGCGGTTCACTGAAATTCGTCGCAGCGGCATTCTTTCCAATCTGGATAAGCGTCACACGATTCTGGAAAACATCAAACGCCAGGCTCGCGAAGGTGGTGAGGCGAGATTCGGTAATGTCAAAAAAGAAGACCTGCGATTCAAGACTTGGGAGGAAACTGTCCAATACGAATCTAATGCCGTAGTGATGGCGATGATGGACGTGTCCGGATCAATGGGCGAGTTTAAGAAATACATCGCTCGCAGTTTCTATTTCTGGATGGTGCGATTCCTCAGGACAAAATACGACAATGTCGATATCGTATTTATCAGCCATCACACTGAGGCCAAAGAGGTCAGTGAAGAGCAGTTCTTTACGCAGGGCGAATCAGGCGGTACGGTTGTGAGTTCTGCCTATAAGCTGGCGCTTGACATCATTAAAGAGAGATACAATCCGCGTGATTGGAATATCTATCCTTTCCATTTCTCTGATGGCGACAATTATTATTCAGATAATGATGAGGCAGTAAAGCTCGCGGATGAGATGATAAAAACCTGCAACCTTTTCGGCTATGGTGAGATTGGTGAAGAGGGGGCGACCAGTTACAGGCGGTCGTCAGGCGCTCTCCTTTCGATCTTTTCTGATCGGTTGAAGAGCCAGGATCGATTTATTGGCGTGCGGATTGATGACAAGGAAGACGTGTATCCAGCATTGAAGCAGTTCTTCGGAAAACGAGGAATTGAGGCTTGATGTAGCGTAGGCATCTTGCCTGCGCAAGTGTAGCAAGTTGAATGTTTGTGACACACGGACAAGTCTCGAAGAGGAGATATGCTCGATAAAGAGGTCAAAGAATTAGAGAAGGCTCTAGAGCAGATTTGGGATATCGCCACGAATAAATTTCATCTGGATCCTTTTCCGGTTCGATTCGAAATTGTTCCGGCGACGATAATGTATGAGATCGGCTCCTATGCGCTTCCGGGCAGATACTCGCACTGGACGTTCGGCAAGGCCTATCACAAGATGAAGATGATGTACGACTTCGGTCTGTCAAAGATTTACGAAGTTGTCGTCAATACGAATCCCTCGTACGGATTTCTGCTCGATACCAACTCGCTATTGCAAAACAAACTTGTCATGGCTCACGTGCTGGGACATGTGGACTTCTTCAAGAACAACGCGTATTTCTCTCGAACAAACCGTCAGATGCTGGACGAGGCGTCTGTCCATGCAAATCGGATCTACGATTACGAGTTCAAATACGGTCGAAAAGTAGTCGAAGAATTTCTTGACGCAGTTCTTTCTATTGAAGAACACATCGATCCCAATCTTTTCGTGCATAGAAATCGTGAAAGGAAAGCTCAGCAAGATCCAAACGAAAAGAAGGCAGAGATTTCAACACAGGGCAAATATGATGATTTGTTAACCGAAGCGGAGTTGAAAGCGCGAAACAAGCCCGTCGTAAAAGAGGAAGACGAAGAAAGACGCTGGCCGGAAGAACCCCAGAAAGACATAATGTTCTTTATCATGGAGAATTCTCCGGCATTGGAACCCTGGCAGCGCGACGTGATGGCGATGATCCATTCCGAAATGGAGTACTTTCTGCCGCAAATGCAGACCAAGATCATGAACGAGGGCTGGGCAAGCTACTGGCATTCTCGAATCATGAGAGAAATGGATCTTACCGATGATCAGTTTGTTCAATTCGCCGAACTGCATTCCGGAGTAGTCTCACCGCACAAAGGCAGCCTGAATCCTTACTACCTTGGCTACAAGCTCTTTGAAGATATCGAACGAAGATGGGATTCGCCAACCGAGGAAGAGAAGAAGATTTTCGGTCGCAAAGGCGGCGAGGGTCGCGCCAAGATATTTGAAGTGCGCGAAATGGATAATGATATCTCTTTTCTGCGCAACTACCTCACTGAAGATCTGTGCGAAGAGCTTGATCTATTCGTCTATGAACTGGTTGACGAAGAAGAGTGGACGATCACAGAAAAACGCTGGGAGAAGGTCCGCGATCAACTTGTTGCCGGCATGACAAATTTCGGTTTTCCTTATATAGAAGTCTATGACGGCGATTATAACCGCAACCGCGAGCTTTACCTGCGTCATCGTTTCGAGGGAATCGAACTGGATGTCAAATACGCCCGCAAAGTGCTTGAGTACGTCTACAAGCTGTGGGGCCGTGACGTTCATCTGGAAACTACCGTGGACGGTGAAAGTGTGGTAATGCATTACGACGGGCAGGAACACGACGAAGATTAGTAAGAAATTTGGGTCCCGCTGGAACGACGGGACCCGGACTATCGCTTACCGTCGGCGCGGTGGGCCGTGATGTTCACGACGTGGACCGCGATCGCGACGTTCTTCGCGTTCCCTCGGCTCGCCGTTCTCATTGCCGCCACCTTCGATCATTCCTTCATCACCGCCGCCGGTGCCGGACTTATCTTCACGGAGAGCAGCGCGTCGGCTCAGCTTTACTTTGCCAGATGGATCGATGTTGATTACCTTGACCAGTACTTGCTGGCCGTCCCGCAATACATCGCGAGGATCCCTGATCCGATGGTCGGCGATTTCTGAAACGTGAAGGAGACCATCGACTCCAGGCATAATCTCGACAATCGCGCCAAAGTCCAGGAACTTGACGATTTTGCCAAGGTAGGTCTTGCCGAGCTCCGCTTCGGCTGTTAAATCTTCAATCATCTGAATCGCGGCGTTTGCAGCTTCCAGGTTTGCCGAAGCTATGTTGATACGGCCGGAATCTTCAATGTCGATTTTGGCGCCGGTCTTTTCAACGATGCTGCGAATCATCTTGCCTCCGGGCCCAATCACTTCGCGGATCTTTTCGGTAGGAATATTGATCGTCAGGATGCGCGGAGCGTACTCGTTTATCTCTTCACGCGGCGCGTTAATCACCTCTTCCATCTTATCCAGCAGGAACATTCTGCCTTGCTTCGCCTGCTGCAAAGCTTCCGCCAGAATCTGCGCGTTGATGCCGGTGATCTTGATGTCCATCTGCAGCGCAGTTACGCCGTTGCGAGTTCCCGCCACCTTGAAATCCATATCGCCATAATGATCTTCTGCCCCTGCGATGTCGGTGAGAACGGCGTACTTGTTGCCTTCTTTGACCAATCCCATCGCAACGCCGGCGACTGCCGCTTTGCACGGAACGCCAGCGTCAAACATAGCCAGCGAGCCACCGCATATCGAGGCCATTGATGACGAACCGTTCGATTCGGTGATGTCAGACACGATTCGCAGAATATATGGGAATTCGGTTTCATCGGGCGCAACCGCTGCCAACGCGCGGCGAGCCAGCGCTCCGTGACCAATCTCGCGCCGTCCGGGAGATCCCATGCGTTTCACTTCACCGACTGAATACGGCGGGAAGTTGTAATCCAGCATGAACCTTCGCTTGATTTCGCCTTTTTCCAGGCTGTCCATGAATTGGATGTCTTCGCTTGTGCCCAGCGTGCAGGAGACCATCGCCTGCGTCTCTCCGCGTGTGAACAATGCCGAGCCGTGAACACGCGGCAGCCAGCCGACCTCAATCGAGATGGGACGAATCTCTGAGAAGCGACGGCCATCCGGGCGACGCCGCTTGTTCAGGATATCGTCGCGGAAAACCTTCTCTTTCATTTGACCGAAAATAGCGGCCGCGTCTTTGCGTTTCGCTTCATCTTCTTCGGGATAAAGCTCGATTGCCTTTTTCTTCAGGTCATCAACCGCGGCATAGCTTTCCAACTTGCCTTTGTTGGAAACATTCAGTGCTTCGCGCAGATCTTCCTGGAATTTGCTTTCGATCTCGCTGACCATCGCTTCGTCGAAAGTCTTTTTATTGACATCGCGTTTAGTGATGCTCATTTTCGTGAAGATCTCTTTTTGCCATCGGCATAACTTTTTGATCTCGTTGTGACCGAACATCAAGGCTTCAACAAAAACTTCTTCGGAAACTTCGTCCGCGCCTGCCTCAACCATCACGATGGCTTCTTCGCTGCCAGCTACGATGAGATTCATTCGTGAATCGCGGGTCTCTTCATACGTCGGGTTGACAACATATCGGCCATCGATCAAGCCTACGCGCACTCCGGCGATTGGGTTTGAAAACGGGATGTCCGAAAGATAAAGAGCGGCAGACGATCCGGTGATTGCAATCACGTCCGGGTCGATATCGGGATCGGCGGAGATAACAGTCGCTACAACCTGAGTTTCATTCTGGTAACCTTCTTCAAACAACGGGCGAAGTGGCCGATCAATAAGACGGCTGGTGAGCACTTCCTTTTCTGTGGGTCTGCCTTCACGACGGAAATAGTTGCCGGGAATTCGTCCGGCTGCGTAATTATGTTCGCGATATTCAACGGTAAGCGGGAAAAAATCCTGTCCTTCACGCTCCTTCTTATCACCAACAGCGGCTACCAATATGACGGTGTCGCCGTAACGCATAATAACAGAGCCATCGGCCTGTTTCGCGACCTTTCCAGTCTCCAGCGTTAATTCACGTCCGCCGAGACTGATAGTCTCTTTCAAATACATTTATTTATTCTCCTCTCAAACAACTGCGGGAGTGCGTGGATCTATTAACTGTGAAGAGCCTGCCTGGGTGGCTTAACAATGCCATCCGTCCAATCACAATCAATGATCTGCACCGCCGATTACGTCCACAAAAGTAAAAGCCACGGCGACCGTCGCAACATTCGCTGCGTCGCCGTGGCTTATTCGATCTATCCCAGAAATTTTGTCTTGGCCTCGCTGCCCGGTCGAGCCTAGTTTACTCGTCGGGTGCGGAACTGTACCGCAAGCACTCAATCCAAACCATTTGAATTCTAAAAAGGACTCGCGCGAGCCGGACCGGTGGTCCGCCAAATGGTTCGTACCGGACACTATTTTCGTAAACCGAGCTTACCGATCAATTCGTGATAGCGGGCCGCGTCGCGCCCTTTGAGATAGTCCAAAAGCCGGCGACGCTGACTAACTAATTTCAGCAATCCTCTTCGCGAATGGTTATCCTTTGCGTGAGTCTTAAAATGCTCCGTCAGGTCGGAAATCCGGCGTGAAAGCAGCGCGACCTGCACTTCCGGCGAGCCTGTGTCGCCATCGTGCAACTTATAATCACCAATAATTCCAGTCTTCGTTTCTTTTGCTAGAGCCACAGCTCTTAAATCCTCCGCTTTAACAACGCTTCGAACCGTGTAATTTATTCAGTGTGAATAATTTCAATAGCGCGCATCGGCAAAAAGTGAAGCCGCATAGAATGCAACTGGCGCACGCTAATGAACTCAAAAAGTTACCATAGGGGGCGTCAACTGTAAAGAACAAAACGGATAAGCCATTTCGGCTCTGCTTCCGGTGGTCAAAGTAGTCCGTTCGCAGCTGACGTCGCACAACAAGGAGGTTTCGGTGATCCTGATCATACCCTGGCTGTGACATCAGTTGGCTCACGAAACTTCTGTGTGACGCTCAGGTGTCACAGCGTAACTCTAACTAATCAAACCACTTGTCTTGCTGTGACAGGTGTGACGCCAGTTGGCCAAATTCCAGCGGTCGATAAATCCTTCTGTTTCGTAACCAACTGGAAAGTCTTCTTCCCTGCCTTACATATTTAGACGTAGCTTTCTATGTGGCTAAGCTTTCAACCACAATTTTTCGCTGTATTCGCTGTAAGTGACAACATCCACAGAAGTTTTCTTTCCTGTGGGCGACCAAATGGCAAATACGAAGGTCATAGCGGGTATTGACTCGTGCCATAATTTTAATCCCTCTGTTTAAAGGGTTTAAGTGGGATGTCGTGGATCTTCGGGTCCTGGCTTCAACATTGCGGCGGCGGATTTTTTATTTGAACCGGGGTATCGCGTGTCCGTACCCGGAAAACTATAATTGAGGAAAAACTCGAAAGAAGTCAGAAAATATGAATGTTCCCGAAACTTTCGAAACCGACCGGCTGCGCCTTCGCAAACCCGTGATCGAGGATGCGGAGCAGATTTTTGTCAAATATGCTCAGGATCCGGTTGTCACGCAGTATTTGATCTGGAAGCCGCATAAAAGCATCGATGAAACCCGCGATTTTATGCGGCGATGTATCAATAGCTGGGTTGATGGAAGCGCTTACCCCTGGATCATAATTCGCAAAGCAGATAACCAGCTTCTCGGAATGATAGAGCTGCGAATTAACGGCTATATCGCTGACTTCGGTTACGTCCTGGCGCGCGAATACTGGCGGAACGGTTACACGTCCGAAGCCAGTAAGGCTGTCGTCGATTGGGCGCTCGGTCAACCTGAGATATATCGTGTATGGGCTATTTGTAATGTGGAAAACACTGGCTCTGCTCGCGTTATGGAAAAGGTCGGTATGCAAAGGGAAGGAATTTTACGTCGTCGGGTGATGCATCCGGCTTTTAGCGCCGAACCATCCGACGCTTATTGCTATTCGATAGTGAAATAGCCATTTCCAGGATTATCCACTACCTCTATTTCAATAATATCTAATCTGGATTAGGATATTGCCATCAACGTTCGTCTGCTTTCTGTAGCGCTGGAAATATTCCGTCCCTAAAGGATATCCTATGAGCAAATCACCAAAACTCAGATACGGGTTATCTATACTACTAATAGTTACCGCCTTAATGCTATGCGGACTGGACCGTGCCGCGATTGCGCAAACCGGCTCAGATTACGATCAGAAACGACAACAAGCCTTTGACCTTTTTAAACAGAACAAAATGAACGATGCGGCCGCTATCTTTGAACAGCTGGTGAAACAGAATGACCAGGATCGGGATGTGCTGGCGGCGCTGGGTTTCTGTCTCTATAGCATAAGCTCCGTCACTCTTGATGATGCGAAGCGCGAAGAGATATCAAATCGCGCCCGAACGATTCTGTTAAAGGCTAAGGACCTTGGCGATAACAGCCGGCTGAGCGCCCTGGCTCTTGCTGGTTTGTCCGGAGGTGTGCCCGGCGCGCCGAAATATTCCGAAAACAAAGCAGCCAACAAAGCAATGCAGGATGCGGAGATCAGCTTTGTAAAAGGCGATATGGAAACGGCCATCCAGCTTTACAAGATGGCGTTGAGCTCTGATCCGAATTTATACGAAGCTGCTCTGTACATTGGGGATTCTTATTACAAGTCTGACGGTAAATTGGATATGGCTGGCGAATGGTTCGCAAAGGCGATCGCAATCAATCCTAACCGCGAGACTGCCTATCGTTATTGGGCCGACGCGCTGATGAAGCAGGGTAAACCAATTGAAGCGCGTGACAAATATATCGAGGCCTATATTTCAGAGCCGTACAACCAGTTGGCTGCCAGCGCTTTTGTGGGATATGCAAAAAATCACGATATTACCCTGTCGCACCCGGTGGTGAAAATCCCGACCTCGGTTGATCAGAAAGGCGACGGAAATACGACAATAACTCTTGATCCGGATCTGATGAACAGGAAGGATGATGGATCGTCGGCCTGGATAACGTACGGTATTGCCCGTACCACCTGGGCGACCAAGCGGTTTGCCGAAGAGTACCCAAACGAAAAAACGTATCGTCACAGTCTTAAAGAAGAGGCCGATTCCCTGCGAATGGCAATCAAGACCATTGATAAGAAGGTAAGGGAATCGGACAAGCTGGATCCCTCTCTAGCAAATTTGATCAAGATGGATGACGCAGGCGTTCTTGAGGCATACATTCTGCTGGCCCGGGCTGATCGCGGTATCGCCCAGGATTATCCGGAATATCGAAAAACGAACCGAGATAAGCTGAAAAAGTACGTGGTTGAATTCGTCATGAAGCGGAGCGGTATCAGCGCGTCCCGGTAACCATCCGCCGTCCAGCCGACTTTGAAATAGTTTGTCCAGGGCAAACGCATCTTAAGTTGTTAGGACTTTTATAAGATAACTGTCGAGCCAACTGGCCTTGAGACGTTTGGCTCTGATCCCTCTCTTACAGGTCTTTTCCTGCTTTAGTAGAGTCAGAGCTAAACGTCTGAGAATGGTCATGTTTTCTGGCGCGTTGTCTTTGCGAATTCGACTGTGGTCTTCTCTGAAGGTCACGTCCAGAACCCAGTGTAATGAGTTTTCCACGCCCCAGTGCTGGCGAATCACCCTGCCAATCTTAAAGGCATCAGACTCCAAACTGCTGATGTAATAACGGCGTTCTACGGTCTTTTCTCCGCCTGAGACCTCTCTTTCAGACTCCACCATAGCTATCGATTGCAGTCCTGCCCACTTATCCTTATCCGCAAACCAACTCAAATCGCTGCTGCTGTAATAACGGCGTATCTCAATTCGTCCGTGCTCACCATCGGTTGTTTCGTGAT
>DASRDY010000011.1:0-5504 GCA_035652355.1 Blastocatellia bacterium
TACGGCCATATTCGTGCCTTTCCCCATGACTTCGCCTGACGGTGTGCTTCTACGGAATAAAGTAAAAACCTCCAGCCGGATTGTTACCGTCGTACAGGGCCAGGATGTTGAAGTCACGATCACCATCGATCCGAATCAAAATTGATACAGATATAAAAAAGCGTTACCCCTAGTTGGGCGGACTGCATCGTGATTATTATTTTAGTGGATTCATTTCCAGCCAGCGCTCGGCCTTGAGCGCGGCCATGCAGCCAAAACCGGCCGCCGTTATGGCCTGCCGAAATTCCTGATCGTGCACGTCGCCGGCGGCAAAGACGCCGTTGATATTTGTGTAAACATGATCGCGAACGATGACATAACCGCGTTCATCCAGTTCGACCACTCCCCTCAGAAATACCGTATTCGGCGTATGACCGATTCCCATAAATACACCCCCGATCGGTTCGATCTTCTCCTCGTTTGTAACAACGTTCTTTATACGAACCGCTTCAAGAGAGTCTTTACCTTCATAACCGAGCAACGTGCTGTTCCAGCGGAAATCGATCTTCGGATTAGCCATCGCTCGTTCCTGCATGATCTTGCTTGCGCGAAGAGTATCACGGCGATGGACTACACTTACTTTATTTGCGTGGTGAGCCAGAACCATAGCTTCTTCCAACGCAGTATCGCCGCCGCCTACAACCATCACGTCCTGACCTTTGAAAAACAGTCCGTCACAAACCGCGCAGGCAGAGATTCCTCGGTTGCGGAATCGCTCTTCTTCCGGAAGGTTTAGCCAGTTTGCTGCCGCTCCGGTTGCTATAATCACGGTTCGCGAAGTCACCCATTCATCTCCCACTCTTAGTCGAAACGGTCCGTTCTGCGGGAAGTTAACTTCAATCACGTCCTTTTCGATGATTTTCGTTCCAAAGCGCTCTGCCTGTTTGCGCATGCGCTCCATCAATTCCGGTCCTGTGACGCCTTCGGGAAATCCGGGGAAATTCTCGACTTCGGTCGTGAACATCAACTGGCCTCCCGGCAGTTGTGACACGCTTGGCTCACCTGCATACATTACTGGGGAAAGATTGGCTCTTGCTGCGTAAATAGCCGCCGTGTAACCAGCCGGTCCCGAGCCAATGATTGTTACTTTATTGATTTTATCGTCGCTCATTTCGAATACACTCTCCACAATGCATTATAACTTTACACGCAAAGGTAACAATACTAACCCAGATAACGTGAAACAGGAAACAACGGAAAATAGACATTTGGAGTATGATTCAGCTCGACCTTTTTGCGAGGTGATCTAATGACAGGCGAGATTGAAACCTTTGATGTGATTATTCTTGGCGGCGGTCCCGCCGGTCTTTCTGCGGCAATCTTTGCCGGAAGAGCCATGCTCAAGACCGCGGTAATCGAACAGGGACTTCCCGGCGGACAGCTGCTAAACACAGAAATGATAGAGGACTATCCAGGTTTCGAACGGATCGCGGGATTTGAGCTTGCACAAAAGATGGAATCGCACGCCAGGAAATACGGCGCACAGATTCTGACAGAACGCGCGACTGCGATTAGACGAAATGATGATTTGTTTGAAGTAGAAACAAGCGAAGGTCACCACCTGGGAAGGACCGTGATATTGAGCGCGGGCGGCAGCGCGGTTAAGCTTGGAATTCCGGGTGAAGAGGAATTCGCCGGTCGCGGAGTCTCTTATTGCGCGGTTTGCGACGGTGCTTTTTTCCAGGATCAGATTGTCGCCGTTGTGGGCGGTGGAGACAGCGCTGTCGAGGAAGCTAATTTTCTCACCCGATTTGCCTCAAAGGTCTATCTGATCCATCGCCGCGACAATTTCCGGGCGCAACAGATTCTTCAGGACAGAGTCCTTAACAATCCCAAAATTGAAATTCTATTAAACACAGTAGTTGATGAGGTTAACGGCACGGATGAAATGACGGCCTTAAAAGTCCGGACGCTCCTAACGGGAGCTGTGAAGGAGTTGTCTGCGAGCGGTTTGTTCATCTCTATAGGGTTCCGGCCGAACTCCTCGCTGGTGACCGATCATGCCGCTCACGACCCCCGTGGCTACCTTTTTACGAACGAACAAATGGAAACTTCGATACCCGGACTGTTCGCCGCCGGAGATGTCCGAGCGCAATTCGCCGGACAGATAACGAATGCCGTGTCCGACGGAACGGTGGCCGCAATGTCCGCAAAAAAATACGTTAAGCGAATTTCAAACGGTCGTTAACAGACCGTGAAACACTGCGATTGGATAAAACTTTGGAATCGCTTTCGAATGATTGTTGACTATTTTTAGCAAGACTGATAATAATGCCCTCACCCTAAAACAAGGTCTCTTCCAATTTGGGTGCGATTCAATTGTTCTTTGTTTAAATTTTATAAATGGATCCCCTCGATGTAATTGAGGATTTAATTCGAGTCGCGTTCCCCGGAATTATATTCGGACACTAGGCAAACTTGAGCTTAACGCGTTAAAGAGGGAGCAGGGTTCCGTCTGTTCGAATCAGCAGTAGACGGTTCTCTTAAGCAGTTATTCTTTAATGGTTTAATGATAGGTTGCGAAAGACTCGAACGGCTCTTGTAAGTTTGATAACGAGATCGTCGTTTAGCCGTTGCTTTTTGCATCGAGGAAAACTATGATCCGGCCGGCCCGTCAGGCTTGGGGACATTTGTATGCTTGATGCGCCCGGAACCAGTTCGATCGGGCATAGAAGAGGATTTGTTCGAATGATTTTCGACTTGGTTTGCTGTGCTCTCTCTCCAAAAGTTAAGCCTACAGATATTCCAATAACCATGATTTGTATTATAGGGACTGCAAAATAGCAGATGCCTGCCTGTTGTTTGTGGAGTTTTGATTAGAGGCACCGATGACGCAGATATTCCATCGCAGTACCAATACGATCTCCAGAGTCAGTATTTTCGGAGCGATCTTTATTATCGCCGGACTCACCTGGGTAGCCGCCGAAGTTCAAAGATCTCCTTACATTACACGGGCCAATATGGCGCGGCAGCAACCCGTTCAGTTCAGCCATAAGCACCATGTAACGGACGATGGAATCGATTGTCGTTACTGCCATACGTCGGTCGAGAATTCCGCCTTTGCTGGAATTCCCCCGACAAAGACCTGTATGAACTGCCATTCGCAGCTCTTTGTGGACAACGAGTATCTGTCGCCGGTTCGCGAAAGCTATCGAACTGGTGTTCCGATTCGATGGACTCGCGTTCACGATCTGCCTGATTTTGTTTACTTCAGGCACGATATACACGTTGCCAAAGGCGTGGGCTGCTCGACCTGTCACGGGCCGGTCGACCAGATGCCGCTGACCTATCAGTACGCATCGCTCCAGATGGAATGGTGTCTGGAATGTCATCGCAATCCCGAAAAATACATCCGACCTCGCGATCAGGTCTTCAATATGAAGTGGGAGCCACCGGCAAATCAGATTGATTTGGGAAATAAGCTCAAGAACGATTATAAAGTCCGCGGGGCCGGTGAAATAACGGGTTGTTTTACGTGTCACAGGTAAACGAGTCGTCGATTTGGGATTTGGACAAAAGGAAAGGACTGAGTCCTGAGGAATGAGCAAGACGATAGAGAAGATCAGGCAGCTGGTAACCTTGCAGGGACTGCCTGAAAAGAAAACCAAGAGCGATGCGGCTGAAGCGCTAAGATCGCTGATCGAAAAACCGGGGCGAACCCGGATCGGACAGCTCAGCGGCAAAAAATTCTGGCGATCTCTTGAAGAGCTTTCGGAAACGGAAGAGTTCGAGCATTTCGTTCATCGCGAATTTCCCGAGCAGGCTTCGGAATTCAACGATCCCGTTGGTCGCCGGGGCTTTTTGAAACTGATGGCTGCTTCGCTGGCATTCGCCGGATTGACTGCCTGTACGCGCCAGCCCACTGAATACATTTATCCTTATGTGCGTCAGCCGGAAGGGTTGATACCCGGGAAGCCGCTCTTTTTTGCAACTGCTTTTTCAGTAAGCGGAATCGCGCAGGGGCTCTTGGTCGAGAGCCACGAAGGCCGACCAACTAAAATCGAAGGCAATCCCGATCATCCCGCGAATATGGGCGCGACGGATGTTTTCGCGCAGGCGTCGATATTGACGCTTTACGATCCTGACCGGTCGCAGACATTGACGAAGCTCGGAGTTATAAAACCGTACGCTACTTTCCTCGGAGAACTCCAGCAACGCCTTGCTGACAAGAAAGCGAACAAAGGCGCGGGGTTGCGTATTTTGACTGAGACCGTAACGTCACCCACGCTTGCCAGTCAGTTGAAATCGATTCTCAACGATTATCCGCAGGCGAAATGGCATCAGTACGAGCCAGTAGGCCGCGATTCCGTCAGGAACGGAGCAAAGCTGGCGTTTGGTCAGGACGTTAACACCATCTACCGGTTCGACAATGCGGACGTGGTTTTGTCGCTCGATTCAGATTTTCTTGCCTGCGGTGCTGGCAGCGTTCGTTATGCCCGCGACTTTGCCTCACGTCGGCGTCCCACTATTGATAAGCCGGAGATGAGCCGCCTCTATGTCGTAGAAAGCACGCCGACCGGCACCGGTGCAAAAGCTGACCATCGGTTACCGGTTCGCGCAAGTGACATCGAAGCGTTTACCAGGCAATTGGCGCTGGGGCTGGGAGTAAACGTCGGTCAATCACTGGCAGCGCCGTATGTGAACAATGTGGAGTGGACTGCCGCGCTGGCGCGCGATCTTCAGGCGCATCGCGGCAAGAGCATAATCATTGCCGGCGACGATCAGCCGCCTGTTGTTCACGCAATGGCCCACGCCTTCAACCAGGCTTTGGGTAATGTTGGCAGCACGGTCTTTTATACAGAGTCAATCGAGGTGCAACCTGTCGATCAGATGGCGTCGTTGAGAGAGCTGGTAAATGACATGAACAATCACGCTGTCGATATGCTGATTATTATCGGCGGAAATCCGGCCTACAACGCTCCTGCTGATCTTGGCTTCCAGGCCGCTCTTGACAATCTTGGATCAGGAAACGGAAACAAAGAGCCGTTCCGAGTTCACCTGAGCCTTTATAACGACGAAACTTCCGCCTACTGTGATTGGCACATTCCTGAGGCTCATTACCTGGAAAGCTGGAGCGACGCCCGCAGTTACGACGGAACAACTTCGATAGTCCAGCCGCTGATTGCACCGCTCTACCGCGGCAAGTCGGCTCACGAGTTACTGGCTGGATTTTCCAATACCCCTGAAATGACCGGCTACGACATTGTCAGAAACTATTGGAAGACGCAGATGACAGGCGATTTCGAGGACTCTTGGCGAAAGGCGCTCAACGACGGGATCATTCCGAATACTGCGGCGCAGCCAAAGACTGTCGCTCTCAGTGGCAGCTGGACTTCACAGCCCGTTCCATCTCCTGCGCAGAATTCGCAGGGCCAGATAGAGATAGTTTTCAAAGCCGATCCCACGATCTATGACGGACGGTTCGCCAACAACGGATGGCTGCAGGAACTGGCGAAACCGCTGAC
>DASRDY010000012.1:0-47864 GCA_035652355.1 Blastocatellia bacterium
GGGTCTCGAGGAAATTCAAGAGCACTCCTTCGCGCAACGCCCAATCGCAACTTTCCAGCTCGTCAATTCGACAGGCGGACATAATCTCTTCAAGCAGTAAACCACCAGCAATGATAATGTCGGCTCGCTGGGGATTGTCGGTCAGCATCAATCGGCGTTGCCGAAGATTGGCCGAGATCAAATCCACGTTCAAGCGTTTAAGCGCGCGCAAAGTTAACCTGCCTGTATCGGCGCGCTGGTACTGTCGAGTCGCCATTGCAGCCAACGCCATAATTGTTCCCGACGTCCCGACAGCGCGTTGAAAACCGATGTTCTTGACTTCGCGAGCCGTGTGAACCATCTGATCTCGAATATGCTTTCTCAGTTTCTGGATTTCTGATTTCGAAGGAGGATCGTGGTTGATGAAACCGTCCGTCAATCGCACGGCTCCTAATTTATTCGATCTCAACAATAGTGGCTCACCCTGCCGGGTGATCGCGAATTCAGTTGACCCACCGCCTATATCGACGATCAAAGCCACCTCGTTGCGAAGCTGGAAAATGTGATTTACGGCCAGCGCGATCAATCGAGCTTCTTCGGTTGACGACAGAAGTTCCACCCTGATTCCGGTCGCCTGCTTTACGCGTTCGATAAACTCATCGCGATTGTCAGACTCACGCACGGCGCTGGTCGCGGTCGCTATCAGATGCGACGCGTGCTGTGCATTGGCGAAGTCGCGATAACGAACCAAGGTTTGAATCGTGCGTTTAATTGTTTCTTCGGAAAGATGATGTGTTTTCAGGCTCCCCGCACCCAGGCGAACCATCTCTTTTTCAGTGCCGAGAACTTTGAAATGGCCGGCACTGTCCACATCAACAACAAGCATGTGCAAAGAGTTTGAGCCTATATCTATCGTCGCCAGTCGCATTTGATTCCATAATCGGACGGATTTCGAAAATTGAAATTAAGAGAATATGCTCGTGTTAAGACTTAACATGTGAAATAATGCTTTTGCAACTTGATTAAACACCAGCCGTCAATAAATCTGCGTTCGGAGTTATAATTAGTTCGCTATGTACCATGTAATAAGGGCGAAATTGAGCGAGGCCTGTAATGAAGGTTTGTTCTAACTGCCGCCAGCAATTCCCTGATACTTCTCTGTAAATCCTCCAACTGCGGGCGTCACTCTTATAGCGAATGTTCCCGCAAATCAATTTACAGTTAACGATTTATCTCAGGCGCTGGCTCAAGCTCCGACGACCGGGCTCGGTATACCGTTCTACCGCGTGACTGCTCTTTACTTGACGTCAAACAGGATTGTCGAGAGCGCTCCGTCCGATGCTGCCGGTCCTGCTCTTGCAATTACAAATGTTTCGGTTCTGGCCGGAACGGGCTCTGGACGAACAATCCGGATTGACGGGGCCGGATTTGCGACTTTCCGAGCTATCGTCGAAATAAATGGAGTGCAGATCAACACGGTCACGTTCCTTGCGGCCAATCGCGATGAAAACGGGACCACTAACCGGATCGAAATCAACGATCCGACTGGAAACCTGATTCCGGTGGGAGCATTGGTGAAAATCGATGTTTTGAATCCGGGCTTGATGCCTGGCAGCGGCCAGCGATCACCAATATTTGATTTCAGGAGATTATCGGACCAGCCGACGCCCCGCGTCGGAACCGCTCGACTGCCGATTTCTTCGGTCTCCTCAAATCGGCGCTAGTAGTTTCATCTCTGCCCAAAACGACTGTCCAAAAATGAATAAAACGAAAATGGGCGAGAGCGCAAGCTCCCGTCTCCAGGTATTTGTCGTCGCCTGCGCATACTGAATGTCCGCGCCACTTTTTATTCGCCAAAAACTGAAGAACATCCTTCGTCCCGAGCCTTTATAGCTTCTGTATCTCTCTTCTGAGGAGGTCGAAATCTTCCTTTATTTTTTCACTTAGTCCCCGGTTGTAGAAACCTGCTGCGGGATGATAAGCAACAATGTATTTTCGTCCGTCTTTTTTGATGACTTTTCCGCGAGCCTCCGTCACGGTCTTTAGACCGAGCACGGCTTTCAAAGCAATACCACCGAGCAGCATTATCAGCTTTGGATCAATCGCTTCAATCTGATTGAACAGATAATCCGATGTGCAGATTTCGATCTCGGGGCCTTTCGGTGCTCGGTTTTTAGGCGGCCGACATTTAACAGTATTTGTGATGAACAGATCCTTGCGATCCAGTTTTGTTCCTTCAAGAACCTGGTCGAGAAATTTTCCCGCGGCGCCGACAAATGGATGTCCTTGCTCATCTTCTTGTCGACCAGGTGCTTCGCCTATCAGCATAACTCTGGCGCTTGATTTACCATCGCCGGGGACAGCATTAATACGCGATTCGTGAAGCGGACATTTCGTGCACACGATGATGTGCTTTGCCAATACTTCCAGCGTTCGCTCTGCTTGTGCGGTTGACATAAAAAACTATCTCGTAATTATTCGCTTAACAGCTTCAATAGCGCCCTCTAGCTTTTGTTTTGTTCGCAAAACGTCTTTAAAGAGATCACCCTTTGACTCGATTCTTCTGATCATATTTTTAATGGTGAAATCACCTATCTTTATTCTCTTTTTCTGCATTTCGGCCCAATCTAGCGGCGCAGAAACTGTTGCTCCCGGCTTTTCTCTAACTGAATACGCAGCAGCTACGGATTTACCGCGAGCGTTTTGTAAGTGATCTACATAGACGCGACCTTTTCGTTTGTTAGGTGCTCGTTCGCGCGTCGCAATTCCGGGATTCTTATTCGCAATAACTTCGGCGACATTCTGAGCAAATTCGGCAATTACGTCGAACTCATAGTCAGGCTTAATCGGCACATAGATATGAATACCGGATGCGCCAGACGTTTTCGGATAGCTCTTCAGTCCAATCTCATCCAGAGCATTTTTCACCGCTAATGCCGTTTCGCATACGACGCTGAAATCGTCGCCCGAAGGATCCAGATCCCATACCACCAAATCAGGTTTGTTCAAATTACCCACGCGGCTAAGCCATGGATTCTGTGAAATCGTACCTAGATTGGCTAAATACAGAAGCGCGGCCGCATCGTCGCAAAGGGCATAGTTGACCGTATGGCCGACCTCCATATCGATGGCAACGGTCCGAACAAAATCCGCATGATCTTCCAGATCGTGCTGGAAGAAAAATGGTTTTGTGATGCCATTCGGGAATCGTTTCAATATCAACGGTCGGTCTTTTAAATAAGGAACGATGTATTTTGAAATATCAAAATAATACTTCAGCAGGTCGCCTTTCGTGATGCCGTCATCGGGGAAATAAGGCTTTTCCAGATGGGTCAGCGACACGTCGTGGCTTGCTATTTTGATCGTTACGTTGCCGGTAAGTTCTTTCTGACCGAACGCCTTTGAAGGTGATATAGCTTTCTTGATTTCTGAGTCTATTTGGCTGTCTTTCTTTTCTTTCATTGGAAACGTTTCTTCGATATCGCGAGCCTCCTTCTCTGCGCCGTGCCTGTTTTCAGGCGCGCAAAGCTACTATCATGTATCATGCGCCCGTCAGTTCAACGTAAAATGCGGGTGGTATTTTGCTCGCGCCGAAATTTGTTTATCGCTTGCCGCCGATTCTGCCGCCTTTGCGCTCCGGCTCGTGATTCTCGGGCTTGCCGTAACCGCCGCCACCCGGCTTTTCGCCGCCGTGATGAGTCTTGTTTACGGTTGCCCAGGCTCGTCGTTCAGCTTCTTCTTCCGGCACTCCGCGGTCTTCATACCCTTCCTCAATATGCTCTGCCTGACGCTTCTGTTTATCAGTGTATTTGCTCTTATCCCCTCGTGGCATAATCAAATCTCTCCATTGGCAAATTAAAATTCGACCGAATGTGTCGAGAGCAAGTACAACGCCACTAACTTCGAATAATCCAGCAAAAGAGTAGCATTTTAGAGGCTTATGATTGGAACTGTGGTGATTTTACGAGCACCGATTCAGGCATTGCGGAATGAGAGCGACCGGAAATTGACCAGTGATGTTTCAGAATTGATCACATCGTCATTTAACAGGCAGACCTAATTTCTTCAGAATCAACCGGTCCATCATTCGATTTGACAGCACCTTTGACAAGATCAATTGCAGTTTTGCCTGTCTTCCGACTACATAGCGGGTTTTTGGTTTGGCACTGGTTAAGGCGTGGACCACTGCCCTTGTGACCTCTTCGACGGGCACTCCACCGTCAGCCATTTTCTCTGCGATGGCTCGCATTGCGGTGATGCCCTGTCCATAGAGCTGCTCAGCTTCTTTTGGCATCCGCTGCAAAAGGTTCAAGGCTGAATCTCTTGATTTTTCCCATATAGCCGTTTTAATTCCGCCCGGTTCAATTATTGAGACCTGCAGCCCCCACTGGTTCAGTTCCATTCGCAGCGTGTCTGTCAATCCTTCCAAAGCGGCTTTCGATGATCCATAACAGCCGACGAATGGTTTTGCGACCAGTCCTCCGATAGAGCCGATGTTGATGATGCGACCTTGCGCTTTCCTTAAGAGCGGCAGGAATGCCTGAGTTACCGCAATCTGTCCGATGATGTTCACTTCATATTGATCCCGCAGAGCATCAAGCGGAACGAATTCCAGCGGTCCGGCTACCACTATACCTGCGTTATTAACTAAACCATCAAGACCGGCTTCACCTGTCAAATCGTGGACGGCTCTTGCCGCAGCCGCAATCGATTTGGAATCTTTGACGTCGATGAATAAAGGAATGAGTCGGTCCGATGATCTCTTCCTGAGGTTTTCGCCATCTGCTGTTTTTCTTACACCAGCGAAGACTCTGTAACCAAGGTTGTCCAGGTGAAGAGCGCAGTCTTCACCAATGCCGGTTGACGAACCTGTTATCAGAACGCTTTTCATTTAGCGGGATCTGTAAAAACCGTCTCTGGCTTCTTTGATATCTCTCAGATGTTCCTGATCGTGTTCGCACATCACCGCGAGCATACCCGCAAGAGTCATATCGCCCTGATCTTCGAAAGTGCCGATCCGGCTGAACTGGTCTTCGGATAATTCTTTGATTAAAGCAATGGTCTTTGACCTGGCGTCGACAAATGAGGCAAGCGCTGGCTCGAGGTTTTCTTCGTTGTACTTTCGTTCTAATGCAAGCTGAGGTCCGTTGATATCGGGCAACACCGGGGTTTCTTCTGCCACGATTCGTTCGATCCTGACAGTGTAACCTTCGCGTTCTATATCGCGGAGATGGCAGACGTTCTCAAGAATTGAGAAGTGTTTCGGCGAGGCTTTCCAGGTTAAGCAATCCCGGCCTAAATCTTTTGTTATTTCTTTGATTTGCTCCGGCGTTGCATTCAGGATAGAGAGTATCTCTTCCAACTCTTCAGGCGTCATTAAATAAGATTCTCCTAAAGTCCAGTTCGCAGTTTTCGGTTACAAGACATCGCCGCAGCGATGATCTTGAACCGAAAACTATAAACTGAAAAACGAAAACTCTCTACCAAATCTGACAGAGTTTATCCGGCGGCCGAACCATATCATCGCCGGCCTTGCACGAGTATGCCTTTGCGAATTCCGGCAGATTCGACAATGGTCCGTTAACGCGGAACCTGGCAATCGGGTGAGGATCAGTGTTTACCAACTCTTCCATAAACTCAGGCCGCATATTTGTTGCCCAAACTTGTGCCCATCCAAGGAAGAAACGCTGCTCTGGCGTAAACCCGTCGATATTTTGCGGTCGAGGTTTGCCTTGCAATGATTTTTCAAGAGCAAGATAGGCTACCTTTAGTCCGCCAAGATCGGCGATGCTTTCGCCCACAACCTGCTTTCCTTTCATATGCAGGTTGCCGTTGACAACGAAAGAATCAAATTGTTTTTCGACGCATTCTGCTCGCGTGTCAAAATTCTTTTTGTCTTCCGGTGTCCACCAGTCTTTCAGGTTGCCCTCGGCGTCGAACTGCGCTCCCTGATCGTCGAAGCCATGTGTCATCTCGTGCCCGATTACGGCGCCCATTCCACCATAGTTGATGGCATCATCTGCCTTTGGATCGTAGAAAGGAGGCTGCAGAATTCCGGCAGGAAATACTATTTCGTTCATCAACGGATTGTAATAGGCGTTCACCGTCGGCGGTGTCATTCCCCATTCAAGACGATCAACCGGCTTTCCGATTTTGCTCATATCGCGCTTGAACTCAAACTGGCTCGACCTCAGGACATTCCCGGCGAATGATTGCCGGTCGACGTTCAGTGTTGAGTAGTCAATCCATCGGTCGGGATAACCTATCTTTTTCGTATATGCATCCAGCTTTGCAATCGCAAATTTGCGAGTGGCCGGGCTCATCCAGCTCAGACTTGACAGGTCATCTCGCAGCACTGAGATAAGGTTGTTTATCATTTCCAGCGCGTGCTTTTTCGCTTCGGGAGTGAACGTGTTCTCGACGTAAACCTTGCCGAGCGCTTCTCCGAGATGAGCATCGGTGCTGCCGACGCATCGCTTCCATCGTTCCAGGTTTTCTTTCGTTCCTGTCAGAACGCGACCATTAAAGTTAAAATTCTCTTCGACAAACTTCTCAGGAAGAGCGTTCGCGGCTCTGTTGACCAGGTGCCAGCGGAAATAAGTCTTCCAATCGGTGACAGGAACATCCGCCAACATCTTGTTCACCTGTTTCAGAAAATCAGGCTGACCGACATTAACGTCGCCGATGTTCGATTCACCGATCTGTTGAAAATACTCTGGCCAGGAATAATTGGGAGTAAGTTCCTTTAGCTGGGCAAGAGTGAATTTATGATAAACGGCATTCGGATCGCGCTGTTCGACAATTGTCATCGAAGCTTCGGCTAGTTTTGTCTCAATCGACATAACGGTCTTTGCTTCGGCAGCGGCTTTGTCCGGCGAATCACCCAGCAGCTCGAACATCTTCGCTACGTGTTTGACATATTCATCGCGAATCTGTTTGGAGCGATCATCTGTCTTTGTATAGTAATCGCGGTCCGGCAGTCCCAATCCGCCCTGCGAAATCTGACCGATTACCTTTGTGCTGTCTTTGAAATCCTGACCGGCTTGAAAATCAAACAGGACGCTGACGCCAAGGCTTTGAAGATGAGCCTGTTCATCCTGAATTCCGCGCTCGTCTTTAATGGCTTCGATACGTTGCAGCTCCGGTTCGATGGGCTTGATACCTTCGGCCTCTATTTTGCCCGTATCCATGCAGCTGCCATAATAATCGCCGATCTTCTGCTCGGCGCTTCCCTTTGTCGCTGTTTTGTTGAGCGACGCATCATCAAGGATTTTGTGCAGGACCTCGCGATTCTTGTCCTGCAATTCATCGAATCTGCCCCACTCAGGATATGCGGCAGGTATTTCGGTCTTCTTAAGCCAGCCGCCATCAGCAAACTGATAGAAGTCGTGACAGGCATTTGCAGTCTTGTCCAAACTGCTTGTGTCAAATCCGTGGATTGCGTTGTCTTTTTTACCGGTCTGAGCCGAAGCCTTCGCCAATACAAAGCCAAGCGACAGGCCAACGACTACCGTCGTCATTATTGAAAGAACGAAAAGGCGCATCTACTCTTCCTCACTATTTTCACAATATTGAACTTCATTTTAGTGCATCGATTATGATTAAGAATGATTGTACCAGCAGACCTGATCTTTCTCTACGATGGCGTATTGATATATGTTCAGGGATTTCCGATCAGCTTGTTATACAAGGTGATGTACCGGTGAAAGCCTTCCTTATGGGCGAGGTGATAGTCTGGTCGAGGCGAGTATTCGATTTTCGGTTTCGGTATTAAAGAAGCGATATCAGATACCAATCGAAGCTTTTGCAAAGTGTATAAAGCGAGCCCTCTGCTGGTAACTTCCTCGTCGTCTGAGACGCTGACCGGTCTTCCTAAAACATCGGCCATAATCTGCGCCAAAAACGGGTAATGAGTGACCGCTCCGCCTGAAGCAACAATCTTATGGTCCGATGGCAGGTAAGGCTGCAAGGACTGATAGATCGGAACATATTGATAAGCTATCGCCTCAATCCAGGCCTGGAAAATATCGATCGCACTCGCTGCAGCAGTCAATCCGACCACTGCACCTCTTGCATTATCAGACCAAAAAGGGTTGCGTTCGCCGGCCAGAAACGGAAGAACACAAAGACCGTGCGATCCCGGAGAACGCGATTGTAACCGCCGGACATTTTCCTGAGTTAACTCGATCTGAAACGTTCGCAGTAACCAATCTATTGCGTTTCCGCCATTGCTGAGCGCGCCTCCCAAAAGCCAGCGATTTCTGTCTATACAATAAGCCCACAGTCCCGCTGGAATGTGATCGAGGTTGCAGTCTAAAATAATTCGAAACGCACCGCTGGTCGCAATCATTACTGCAACGTTATCCGGTCCAAGGCACCCAGTCCCGATGTTGTTCGCGATGCCATCCCCGATAGGAGGAAACCACGGTGTATTGGCAAATTCAGGCCAGCGATTTTTCAGGTTATCATTTAACCCGAAAACCGGATCACCATTCTGGTCGATTGCAGACAATTGGTTCTTTGAAACGCCTACTGTTCGCAACAATCCTTCGTCCCAATCCATTGTGCGACGATTAAACATTCCGCTCCAGGACGCCACAGATAAACTGCAAATTCTTCTGTCTAAAAACAGGAGCATCAGGAAATCGCCAAGACTGCACCAATACTTCACCTTCGAAAATAGCCCCGGATCGGTTGTGCTCAACCAACGCAATTTTGCCGGAAGGTAAGAGGCGTGCAGGACACAACCAGTTCGCTGATAGACATCGTCATCGTTTTGAGTTTTTCGTAGTTCAGCGGCTGCTTTGGCAGCTCTGACATCCGCCCACGTGTATACTGGCGTCACTGGCTTGCCGTCGGCATCTAAACCTACCAACGTCGGACAAAGGCTGCAGTTGGCGATTGCTTCGATTCGCCAATTTTGCTCCTGACATCGATTATGAATTTCGTCGAGAATTTTGAGGGTCGTTGCAAAGGTCATTTCGGCGTCGATCTCTGCTCCGCCGTCTTCGATAACGTGTAAATGAGTTTGGTCTTCAACTGAAATTGAATCGACTCGTTGACCTCGAATGTCGTACAGGAGGCCCCGAATACGAGATGTGCCCCAATCAATGACGAGAATTGCTCGTTTGAATTCGTTAGCCATTGCAATGATGTAGGGGGAGGGCTCGTCCCTGCCCGGATCGTGCGAAGCACGATGAAATCGGTCGGTATCGCAACTTTTAATAGCCTTGCGGCAATCCGGGCAGGGACGAGCCCTGCCCCTACAATTAACATCCCGGCGCGCGCGATATGCCGGCCTTCAGTCTCACCATCTCCTGTATCTCTTCTGCCAATTGAAGCGTTCGCGCTGCGGCATTGCGTGCCAGTTCCTGAGTTTCAGCCGTTGTCGCGTATTTCAACAAAAGCTTTCGACCCAGATTGTGATGATGCTCTTCGTCGGGTTGAATAATTTCTTTATACAAAGCCGCAGTTTCCACATCGCCGCGCGATTCGCAATAATCAGCGAACAATCTGTTTCTGATGATGGCAATTGATTCGCGAGTGAATTGACCGGCTGCGATGCGTTCAACTGTCGTCGTCAAACCCTTCAGATAAGAGAAAAGCGGACTATATCCGTTTGCTAGGGGATTGATCGTATCGGTGTTAATACCCATTGCCCGCAATCGAACTTCTATCAGTCGATAATGTTTGGCCTCGTCGCCAACTTGCCGCGCCAGCGCTAACCTGACGTCAAGCTCCGCTGTATCGATCATCCAATACGCCGCGATGTCAGTCGCCTCTAATTCATTTTTGAGCGCAAGCTGAAGCAATTTTGGAACTGTCAAATCTTCACTAGCCTCGCCAGCCGTACTGGCTTTCCCCAGGCGATCAAGGGCAACTTGATTGCTGGCATCTAATTCGGCAATAAAATTCTGAACCTGGCTTGCTGCCTGAGACATTGATAATTCCTCCGTTTATTCCGCGGCACCACGAGCTGGTTTTGCCCGCTGAGTCTGCATTCTCGCTTTGCTGCACTTCGGACAAATCCACTTACGGTGCTTGTGAAAGCTCCGTTTCTCCTCAATCATTTTGACTTTGCATTTCTTACAAGTCATCTCGAATGCCGCGCCAGCCGAATGATTGTTTCTGATTCTCGGCTATAATATCAGACTAAACTGAGATAAATGTAAGTGCAATGCTTGAACTGATCAAAGAGACTGCCCTTCAACTTGGATTCGACGCCGTAGCAACCACTTCGGTCGATGCTCTGACCATCGATGGCGAAAGGTTTCGCGATTGGCTGGAAAAAGGTTATCACGCCGGTATGGCGTATATGGCGCGAAACCCGGAGCTTCAATATCACCCGGCCGACCTTTTTGAAGGTGCTCGCAGCATAATCACGCTGGCAATCGGTTATTCATCATCTGAGCCACAAACAAAAAGCGGAGGCCGTGTTGCCAGATACGCCTGGGGTGAAGATTATCATAACGTCGTTAAAGAACGATTGAAGCTGCTGGTTCAGTTGCTGGAAGAAAAACTAGGCAAGAGCATTCAGGCAAAAGTCTTTGTCGATGCTGTCCCTCTGCTTGAGCGAGCCGCAGCACGCCGGGCGGGTCTCGGGTTTCAGGGCAAGAACACGATGCTGATAAGGCGTCGCGGAGGCAGCTATTTCTTTATTGCGGAAATTCTGTCGAACCTGGAGCTTAGTAATACTCAGCCGGTTAGAGGAACGTGCGGCAGTTGTACGCGCTGTATCGAAGCCTGTCCCACTAACGCGATCACCGAGCCATACAAGATCGATTCAAATCTGTGTATTGCTTACCTGACAATCGAAAACCGCGAAGGGATCCCTCTCCACTTACGAGAGCAAATTGGCGATTGGGTTTTCGGCTGCGATATCTGTCAGGAAGTCTGTCCATTCAATCGATTCTCTCCGCCCTCAGTGATTGATGAATTCCTGCCAGAGCGCGGCGGCGGTGAGCGACTGGATTTGGTCGAAATCCTCGAACTGGATACAGATGAGAAATTCCGAGCGAAGTTCAAACGAACACCGGTATCCAGAGCAAAGCGAAGAGGTCTGGTTCGCAATGCCATTGTTGTTGCAGCAAATCAGAAAAACAATGAGGCGCGAACTGAACTTGAACGAATAGCGGCTGACGAAAGCGATGCGATGTTACAAGAGCACGCACAATGGGCATTGTCTCAGTTGGATGAGCGTGATCACTCATAAAAGTTATGACTTACGAAAGCGTTTATATAGTTACCTGGAAGCCCGAATATTTGAGGCTGACCAACCAGGGTGAGAGCGGAAGTTATCGCGTAGTGATAAGGCTGAATCAAGGTGGATTCGGTGAGGGCGTAAGTGATTTCGTAAGTCAGGTGAAGACACGTTATTTAAGTTACGAACTTTCTATTTCAATGATCGATCTGCCAATCAGCGAAGAAACTTTTGATCGACTTTTCACAATTGAAGAAGCCCGCGAAGTTGTGGACCTGGATGAAACCGAGAATTAGCAATAAAGACGGAGTCAGTTAATGCCTGTGAGCCTTTCTGATCTTCGGTCCTTGAAAGTGGGACTGGCGCTCAGCGGCGGCGCCGTCCGCGGCCTTGCCCATGTCGGTGCCCTGAAGGTGCTGAATGAAGCAGGCATCTATCCGTCGGTTGTCGCTGGAACAAGCGTGGGTAGTTTGCTGGGCGCTGCAATCGCAGCAGGAAAAACAACTGACGAGTTAACTGAAATGGCTCGCAAGGTATTCTGGCCGAGCTTTCTCAATGCTCGTCACATAGAGAGATTCTGTCGCGCGGAGTTGCCAGCGACCTTCGCAGCCTTGAAGATTCCTTTTGCTGCGGTCGCAACCGAAGTTCCCTCAATGAAACAGGTCGTAATGACCGAAGGCGATCTTGCTTCGGCAATCAGCGCCAGCTGCGCAGTGCCGATTATTCGGTTCCCGGTTAAACGTGAACAAAGCCGCCTGCTGGATGGTGGATTGGTCTGTATCGTTCCTGCTTCGATATGTCGTGCGATGGGAGCGGATTACGTTATATCTTCCGATGTTTGGGAGTACACACAATTCCTGCGAAACCGCCATTTGGATCCAATTAATGGCATTCATGCAGGTCTTTATCCATCCAATTATCGACGAGCGATGGCTGATACCGATTTGTTGATTACGCCTTCTATCCCTGCTTATTGTTATATTCCCGGACAGCGGGCGACAGATAAACTGCTTGAGGTCGGCGAAGCGGCTGCGCGACAGGCTCTGACTTCAGAGTACAGCCTTTAGGCTGCTTTTTTAAAACAGCAAGCTAAAGCTTGAACTCTGAACTTCGATCATAAGTCAGAAATGAGTACGAATATTCGAACTGGCTGTCTGGTTCGTGCTTTTCCTCGGACTCCAACCGCCAATCGGAAAAATTTATCTCGGGGAAAAAAGCGTCTCCTTCGAATTCCTTTTCGATAATGGTCATGTACAACCTGTCCGCCATCTGAATCGATTCATTGTAGATTTGCGCGCCGCCTGCGATAAATACTTCGTCACCACTAGCTTGGTTTATTGCATCTTCCAGCGAATGCGCGATTTGAACACCGTCAGGTTTGAAACCTCTTTGACGGGTCACGACGATCGTTGTTCTTCCAGGCAGTGGACGGCCGATAGATTCGAAGGTCTTCCGGCCCATTATCAGGCAGTGTCCCATTGTTAATTGTTTGAATCGTTTCAAATCAGCAGACAATCTCCAGGGCAAAGCGTTGTTCAAACCGATCACTCTGTTGATCGACATTGCGACGATGATGGAGATTCTCATACTGCTATAGGGGCCTTAATGCCTGGATGAGGGTCGTAGTTCACCAAAGTAAAATCTTCGTAGTGAAAATCAAAGATCGATTTCACTGCCGGGTTCAATCTCATTTCAGGTAATGATCGCGGCTCGCGTGTAAGTTGGAGTTTGGCCTGTTCGATATGATTCAAATAAAGATGTACGTCTCCGAAGGTGTGGATGAAGTCTCCCGGCTGCAGATCGCACACTTGCGCAATCATCAAGGTCAGCAGTGCAAACGACGCAATGTTGAACGGCACGCCTAAAAAGACATCTGCGCTTCGCTGATATAGATGACAAGACAGTTTGCCATCGCCGACATAAAACTGAAACAGCGCGTGGCACGGCGGCAGTTTCATCTTGTCAACATCTGCGACATTCCACGCGCTTACAATGTGTCTT
Organism: Blastocatellia bacterium; assembly: GCA_035652355.1. GTDB lineage: Bacteria > Acidobacteriota > Blastocatellia > DASRDY01 > DASRDY01 > DASRDY01. Next base: position 13,181 of record DASRDY010000012.1, read on the forward strand.
CGTGAATCTGGATTTCGGCGAATATGGTCAATGACATTTGAAATCTGATCTATATGTCTTCCATCCGGCGCTGGCCATGATCGCCATTGGTAACCGTATATCGGTCCGAGCTCACCATTTTCATCAGCCCATTCGTCCCAGATTGTCACACCATTGTCGTGGAGATACTTGATATTTGTGTCTCCGGCCAGGAACCAGAGCAATTCATATATGATCGACCTGAGGTGAAGCTTTTTTGTAGTCAGCAACGGAAAACCCTGGCCAAGATCAAACCGTATTTGATAACCAAACACGCTCAGGGTGCCTGTTCCCGTTCGGTCTCCTTTTTGGAGACCCTGGTTCATTATATGTTCCAGCAAATCAAGGTATTGTTTCATTCAGTCTAAACCGTACTTGAAGGGCAAAGAGTGTTGACCACGCACTCAGCGCATAGCGGAGTTCTCGCCTTACAAATTTTTCTGCCGTGATAAATGATTAAATGCGGAAAATCGATCCAGTCTTTTTTCGGTATCACTTCCTGCAAATCCATCTCAATCTTCTGTGGAGTGTCATTCTCTGTCAAACCCAGGCGCTGACTCAGGCGATGCACGTGAGTATCGACAACTACACCTGAAGCGATCCCGAACGCGTTGCCCATCACGACATTTGCGGTCTTTCGCGCGACGCCTGGCAGCGATAGTAACTCATCCATTGTTTGCGGAACCTGTCCGTTGAATTCCTCGACCAATTTCTTTGCGGTACCGAGAACTGATTTTGCTTTGTTCCTGTAAAAGCCTGTTGATCTGATCAATACCTCAAGCTCCGGCTGCGACAATTCCAGGAAATCTTTTGGAGTTTTGTACTGCCTGAACAAATCCGCTGTTACGATATTCACGCGCTCGTCGGTGCATTGGGCCGACAGAATCGTTGCTATCAACAGTTGAAATGGCGTTTTAAAATTGAGCGAACATTTCGCAGTCGGATACTCTTTGTGAAGTCTGCTGATTATCTTTTTAGCTCGATCCTGCTTCGACTTGAGGCTTTCGGTCACCGTTTGTTCCTCTAAAATATTGGTCCGTGTTCAACCGGTTTTCACAATAATGCATCGAAATCATATACAATAAGCGAAATGATTGAAACAGCGAAAACGAGATTGGGCGAGCGGTCCCCGATCATTGATGCGTTCGAAGAGGCTGTTGCCAAAATAGATTCTGATGGATCGCTTGTCGAGGCGGTACTGGGAATCGCCTTGCTGGAATACCCAAAGCTTCACAAGCAAAAATATCTTAACTGGTTTGAGAATCGTGCGGATGAAATCTTCGGCACGTTATCGCCTGGTGCTTCCGTACGGGAAAAGATCGACGCGATCAACGACAAGCTATTCAACGATTATTGTTTCAATGGGAATCTTCAACAGTATTACGACCCGCGAAATAGTTTTCTGAACGAGGTAATCGACCGTCGACTTGGAATTCCGATTACGCTTGCTATCGTCTATATGGAATTGGCTAGACGAATCGGCCTCAGTCTTAGGGGAATTGGATTACCCGGTCACTTCATCGTGGGCTGTATTAACGAAGGAGAACAAGCCGCGGCCAACTTTTATATTGATCCCTTCCACAATGGACGCATCCTTGATTCTGCAGATTGCGCTCAGATCGTTGAGACTTTGTACGACGGCCGAGTTCCCTTTCAGATGGATTATCTTCGCCCTTCATCCCCGACCGAAATTCTCATTAGAATCATTAATAACCTGAAGTCGATCTATGCAAACGCGAAGCTCAATGACAAGCTGCTGATCCTGCATGGAATGCTGATGGTCCTGGATACCGAAGACCCTCGGACACGGTACGACCGGGCCATTTTGAGAATCGAAGAAGGCGATGCTTTCGGCGCATTGAAAGATCTGGAAAGCTATACGGACACCATTCCTGAAAGCCTGCAAAGCGAAGAGATAAAAAACCTGATAAGGACCTGCAAAATCAATCTGGCGTCTTTAAATTGATTGAATCTTCCGGTTTGATTCGCTCGTGATCTCCGTCGTCCCCAGTTCTTATTTCAACAATGTCACCGCGACTGATTTCCAGAAAAGATCGGTTATTCTCAGTTCGATCTCTTTTGAGCAAGGTGTGCGGCAAAGGTCCTTCCGAACCGCAAAGGTAGATCATATCTTTGCCTTTTTCAGACTGAAGATCGCCGACCGCGCGATACAGTTTCCCGGGGACTTCGGAGCAGTCGATCGTTCTCATTTCTTCTTTCCTGAAGACCACGTATGAGAATTTCAATCTTTCTTTTCTGTTCCCTATCAACTCATCCAGTTGCTTTACAACGGCTGGTCGCCGCCAATCGATAGTTTGATGGCACCAATCGCGATCCCGCGAAAGCATTGGGCAGTGCCTGTCGGAGACGCACGGGCTGTAAACGTGCCAGCCTGAATCTACTAATCGATCCCTGACTTGATGAAATGATCGAGACACCGATTGAAGAGCTGGTTCGATGATTGCACAAGCGCCGCTTTCCGCAAGATGGTTTTTTATAATTTTATTAAGATACTGTGCGCGCTTCTCAATAGAATCTGACGATGCGTGGTAGAGCTCATTTAATGAATTGCTGAGAAAAATCAAATCGTATTTAGCGTCAGCCGGCAGTTGCAGCTTTTCCATCTCGCCAGCTATCGTTGTCAGCTCAATGTCGAGTTGTCGGCCACTCTCCTGAATTGGGATGTTCAGCCGTTGTATCAGCCATCTATAGTCGCTCAATGCTGGCGCCGAATTATCGATTGCGGTGATCTGTAGTCTCTTAGTCCCGCCACAAAATTGCGAAACAAACCAGGAAACCGCCAAACCAGCCGTACCACTGCCCGAGCCAAGGTCCAGAACTCGTAATTCCTCTGAATCGAACTCACCCGCTGGATTGAGTGTTAGTTCCCTCAACACATACCAAACCTTGGGAAGATTGGATTGCAGGAAATAGAGCAGATAAGCGCATCTAGTCTCTTCCTGATCGAGATATCGTTTCCCGATCTTCTCGCGTTCGGCTGTAAAAGTCCCGGATAAGCTTGCAAGAGCTTTAGCTATCTTTCGCAAGCTGGCTGTTGGCAGGGCACCCTGGTTTGCCTTTTCCAGAATTTGCGCTCCCAGCGCACGCTCCAAAACCAGATCCTGACTCAGCTGAGGAATTTCCCAGATCATTTATTGCAGTTTATCTGATACTATTCCCTGCGCCAAATACAGTTCACACTGGCACTAACACCAGCCGAATAGAAGGTTATGGAGCCTTCGGGTAATTCCATTGAACTTTGCTGTTAGTTTCGCCGTTTGGCTTTATCTGGTCTGTTATTGAATCCTTATGGCAGCGATCGTCTCCCTTTCTCAGTCAGTTCGTGATGCGTTCAAGCAAAAGCGGCCCGTCGTCGCTCTGGAATCGACTGTCATTGCCCATGGGCTCCCGAATCCCGTCAACGTCAAAACTGCCCTTGCCTGCGAAAATGAAATTCGAAGTCGAGGCGCAGAACCCGCCACGGTTGGCATAATCGACGGCGCGCCAGTCATAGGGTTGAACGTCGAGACGATTCACGCAATCGGAACGCGCCGGGACGTAGAGAAGGTCAATCTCAGTAACCTGTCCTCAACAATCTCCAGCGGTCGCTGGGGTGCTACGACCGTTGCTGCGACGATGCGGCTGTGTCATTTCGCGGGAATTACTGTTTTCTCAACTGGCGGAATTGGCGGCATTCACCGAGACTATTCAACGACGGGCGATATGTCGGCCGATCTGACCGCGCTCAGATCGATTCCGATGATCGTTGTTTGCTCCGGAGCTAAATCTATTCTGGATTTGCCGAGAACGTTGGAATTCCTGGAAACGTCAGGAGTACCTGTAGTTGGTCTTGGCACTAACGAATTCCCTGCATTCCATTCCCGGTCAAGCGGTCTCGCCGTCGATTACATCGCAAAGACGCCTAGCGATGTTGCCGAGATAGCCGTTACGCATTGGCGGCTCGGCGCTCGCACGGCAATCCTCGCTGTTGTGCCCGTGCCGGCGGAATTCGAAATCCCATCGAACAATCTTCAGTCGATGGTCAACGAAGCAATCCAAAGCGCCGCCGAACACGGAGTTCGCGGAAAGGCTGTTACGCCTTATCTTCTTGGCCAGCTTGAGCATCTCTCAGGCGGCGCCACCCTTCGAGCTAATACTGCGCTTTTAATTAATAATGCCGGACACGCAGCAGATATTGCGACTGCGTTGAGGGGCTAAAAGTAGCGCGATCTTTCTAGATTGCGCCACCACCGAGATGCATGCCAAGAGATAAAAGCTCCCGAAAAAGCAAGCGCGCAACCCTTTTCGGATTGCGCTACAATGCTCTAAGCTATTTGGCGGGCAATGACGCTCCGTTAATAGGGAACGGTCGACATTGCCCACCACCACAGATGGTTAACTGGCAGGAGGGCAGCATGCCGCATCAACCATCCGATTTCCTGATGCGTAACTAATGACCTGCACTTATCGTTTCAGTCATTAGTTGCGCATCGTGATTCTGACCTATTGTTTGTCCTGATCCGGATTGCTCTGCGGATTCGGCGTTGATGCCGCAGTGCCTTTGCTCAGTGCTGCATTGCTCAGAACCCGGACTTCAACGCGACGGTTCTGCTTGCGTCCGTCTCTGGTAGTATTCTCGGCAACCGGTTTCGCTTCACCCAGACCCACGATCTGCATCTTGTGGATCGGCACATCGTGCTCTGCCAGGTAATCGTATACGCTTCTGGCGCGAGCCTCGCTCAGCCTGCGATTCAGTTCCTCGCCACCCGTGGAATCAGTAAAGCCCTGGATCTCAATCAGATAACCAGTAGTATCCTTCATCTTTGATACCAGTTGATCCAGCGAGGCTTTTCCTTCTTCCGTCAGTTTCGAGCTGCCGACTTTGAAGAGGACAGAATCTGTCTCATCAACCTTCCAGACGTCCAGATTGTCCACTCGTGAATTTACGTTATTGGCTGCCGTCATCGCTGAATCGGCGCGGCCCTTCGCGTCACTGACGCCTCGATCGAGGTCGCCCATGTGGTTGTTCATATCGGAAATCTGACCCTTCATCCCAGTGGTCGTGCTTTCCAGTTCAGTAGTCCTGTTCGTTAGATTGCGTGAGCTCTCCTCCAGCTCACCCGTGCGGCCCTCAACAGGCGTGACGCGAGCGTCAACCTGCTTGCGTACATACTTCTTCGATGCGCAAGCGGTCGATCCGAAGAGCCCCAATGCGCAAACTACCAGCAGTACAAACAGCTTCGTGCGTGTCGGGTTCATTCTGTTATTCCTCCAAAGACAATCTCTGTATTAGCCAGAAAAAATCACAGGCGTCCGTCCCTTGTGCAACAGTGATGCCAATCTGCGCTGCGGCCTAAATTAAAGAGTTTTAAGAGTATTCAGGATCGCTTAACAAATTGATTTTAATTGAGTTGCGGACGCGACAGTGGCCGTAATCGTTTTCAGGAAGGAAATATTGTCACTGTCAGATCAGACAGTTGCTTTTGGATCGTAGGTTCCGCTTACGTTTATGTAAGAGATCAATGCGTACAGTACAGTTACCCTGTTTGCGCATTTGTACCCTTAACTGGAAAAGAAAAGGAATAGCTTCGCGCAAACAGCGATAAGTCTACCGCCGACGAGGGTATTTACATTGATCGACAGGTTTCCTATGCGACGTATCTCCCTTCGATTGCCGCGTATCTTCGCACCTGCTGCATCATCGCTTCGAACATAGGAAGATCTAGTGACTGCGCACCGTCGGAAAGAGCCTGATCCGGCGTCGGATGAACCTCGACTATAAGACCATCGGCACCGATTGCAGCGGCGGCTTTTGCCAGCGGAGCAACGAGAGATCGCTTCCCTGTCGCGTGACTGGGATCGATGACAACAGGAAGATGGGTAAGCTCGTTCAGCACCGGCACAACCGCCAAATCCAGCGTATTCCTTGTCGCTGTCTCAAACGTTCGAATGCCGCGCTCGCACAGGATCACGTCGGGGTTGCCGTGCGCAACAATATATTCAGCCGACATCAGGAATTCTTTTATGGTCGAGCTCATTCCTCGTTTCAAAAGTACCGGTCTCCCCGCGCGACCCAGCTTCTTTAATAAGGTGAAGTTCTGCATGTTCCTTGCGCCAACCTGCAGAATATCGGCGTATTCGGCGATCATCTCGACATCTTCGGCGCTCATTACTTCGGTGATGATCGGTAGTCCGGTTTCGCGTCGAGCTTCCGCCAGCAGCTTCAATCCTTCCTGCTCCAACCCCTGGAAGTCGTACGGTGAAGTCCTTGGCTTGAACGCTCCGCCGCGCAGGATACGAGCGCCCGATTGTTTTACTGCTCGTGCAGTTTCCAGAATCTGCTCGCGGCTTTCGACCGAGCATGGGCCGGCCATCACGATCAGCTCATCGCCGCCGATTGCGATGTCGCCGATGCGGACTATTGTCTTGCTTGATTTAACCTGACGACTTACAAGTTTGAATGGTTGCTGAATAGCCATAACGTTTTCGACTCCCGGGTAATTGATAAACTCTGAAGTATGGTCAACGCCCTGCGCCTTTCCGACGACCGCGACAACGGTGCGCTCTTCTCCCTTGATCTGATGTGGACGATAACCCAAAGCTCGAACGTGCTCGCACACGCCTTCGATCTCTGACTCTGTGGCATCACTTTTCATCGCTACAATCATTGCGTACTCCTTAATTAAAAAATGGCCATAAATGCGAAAAGCCCGCTCTCGCGAGCGGGCTTGCCTTTGAATCTGTTGGCTTATGTGCCTAGATCAGTAGCTCCCCCGCTCGCGAAGATGGGCTAAAATAAAACCAGAAGCTAAACCAGCTCTGAGAGATGGTAAACAGGCGAGCGCCAGCGTCGTCACATCGACGAGTTTGGGAATTGGCTTTTGAACTACGGTCTGAGATCATAAAAGATACTATTACAGCCAAAAAGATTATGTAGAAGTTGCGACCGGCTGTCAACACAAAAGCGCGTAACATTGGATACTTTATCCTGAATTGCTATATCAGTGCCCTTATCAACCAGCCGAACTGTGAAATGAGCCGTGACATCAAATGGCCGAATTCAGGCCAGTTGATTGCGCTGTCACACCAGGTGTCACAGCTTTAGTTCCAGAACTTAAAGGAGTTACCGCACTGTGACATGTGTGACATCACTTGGCCAATTCGAATGGGAGTCGGTTTGCCTGCCTGATTTCAACAATACTCCCGCAGCGATGAGCGAGTATCATAATGACACAAGAGCGTAGGGCTGTTCACCAGGCACCATCCTCTTTCTTCTAAGATTGGTTTACGTGATCAACCTTTTTGCCTTCGGTATTTTTTAATTCGTTTTATCGGCAGCGGCGTCTGTGTAATCATAGCGTGATGTTTGTTCTGCCACTCTTCGATTTCTTTGGCCCGGTCAAAGATTTCAACTAACCCCTCATCCGCCGTCAGGTCGCTCGACTTGACCCAAACACCAGGCGAGAGCGGTCGATTTAACGGCACAATGCTGAGCAGTTCCCCGTCCACAGCGATCACTTTTACCGGATTGTTCTGATAATAGATCATTGCCTATTCAAAGACGACTGCACCGCTTTGCTAAAAAGTCTCTCATGATCGAACGGAAAAAGTCATCGGCAAAAATATGTGTAATGTTTGTGGCCGAGTTCCGAAGAGCCCGCCAAAGCGCCAGCAGAGCATTCGGAATCGGTCTGTCTCCGGTTTCACCCGCTGTATTTGTCGTGGCTTTCCCACGTCTCTCGGTTCTCGTCGACTGCCAGCTTGCTCTGGCTTTCTGCGGCTACGCTGCTTTGCTATGCGGTGGTGTCTATGACCCACCCGGAACGGAACCTAGGTTTTATCGCGGCTACGCCGCTGATTGGCGGCGCAGCCGCAAGAAACCGCCACTCCAATCGGCCGGTCCTGTTGCGTTACAGGCAAGTTTTCAATACAATCGCGACCAGCTTATGACCGCTCTTTTTCTTTGGAATAGGCTAGGCACATACTAAAAGAACTGCCTCAGAACATACTAAAGGCGATTTTGTAGTGACAACATTCAACAGTTCAAGCGGTCTCGGCGTTGCGGTTAGTGCCGGAAATATTGGAGCAATCAACGTTTTTTTCAAGATGTCCGACCTGGAACATTTTAAAGAGCTTCTGAGTAGCGCAAAAGGGTTATTGCAGACGACTCAGAAATAGCCTCTGGCATTAGATCCTATAATTCAGACTTATCGCGGAGTGTCCGAAAAGAAATTCTGCCTTTCACAACAATCCATTTCTAATCACTTTTTCCATTGCCAATGCGAACTGATCGATATCTGTGAGAGTTGTATACACGTTTGGCGTAACTCTGATCCCTTTGAATTCCTCGTGACCTATCGGAGTGACGATGATTCTGTACTTCGAATACATATACGACGCGAGTTTTCCGGGATCGACGCCTTCAATACCGACCGTTCCAATCGCGCAGGATTGTTCAGCCGCAAACGGCGTAAAGATTGTTACTCCTTTTTGTCCATTCAGCCGTTCAGCCCAGCGATCTTTAAGATATCTCAATCGCGCAGCTTTGCGTTCGGCACCGATGCCTTCATAAAAGGTCAGTGCCTCTGAAATCGCATTGTGATTTGCGGCCGGATGCGTCCCGATCTCTTCATACTTGCGAATGTCATTATCCTGACTGATATCCGCAGCCATCATCGGCCACAGCTTGCCGATCTTTGATTTTTTCACATACAGAAAGCCCGTTCCATGCGGCGCCAACAGCCACTTGTGCAGACTCGTCCCGTAATAGTCGCAATCCAGATCGGAATGCTTGAACGGGAAGTGCGCGTAAGCGTGCGCGCCGTCGACAATCACTTCGATGCCGCGTTCGCGTCCGAGCTGGCAAATCCGCTTTATCGGGAATATCTGGCCGGTCAGGTTTGTGATATGGCAAACCTGAATGACTTTAGTTTTCGGGGTAATCGCGCGTTCGAAACGCTGGTAAAGATCATCCATCGATGGCGGAGGCACAGGGAACGATATCGTTTTGAGTTTGATGCCATCGCGGCGTTCGCGTTGTCGCCAGGTCGTCAGCATTCGCGGGTAATCCTGATTGGTCGTCAGGATTTCATCGCCGGGTTTGAGGTCCAGACCGAGAATACAAATTTCCAGCGCTTCGCTGGCGTTGCGGGTTATCGCCATCTCTTCGGGATCACAACCGAACGAATCGGCAAGGCGACGACGAACGGATTCAATCTCCGGCTCGAGTATTTGCCACATCGTTACCGTCGGCGCTTGATTCGAAAACTCAAGGTAACGGCGCATGGCGTCTTGCACAACTTTTGGTGATGGACTAACGCCGCCGTTGTTCAAATTAATCAGGCTGCGATCTACAGTGAAGGACTGCTGAATTTCTCGCCAGAAATCCTCATCCGTAGCGGTTTTCTCAGGTGAAGAATCGGCGACATACCGCGTTGCCGCCAGAACTCGATTGATGCTGTCTTCTTTAAGAGCCGCGACAGCTACTGCTGACGCCGTACCGAGACCACGCAGGAACGAACGACGAGTAAACATAGGCCATGTCCTCCGGAAAAGTTAGGCTATCTTCCCGCCCATTGATGTCGATGTCAACAGATTAATAAAGTGGCGCAGACATTCAGTCTGCGCTGGTAAACCAACGCTAAAATAAAATCATCTGGGCAGGTAATTTAGCCAGCGCAGACTGAATGTCTGCGCCACTTCGGAGTCAGGTATAATGCGGTCGTGAGCTTCTGGCGAAGAATTCAAATCTGGCAAATCGTCGTTACTGTTTTCGTCATTGGTTATGTTTTGTTGGCTGCCGTAACAAATACTTTCCGATTCTACCATTGGCTATTGCTGCTGGCGGTTCCGGGCGCTCTTCTTTCGGATGAACGCGGAAAAAAACTGTTCTTCGATTGGTCGCCAATCTTCTTCTTTTGGCTGGCCTATGATCGCTTAAGGCTGCTGCAGCCTTTGTTGTTAGATCGCGTTTACGTTCGAGGTCCTTTTCGGGCTGAACTATCGCTGTTTGGATGGTTGGCATCAGGTCGCGTTCCGCCTAACGCAGCGCGAGACTGGCTGGCCGCGCATTCGAATAGTTTTTTCTGGCCAGCGTTTCACATCGCAATGCAATGCGTCTACATGTCTCATCTGTTTTTTCTGCCACTGGTCCTGGTCGCTCTTTGGATAGCTGGACTGACCAGAACTCGGTGGCGAATGGTCTTCGTCAATCTAATGTGGAGTCTTGTAACTCTTAATGTGTTTGGATTGATCGGCTATTTGGTCTTCCCTGCTGCTCCGCCATGGTGGATCACAATTCACGGATTGGAACAGCCAACACAGGCACTGGTGGCGCAAACTAGTCTTGCGTCGGGAATGGATGGCTCAATTATTCAACATATGATCGCGACTGCGCCCGACTGGTTTGCGGCGATTCCTTCGATGCACGGAGCATATCCAATCCTTCTTTTCCTCGTGTTGCGGCGATTTAATGTTGGCAAATTGTTGCTGGCGATTGTCGCGCTGTATGCAGCGGCGATGTGGACGGCGACGGTTGTCCTGAACCAACATTATATAATCGATCTGATAATTGGCGGTTCGTTGTCGATAATCACTTTTCTAATCTACAGGCTTCGTTTTGTTCAGAGCCGAATCAATTCGCTTGTATAATGAACGTCTTAAGTGTTGGCCCAAGGAACAAAGGTGAAGCAACTCGGTTTTAAATCACAGCAGCGCTCGCAAAGTCGCCGTTGGCAGGACGACCGTCAGGCGATTCTGGAATTCAATAAATCGCTGACTCTCATTGTCGAGCCCGACTCGTTGATGGCGTCGATCAGCGCGCGCATACGCGAGCTTTTCGGCGCGGACCGCATCGTTATACTTGGCGGATCGGCCGAGGCCAGCATTTTGACCATAGCCTTCAGTCACGGTTACCAGCCCGATGAATTGAAACATATCCAACTGACGCAGCAAGACCGTCTGCCCAAATGGCTGCTGACGAACGAGAGTTCGCTGATAGTAAACAAAGACCCCGGAGTTTTCGAATATTTGAGCAAAAAAGAACAGGACATGTTAAGGCAGCTAAAGGTGGCGCTCTGTGTGCCATTGATAGTGCTCAACCGCCTGACCGGAATTGTTCTTTTATCATCATCGCAAGAGGGATGGGTGCTCAGCGACGAAGATCTGAGCCTGTTACAAATGCTGACCAGCCAGGCCAGCATAGCTTTTGAAAATGCTTACCTGTATCAGCAACAGCGCGACAGATTGCGCCGACTCTATCGAGCTGAGAGGTTGGCGGCGGCCGGACAGTTGGCTGCCTCGGTCGCGCATGAGATCAGGAATCCGCTTACAGCAATCCGTTCAACCGTTCAATACCTTTTGGGTGAATTTGACGAGAACAATCCAAAGCGATCATTGGTCGAAGGCGTCATCGCTGAAGTCGACCGCATTGACCGGACAGTTGACGGATTGTTAAGTCTGACCCGTCGCCAGGAATTTAAGCCGGAGAGGCTGGACCTGGGCCAGCTCGTCGACCAATCCCTGGTGCTGATTCGGACGCAAGCAAGAAATCAGGCGACTGAGATTATCTGGAATCCGCCGTCTACCACTACTTTTTGCATGGGTGATGTCACGCAGCTTCGTCAACTGTTTCTTAACCTTTTTCTTAACGCGCTCCAGGCAATGCCGGACGGCGGCAAGCTAACCGTAAATGCTGATCTGGCCGGCAACAAGGGCGCTGCCGGCGAAAAAGATTGGTGTCATATATCAATCGTTGATACCGGATGCGGCATTTCGGCCCAGAATCTTGAACGCATATTCGATCCGTTCTTTACGACAAAACACGGCGGCACCGGACTGGGGCTGTCAATCTCGTATGCAATTGTCAAACAGCATGGTGGTGGGCTGGAAATTCACAGCGCTGAAGGGAAAGGCACGTCTGTTGCTATAAGGCTTCCTCTGATCTCATAATCTTGAAGTCTGAGTCATTACTTATATGCCCAAAGTTCTCATAGTTGACGACGAGCAACAGATTCGCAGGATTTTATCGGTAATGCTTACCGAGCGCGGCTTCACCGTGGCCGAAGCAGAATCGGGCGAAAAAGCTATTCCCATAAGCGCAGATTTCAGGCCAGACGTCGCTCTGCTGGATGTCAATATGCCGGGAATGGACGGCCTGGCAACGCTTCGCGCGTTGATGGAACAGAACAGCCATATAGATTGTGTGATGATGACCGCGTATGGCACGATCCGTTCTGCTGTTGAAGCGATGCGCTCCGGCGCTTTCGATTACGTAACAAAGCCTTTCGATAACGACGAGCTGCTGCTGATTATCAATCGAGCCATCCACATGCGGCAGCTTTCATCCGAAGTCGATGAACTGCGCGCAGAGTTGTCTACCCGTTATGGCTTCAATGAAATTGTCGGCATCAGTCCAAAACTCCAGGCAGTCTTTCGCACGATGACGAAAGTCGCGCCTATCGACGCGACCGTATTGATTGAGGGTGAATCGGGCACGGGCAAAGAACTGGCGGCCCGTGCGATTCACAATCGTAGCCAGCGAGCTAAAGGACCGTTTGTCGGCGTAAATTGTGGAGCGATCCCGCAGACGCTTTTCGAAGCGGAATTCTTTGGTCACGAAAAAGGAGCGTTCACTGACGCGCGGGAATCCCGCTCAGGAAAATTTGAACAGGCGCAGGGCGGAACAATCTTTCTTGACGAAGTCGGAGAGCTTGCACCCGAAAATCAGGTTAAACTTTTGCGCGTTCTTCAGGAACACGAAATCACCAGGCTGGGCGGTCGCCATACCATAAAACTAAATGTTCGAGTCATTGCGGCAACCAATGTCGATCTGAAATCGGCCGTCGAACAGGGACGTTTTCGCGAAGACCTTTACTGGCGATTGAATGTCGTTAAAGTTACTCTGCCGAGTTTACGAGAGCGTAAAGAAGACATCACTTTGCTGGTAGATCATCTGCTAGACAGGTACAATCGCGAGCTGAGTCTGGCGGTAAAAGGAATCACGGCGCAGGCTCGGCGACTGCTTGAAGTTTACGCTTGGCCCGGGAATATACGCGAGCTTGAAAACGTGATATGCAGCGCGATGATTCTGTGCGAAGGCGATGAGATCACGGCTCAGGACCTGCCGCCGCGAATAAAAGGTGAAGCCGAGACTGAAGGCTCCGGAGGTCGTAATTTGCAGAATGCGACCCTCGCTGAAGCCGTCAGAGAAGCCAGTGAACGTTTAGAGAGAATAATGATCGTTTCGCGACTCGGTGAAATGAAAGGCAATCGGACGGCGACGGCCGAATCCTTAGGCATTAGCCGCAAAACTTTGTTTAATAAGATGCGGCAATATGGGTTGAGTGACGAACACGAAGATTCGGCATACTGATACATAACGTTTGAGCAGAACAATGAACGAAAAATCCATCTATGTAGAACGTGACGGACCGGTGGCGACAGTTGTAATTAATCGCCCCAATCAGCGAAACGCAATAAATCTGGAAATGTGGTCCGAGATCAAACGAATATCGATTGATCTCGACAGAGACGAAAACGTCCGGGCAGTCGTCTTTCGCGGCGCAGGCACAGAAGCTTTTTCAGCAGGCGCCGACATCAGCGAATTTGATGAACATCGAAACAGCTCTGAGCAGGGACGTGCCTACTCAGCCGTTTTCGATGGAGCACTAGACGCAGTTTGGGATATCGGCAAGCCTGTTATTTCGATGATCCGAGGATTTTGCGTAGGCGGCGGTTTGGAACTGGCCTGTTGCACAGATTTGCGGATTGCTGCCGTCGGAAGTCGGTTCGGTATTCCGACGGCTAAGCTGGGAGTGCTGGTCGGTTATCGCGAGATGCGCCGACTGATTCAGCTGGTCGGCACAGGTGGCGTGGCACACATCCTTCTTGGAGCACGAATTTTAAATGGTGATGAAGCGTTGAGAATGGGATTGATTACCAGTCTGGTTCCTGAAGATCAGCTTGAATCGACCGTTTACAAACTTGCTCACGAAATCGCGGGAATGTCGCCGCTCATTCATAGATGGCACAAACAGATCATAAGAACGGTTTTGCAGAAACCGACGCTCGACAATTTAACGCCTGAAGAAGCTGCGGTGCCATTTGCATGTTTTGACAGCGAAGATTTTCAGGAAGGCAAACGCGCATTCCTTGAAAAACGCCGTCCTGTTTTTCGCGGAAAATAAAACTGAACCACAGAGGCACAGAGGCACAGAGATTTTTTAATTTTTCTCTGTGTCTCTGTGCCTCTGTGGTGAATTCCTGGTTTTAGGTGAGTTGTGGTTTTAGCGTTAGAAGGCCTGCGGGTCCTGGAAGCTACTCAGGTGATGTCTGGCCCTTATTGCGGGCTGTTGCTGGCAGACATGGGCGCGGATGTCATCAAAGTAGAAAAACCCGAAGGTGACGATTCTCGCCGCATGACGCCACCGACCATCAATGGTGAATCGGCGGCCTTTATGGCGATCAACCGCAATAAACGAGGGCTCTGTCTCAACTTGAAATCAGAAGAGGGACGCGATGTCTTTAAAAAACTTGCAGCAAAATCAGATGTAGTCATTGAGAACTTCAGGCCGGGAACAATGAAGGGTCTGGGTCTCAGCTATTCTGATCTGTCGCAAATAAATTCGCAGTTGATCTATTGTTCAATTTCCGGGTTCGGTCAGACAGGGCCTTACGCCGAACGCGGAGGATTCGATCTTATTGCTCAGGCGATGAGCGGACTGATGAGCATCAGCGGTCACCCCAGTCAACCGCCCGTCAAAGTCGGTGTTCCTATCGCCGATTTGAATGCCGGTATTTACGCGTGTTATGCGATTCTGGCTGCGTATATTCATCGACTGAAGACTGGAAAAGGACAATATATCGATACTTCTCTGCTTGAAGCGGGACTGGCTTATACGTTCTGGGAGTCGTCAATCTTTTTTGCGACCGGACAGAATCCGCCGCCTATGGGTTCGGCGCATCGACTCTCAGCGCCATACCAGGCGCTGCGCACCGCTGATGGCTACATCACCCTGGGAGCAGCAAACCAACGAAACTGGGAAAAGCTCTGCGCGATGCTCAGCCGCGAAGATCTGCTTTCCGAGCCCCGCTTTCTTACCAACGCGGACCGCGTATGCAATCAACGAGAATTAGCAGAAGTACTCGAAGCAATTTTCGTTAGAAAATCTTCGTCAGAATGGTTATCGATGCTCGATAAAGCAGGCGTGCCTGCAGGACCGGTCAACACAATGGCCCAGGTCTATGACGATCCGCAGGTAATAGCAAGAGAGATGTCAGTCGATGTAGATCACCCGAAAGCCGGAAAGACGAAAGCTATCGGTATACCGGTAAAACTGTCGGAAACACCCGGCGCAATTCGGCGGCCAGCGCCGACCTTGGGTCAACATACTGACGAGATATTGCACGAAGTCGGATACAGCAACGAATCGATCAGAGCTCTGCGCGAACGAAAGATAATCTTTTAACGCCTCACAAACGGATCCTTTAATTTGATGGGACAAAACAAAGCTCACGCGAAGAGACCAGCCGGAAAGAAATGGCTGGTGATGGTTCTGCTCTGCTTTATGTATCTCATCACCTACATGGATCGCATGAATCTGTCGATCATCGCTCCGATCATTTCCAAGGAGTTCAGCTTCGATAAGATAACAATGGGAATAATCTTCAGTGCATTCTCGTGGTCGTACATGATTTTTCAAATTCCCTGTGGTTATCTTGGCGACAGATTTGGTCCACGTAGAACGCTTGGCATCTTCACGTTTTACTGGTCCGTATTAACGGCAACGATAGTCGGCGCGTGGAGCAAAACTTCGTTCTGGTTTGCGCGTTTTTTTCTTGGCATCGGCGAAGCAGGCGCCTTCCCTACCGCTACGCGAGCGCTGACGCAATGGGTACCGCCGACGGAACGAGCATTTGCACAGGGATTAACGCACGCCTTTTCTAGACTTGGCGCCGCGATCACACCACCATTGACAGTACGACTTGCGAGCAAATGGGGATGGCGTTCTGCGTTTTGGTTTTTCGCTATCGTGGGAGCAGTTTGGGCCATTGTGTGGTATCTGGTCTATCGAGATCGAGATCGAGATCGACCGCAACCGCTTCAATCCGAAAATGAAGTCGCGCAAAAAGCAAGCTCTGCCGAACGTCCGAAAATCCCGTGGAGAGTTCTTTTGCGAAGCAAGAATATGTGGGCGATCAATATCCAGTATTTCGCCTACGGATATTCTCTCTGGTTTTATCTTACGTGGCTTCCGACGTATTTTGTGGAAGTTCGCCAGTTCAGTCTTGTCAAAACCGGATTTTATGCCAGTCTGCCCTTCTTGACAGGAATGGTCGGTGACACTCTTGGTGGTTGGCTTTGCGATACGATTGCCGTAAGGACCGGAAGTCTTAAATTATCACGTCGCGGAGTGGGCGTGGTTGCGATGCTCGCGACAGTAGTATTTTTAATACCTGGCGTGCTGACGGAAAACCCGGTTCGCGCTGTTGTGTTGCTCAGCATCTCTGCATTTTTTCTGGAAATGAATATCGGTCCAGCATGGGCCGTTGTAATGGACGTCGGGCAGGAATGCGCCGGAACGGTTTCGGGAATGATGAACATGTGGGGCAGCCTGGCGGGAGCCCTGTCGCCGATAATATTTGGCGTCGCCTGGGATCGTTTACACTCGACAACTATCGGATTCGTCATATCCGGCGTTCTGATGATGGTCGGCGCCGTTGCGTGGCTGATGACGGATCCCAATCAATCGGTCCTGGTTGAAACTCAAACGTAAAAAACCTGTCTGTATGGGTAACGAATTACCCATTGACGAGTAATCGAGTTCTCAGAAAACATCAATATCTCATCCAATCCGTGTTTTGGAGCACTAAACCTTTCTCTAATCCGATGGAATACCAGTTGCACACAACTGGTCGCGGTTTTCTTTTGAGTCTTGAGGAATGTCTAAAAAATGTTTGCAATTAAGCCCGAAGGGTTTCCAGCGAAGGTGCGACCCTTTCAGGGTCGAAGGCTTTGGCCGATGCTTTCCGTGGGTGTCGCTTCGCTTTACCCACGGCTATTGACTTTAACCACTTCGTGGTTGCTGATATCTTTTAGACATCTTCAAAAAAAATTTCGGTTTGAGTCTAATCACTGCTAATGGTTTGCAAGGTTTCTACAATCAGGCTTCTAACAATCGGGCAATTGGCTGTTGTCATTGGTACGCTGTTGCTTTGTTTTTTCAACACTACATCTGGACAGCAGCAGACTGATGGCCAGCAGAAACTGTTAGAAGTCCGTCGCCGACAGATCGAGCTACAGGCTGCGCGAAAACAGTTGGAGAAATCAGAAAAGCTGGCCGCACAGGGACTGCTGCCGCAAACCGATGTGGATCGAGATCGCACTACTCTTCAGAACGCTCAGCTCAGTTATCAACAGGCCGTGCTTGCGTTGTTCGATATGCAGCCCCGGATCTCCGTCCGCTCTGCAATAAAGACTCAGACTCCTGATGGTCGCAAATTCGTAAAGCTGGTTATAACCAACCTGACACCCACGTTTGACGATGCTCAATTCAAACTGCTGAATAACTTTGAAGGAGCCGATCCGATTCCAGAGCAACTCCGAACTCGTTCGATCAACGACGTGTTTGTCAGCCTGAAAGATTCCGGAGCAAATGGCAGCGCTACAATTTCTCTGCCCTACGAAGTCCATATCCCTGAAATGAAATATGGCGAGGAGAAAACGCTAAACTATCAGTTGCTTCGTGATGTCGATACATTGGTAGTTTCGCTGGCGTACAGGAATCAAAGTCAGGATATTGTTGTTCAACTGGAACATGCCGCTGGCGGTAACGAGATTCAAACATCTTCCTCGCAGTTTTCGCAGGAAGCTGATCTCGGCTCGCAGGCTACATATAATATTTCGCTCGAACGGCCTTCTGTTGATGTTCGTAGCTTTCAACTAAAGGTTCTGAATCTTCCAAGACAGATCTCTTATTCGTTCATCGATCTGCAATCACAGGCGCGATTGTCGCAGTTAAATTTTCCAGCGGGAGTGACTCGGCAGTCGCTCGGGCTGCGATTGTCATTGCCCGACAGCGCTGACGATCAGGTTCAGGTCGATAAACCGTTGGAATTCTGGGCTCTCGCTGTTGATGATGCAACTGCGGCAAAGTTCAGTCAGGAACGAATCTATTCCGACTCTGAATTGGCTGGAGCAGGATCAGGACGACTCAAGCTGGTTCTAATTCCGCGCGGCGTCGGCAAAATCGAGGTTCAGGCCGCCTCGTTGTTCAGTGAGATTGAAGCCGGTCAGAACGCCGAAACGAAAATAACCATTCGCAACACTGGAACGCGTCGCCTGGATAACATCAAACTGTCGGCTGAAGCTCCGCTGAACTGGCGTGTTCAGCTTGAACCGAACATCATCCCTTCGCTTGAAATAAACAGCGAGGCGACCGATACACTACGGATTATTCCTCCACCCGATGTTGCAGTCGGAGATTATGAAGTAAGAATCAAAACGGAATCGTTCGCCGACAATCGCAGGATCCAATCGGAAGACAAAGTTTACCGCGTCAGCGTCAAGGCAAAGACCAATGTTTTTGGAACAAGCGCGCTGGTCGGCGGTTTGTTGTTGTTGGTCGTAGGCATAGTTGTGTTCGGTGTGCGACTTACGCGTCGCTAATCACCGCAGTCATTACACAAAGGAACAAGACAATGATCGAAGCTATCGATTTGACCAAACGATATGAAGACGGAGTGCTGGCGCTGGATGCCCTGAACCTGAAGGTTGATGTCGGGGAGATATATTGCCTGCTGGGCGCGAACGGCGCGGGAAAAACTACGACAATCAATCTGTTTCTGGACTTCATTCAACCTACATCCGGACGCGCTCTTCTAAACGGCATCGAAGTAGAAAAGACGCCTCTGGAAGCAAAGAAGTACGTCTCTTACGTTTCAGAAAATGTGATGCTGTACGGCAATTTTACCGCGCGGCAGAACCTGGATTTCTTTGCCAGGCTTGGCGGCAAACGCAATCTGACAAAGGAAAACTATTACATGGCGCTGCGCGAAGTGGGGCTTCAAGAAAAAGCGTTCGAGCAGAAAGTGAAAACGTTTTCGAAAGGCATGCGGCAAAAGGTTGGCATCGCAATTTCGATCATCAAAGATGCTCCGGCCATTCTGCTGGACGAACCGACCTCCGGTCTCGATCCCAAGGCCGGCGCTGAGTTTCAGGAAATTCTCGGTGAACTCAGGCGTCGCGGCAAAGCCATATTGATGTCTACCCACGACATCTTCAGAGCGAAAGAGATCGCTGACCGCATCGGCATCATGAAAGAAGGTCGCCTGGTGATGCAGCGAACGCGGGAAGAATTAAAGCACGAAGATTTAGAGGCGCTGTATCTCGATTACATGCGCGGTGGTTATCAATCCGATTCCGAAGACCGGATAAGCAAAGCCGTATAGCAATTCAGATTGGGAGGATCTCTGATGAGTGCGACTGTCGTAGGCAATTCAAACGTTCTAAATCCGAAATCGTTTGTGGTTAATGCTCCCAGCGGCAGATCGGCCGTCCTGATGATCGCCGGCCGCGAAGTGACCGAACAACTAGCGAGCTTCCGGTTCCTGATTATTACATTTCTCGTAATCGGGTTGACGCCGCTAGCGGTTTATGTGGGCGCACGCGATTACTTTTCTCGCCTCGGTGATTACAACCGCCTGGAAACTCAAAAACAGAAAATCGCGTCGGGCGATGCGGGCAAGGCGGTAACCGGAGTCGACGACCCATTCGCGGATGAAAGCGACAATATCGTTCTAAGGGCGATACGCCCACCTGAACCTCTTAGCGTTCTTGTTCACGGCCTTGACGGCGCTCTGCCGGAATATTGGGATTTTTCGGCGACCGGCATCATATCCGGTACGTCGGCAACTCGGCCGCAGCGTCTGGCAGACGTTCTGGGCACTCTCGATCTGGAATTTCTTGTCCGGGTTGCCTTAGGGCTGCTGGCAATCCTTTTGGCATTCGACGCTGTCGCAGGCGAAAAAGAACTGGGTACGTTGAGAGCCGTACTTAGCCAGCCGATCTCGCGCGCTGCCCTGCTGACCGGGAAGCTTCTGGGCGGAATGATAACGCTTATATTACCACTTGCCGGCGCATTTTTGATTGCTTTGATTACTGCACAAGTGCTTCATGTTGGTTTGCTGGATTCGGCCAATCTGGCGAGAGTAGGGCTGCTTGCGGTGACATCGGCGCTCTATCTGGTCTGTTTTTACGCCCTCGGTCTTTTCGTCTCTTCGTTGGTGCGAAGCCAAAAGACATCACTGGTCTTCCTTTTGGTGATCTGGGTAGTCTCCGTTCTCGCTGTACCGCCTCTGGCTACCCTGATTGCGCAAGCCGTCGCGCCTACTGATCCCGCACACGTTATCGAGGCGCGGAAGAGACAAGCGGATGACGACATTCGCAAACAATCCGAGCGGAGTTACGGAGAGGTTTACAGAGCAGCCACCGGGCTTCCGGTGGGATGGATGGATACTTCAAAATACATAGACCACAAACAGGAGATAGACAGTAAGCTGGCCCCAATGATTGTCAGCTATATAAGCAAACGGCGACAACTCATCAATGATATCGATCGCGACGCCGAACTTCGACTGTCGCGTCAAAATCGGCTCGCCAGAACGATAATGGCAATCAGTCCCGCGGCGTCGTTCGCAACCGCCGCGGCAGATTTGGCTGGCACAGGAGATTCACATTACCAGGCGTGGCTTGGTGCGGCGCAAAGAAGACAGAGCGACCTGAGCGCCGTCTTGTTCGAAAATCCTCCGTACGTCCTTATCCGAAATGGAGGCAGTTCCGGCTATATGCCAATACGAAAGGCGCCCGCGCTATCCGACCTGCCGACGTTCGCGCCTCCACGTAAAGACGCGGCCGCAGCCTTTAATCGGGCATTGCCAAGCATGGGTCTGCTGGCGTTGTTCACGGGTATATTTATTGCGGGCGGATTTATGGCCTTCGCTCGTTACGACGTTCGTTAACTGCGACATTATTAGAGGGATACTATGAGTGATCTGGAGCAAGCCAATTGGCCTTTACTGCCAACCCTTTCGCCAAGAGCAACCGCGATAATCGTCGAGCCGTTCCGCTGGATTGCTGCTGTTGCCGATTTGGCCGCAGTCATTCCATCGCAACGGCGAAATCGCGTCAGCGAATCTCAGACCTGGCTTATAGCGGAGAAAGAGATATCGGCTAACATTCAAAACCTGAAAGTTCCGGCGGCGTTTTCGTTAATGACCATCTTGATTCTGATCAGTTTCTTCCTGATGTCCGCGGATTATCAAAAACGCCTTGATAACTGGTCCACCAATAAAGCGGCCCAATCCGACAACCTCTTTTCCGGCATCACATCGTATTATCGCACTGGTGATAATCGCGCGATGTCTATGAATGGCAACGCCGTCTCTCGACAACCTTTGCTGCGTCGGCCATTGCCTCTTTCGATCTTTGCCAAGGGATTGGATTCGGTAATGGAAAGGTCGGTAACCATAGGAGACAATCCGCTGGTTGTACCTGCGACAAGTTTCACATTTGGAGCAATGCAGGAGAAAAACAGGAATTTGCTGCTGTTCGCCCCGCCGGATTATCTGTACATCATCAAGATTATCCTTTCGCTGCTGGCACTATTCTTTACTTATGATGCACTGGTCGGCGAAAAAGAGATGGGCACGTTAAAGGCAATGCTGTCCGGAGCAGTTCCTCGCCGGTCGGTACTGATCGGTAAATGGCTGGGAGCATCATTGAGTTTGGTCGTTCCATTTATCGTCGCCACGGGAATCGGTTTTATATATCT
Source organism: Blastocatellia bacterium (assembly GCA_035652355.1). Classification (GTDB taxonomy): domain Bacteria; phylum Acidobacteriota; class Blastocatellia; order DASRDY01; family DASRDY01; genus DASRDY01. Next base: position 35,029 of record DASRDY010000012.1, read on the forward strand.
GTTAACGTTGCGGCATCTGACGTTTGACACGCCGGAGACGTACCGAATTCTGCTGGCGCTGGCGACTTCCTCTCTCTATGTTCTGGTCTTCGTCGGTCTGGGGTTGTTGATTTCAGCAATTACGAAGACGCAAAAAACAGCGATCGCTTCGGCGCTTTCAATCTGGATACTGCTGGTGCTGGTTATCCCGAACATGTCAGTGTTGATCGCGGAACGTATGAAACCGCTGCCGACACTGTTTGAGCACAACGTGCAGCTTTTTACTCAGGCCAGGCAGATTGAAGACGAGGCTGAGCGCGTTAGTCCCAGTCAGTTTACCTGGCGTGGTTACGGCACAATTCACGACAGCGCCGGACCGCGTATTCGGCAAATGGTTGCGCAAGCCGACGATGCTTTTGTCGCCGAAAGGTTAGGCAGAGATCGGTTCGCCAGGACACTTGCCCGACTCTCACCCGCAAGTTCTTTTACATACGCGATCACCGATCTCGCCGGTACCGGAGTCAGCGAATATCAGGCTTATCTGGCTAAACTGCAGCAGGCCAGAAATAAACAGATCGAGATAACGAACGAGCAAAAGAATATGATTGAGCTTGATTCAACAGACCCGGATTCTCAACGTAAAACCAATGAGAAACTTAAGGCTCTGTTCGACAGGGGCAAACAACTCGAGCAGGAATTGCATGAATCATTGTTGACTCCGCGTTCGCCAATGCAGGCGATTTCAGACTCGCTGCCGGATTTGGCGCTCCTGATTATTTGGGCGGGATTGCTGCTGGTTTTCGCAACGCTAGCGTTTAATCGTGCAGACGTCAGGTAATCTGAATCGAAAGGGCACAAATGTTATGTTGCTGGACATCGCTTTAAAAGAGCTGCGAGAGAGCCTTTTCAGCATTAGGTTTCTTGTAACGATGGCCGTCATTCTTTTACTGGTATCGGCCGTGGTCGTAGCACTTTCCGCTGACTATAAAAGACAGATCAACGATTACCACAAACGAGTTGAAACCGACCGGAAATCTACGGCGAATTATACTGCCGGCCAACCGGCAACGATTGACCGACCAGTACCTGCATTATCTGCCTTGTTTGTCGGTCTGGAATCGACAGCGCCGAATCAAATACAACTCCAGCCGGCGCAGCCCCCTTCTTTTGCTCAGATCGCAGATGTAGATGCAACCGAGGTCCTTTTCCCATCAATTGATCTCGGATTTTGTATCGGAGTTGTTCTTTCACTGGCGGCGTTATTGTTTTCGTATGACGTAATCACCGGCGAGAAGGAAAATGGCAGCTTGCGACAAATTCTGTCGTATCCAGTGTCCAGAGCAACTGTGATTCTCGGCAAATGGATGGCCGTGTTCGCTACGCTGTCAATCGCCGCGATCGTTACCGTGAGTTATGCCGTTCTACTATTAAAATCAATTCCGGGCTCGCCTTTCTCAATTGGATCGGGCGACTGGGCAAGCCTTGGATTGATTCTGTTAACCTCATTGATCTACCTTTCGGGATTTTCGCTGCTGGGAATTTTCGTTTCATCGCTCGTGAGCAAATCTGCCACGAGTTTGGCGGTATTGATGCTGGTTTGGGTTATCGCCGTTTTCGTATTTCCGAACGTCTCGCCTTACCTTGCAGTATCGATTACTCCCGCGCCGACTTTTCAGGAGGCGGCCAGGAAGCAATCCAATGTAGACACGGAGCTGATGAACGAGCTGAAGGCTCGACATCAGCAGGGCGCAAAGAAGGTGCTTGATGAAGGCATGAACGCGAAGCAACTGGCTGAGGTTCGTGACGGCATTCAGTCGAAATGGGATAGCGAACACAAGATCGCAATGACCGGATTGGAAAATGATTTTCAATCGAGAATCAATCGCCAGGAGCAAACTGGAGCAAGACTGACGAGCGTCTCTCCGTATGGTTCGCTGGTTTACATATTCACTTCGCTTGCCGACAGCGGATTAAGATCTGACGAGAATTTCCTGAGACAGGCGCGTCTGTTCGAACTGGATCAACTGATGCCCTTCGCAAAATCGAATTCCGGTAATGAGAATTCATCAGCTCCCAATTTTGTTTACCAACCGACACCACTCGCACAAAGATTTTCATCAGTTTCGGTTGAACTTTCCATTCTGCTTGCGTACAACTTAGTCCTGTTTTTCGGAAGCTATTTGGCGTTCCGACGATATGACGTTAGGTGAGGACTGGGTTCGTGTGCAGAGCAAGCTGGTAAAACTCGACGGCAATAACATTGATCAGGTCATAAATGACGCCAGCGCTACAGTGAAAAGCGGTGGCGTTATAGCATTTCTGACTGATACTTTTTACGGTCTCGGTTGCGATCCGTTTAACGAAGAAGCCGTCGAACATGTATTCGCAATTAAACAACGGCGCGCCGATATGCCGTTGCTGATCCTGATTGATGACATCAAGACCGTGACGCGAATCAGTTCGCGCATACCTGACGGCTTTAATCAATTGGCAAATACTTTCTGGCCCGGGCCGCTGACAATAGTTATTCCTGCGGCCGAATCTCTGCCCGATTCCCTGACGGCTGGAACGGGAACAATTGGGGTTCGTCTTCCAAATAGTTTATTCGCGGCCTCTCTTGCCGCAGCTTGCGGAGGGGCAATTACCGCCACCAGCGCCAATCGATCTGGCGGACCAAACCCGTTGTCTGCAGAAGACGTCTCCGCACAACTCGGCGATCAACCTGATCTAATCATCGACGGTGGAGCGGCGCAGCCTGTTCCTTCGACGGTAATTACTTTGTGTGACGAACAACCAACTATACTAAGAATCGGAGCAGTTTCTGAGTTCGAATTAAGAACCGTTCTGCCCGGTTTCGTTGTGAAGAATGCTTAATGTGATGCTCTTACTGCTAATCGTGATGTAAATAACTGATTTAGTGTTATTCTTACACCCGGTTTATCTTCTCCCCGGAGGTCTATGGCATGATTCGAGACGCGGTGCGTCGATACACCGAACTGTTGGCTTCACCTCAAGGAAGATTAACGGAGACTCGCGATATTCTGCTTAACGGCATGCGCGAAGCCGATCTGGATTTCGGCGGGCGAGTTCTCTCTCCTTACCTGCGCCCTCATTTTGTAGACAGCGATCAATGGCAGATGGTCACTGGCGTCTGCGAAGGCATCTGGGACTGCATTCGCATCGTCGGTAATGCCGTTCAAACGGATTCGCAGATGATGGATGATCTGAGGCTGACTGAAGGCGAGCGCAAATTGATCTCTGTCGACCCCGGGTTCAAAGAGATCTCTGCTACATCGCGTCTGGATTCGTTTCTTTCGGATGACAGCTATCAATTCGTCGAGCTGAACGCGGAATGTCCCGCTGGCATTGCATATGCCGATGTCGTTTCAGAGATTCACCTGACTACTCCCGTAATGAAAGATTTTGCAGAAGCGTATGATGTAAGGCCTTTGCTGTCTCGCGACAAAATGCTGGAAGTCCTACTTCGATGCTATCAGGAATTCGCCGGCAACAACGCGCCGAAACCGCTTATCGCAATCGTCGACTGGAACGACGTACCGACGCAGGCCGAATTCAGACTGTTTCAGCGATATTTCACCAGCCAGGGTTATGAAACAATCATTGCCGATCCGCGAGAGCTTGAATTCACGAACGGAAAACTCAGGCATAACGGAAAAGTTATCGATGTCGTTTATCGCAGATTGCTAACAAACGAATTTCTTGAAAAGCTGGATGAGACGCGAGCGCTGCTTGACGCATATCAGGCAAGCGCAGTCTGTGTCGTAAATTCGTTTCGATCAAAATATGTTCATAAGAAAATGCTGTTTGGCATTTTGACTGACGAACGTTATGCGCGTTATTTTTCAGAAGCGCAGCAAAACCTGATTAAGGCGCACGTTCCGTGGACTCGCGGAGTCGTCGAGCGCCGAACTAAATATTATGGCGAAGATGTCGATTTATGCGATCTGATCCGCCGCAATCGCGACAACCTGGTCTTAAAACCCAATGACGAATACGGTGGCAAAGGCATCTTCATCGGATGGGAGTCGGACGATGCGAAATGGGATGAAGCGATTCAGATCGCTTTGCAGGGCGACTATCTCGTACAGGAGAGAGTACAGACGGGCCACGAAGAGTTCCCGTATTTCGACAGCCAGGGCAACATCAGCTTTGTCGAGCAACTGGTCGACCTTGATCCGCTTCTTTATTTTGGAAAAGTAGGTGGAGCATTCACCAGGCTCTCCACCTCTTCGTTAGCGAATGTCACATCAGGAGCAGGTATGACGCCGACGTTTCTGATTGCGGGAAAACATTAATCACGTCAGCAAAAGTGAGAGGCCGTTAGCGACACAGGGAGATATGCTATGAGCCAGACGCTTTTTACCATCGGGATTGAAGAAGAGTTCCAGATCATCGATCCCGAAACGCGCGAGCTGAAATCGCGCGTAAATGAAATTCTTGAAGAAGGTCAGATGCTTTTGGGCGAGCAGATCAAGCCCGAAATGCATCAGTCGATGGTCGAGGTCGGAACCGGCATCTGCAAAAACGTACAGGAAGCTCGGGCTGACGTTGCAAACCTGCGTCGCACAATCAACGAGCTGTCCAGGAAAAATGGACTCGTCTTTGCTGCCGCTTCGACTCATCCTTTCTCGCATTGGGAAAATCAACTGATTACTGAGAACGAGCGTTATTATCAATTAATTGAAGAAATTCAGCATGTTGCTCGCGGGCTGTTAATCTTCGGTCTGCACGTCCACGTCGGGGTCGAAGATCGCGATGCTGCCATTCACATTATGAACGCGGCCAGGTATTTTTTGCCGCACGTGCTGGCGCTTTCGACCAGCTCGCCATTTTGGCTTGGACACAACACTGGATTGAAATCGTATCGATGCGAGGTTTTCAAGCAGTTTCCACGCACCGACATACCGGATTACTTTAGCTCGGCAGGCGAATACGAGTCATACGTCAATCTTTTGATAAAGACGAAATGCATAGATAACGGAAAGAAGATCTGGTGGGATGTCCGTCCGCATCCATTTTTCCCGACGCTTGAGTTTCGCATCTGTGATATCCCGTCGCGCATTGATGAGACAATCGCGATAGCGGCTCTATTCCAGGCAATCGTGGCGAAGCTCTATAAACTGCTGCGCCAGAATATGGGCTTCAGACTTTATCGACGCGCCCTCATTCAGGAAAACAAATGGCGTGCGGTGCGCTATGGACTGGACGGCAAACTGATCGATTTTGGTAAACAGTCGGAAGTTTCGGCTCGCGATCTGATTGTCGAGCTTCTCGAATTTGTCGATGACGTAGTCGATGAGCTCGGCAGCCGAAGAGAGCTAAACTATGTCTATAAAATCCTGGACGAAGGAACGAGCGCCGATCGCCAACTCAAAATTTTCAATGAAACCAAGGATTTAAAGGCTGTGGTTGATAATTTGGTCAAGGAAACTGTTGAAGGAATTTATGAAGAGCCCGCAGGCGGCGCGGCCAAAGCCTGATATTCAGGACGAATTCGACGCTTTTAAAAAGTCTGCGACCAAAGATGTTTATTGACAGTGTTTAATCCTAGGCGTAGCATCATTAACAGACATTCACGCTGTTAAGGTTGGGAAGTGCAGTATGACTAAAGTCGATTTGGCGCGAGCAATCTACGAAAAGCATGGTGGTATTTCGATCAGGGAAGCTTCGCGTCTGGTTGATCTGATATTTGATCGTATAAGGCAGGCACTTGTCGAACGCGAGGAAGTTCATCTTGTCGGTTTTGGTACGCTCTGCGTAGTCGAAAGAAAACCGAAGATAGGACGCAATCTCAACACAGGCGAGGCCGTGCCGATCGGTGTCCACCGCGCAGTTGTTTTCCGACCAGCCCGAGCCATCAAGAGCCTGTCGCAGGAGACGCAGACCCTTTCCGCGGGACAAGGAATGTAATCTTGTTTTATCGCTGGAGGTCGTATGGACTCCAAAAATGATGCCTCTTTATCAAAAGAGTCTGCCAAGCAGCCTATAATTATTCCGGAAAAACTGTTCTTCAAGATCGGTGAAGTGGCCGAGCTTTTGGGAGAAGAGCAGCACGTTCTGCGCTATTGGGAAAGCGAATTCCCGATGCTGGCGCCGCAAAAGAATCGGGCCGGGCAGCGAACCTACCGCAGAAAAGACGTCGAGATGGCGCTGCACATCAAGGAGCTCTTGCGCAACGAAGGCTTTACTATTGAAGGCGCGCGCAAAAAACTGCAGATGGAAGGTCGCGGCGGCGGAAAGCTGAAAGTCGTGACTCCAGAAATGGCCTCGCAGATAGAAGAAGAGCTACAGCAGCAGAGGGCGCAGATAGCGCAGCCGCTTTCGGTCGATCAACGAAAGGCCGTCCGGCGTATTCGCAAAGATCTGGAATCGATATTGTCGATGCTCAATTCAGAGGTGCCGAAATAATCGCAAATAATGTAGGGGCAGGGCTCGTCCCTGCCCGGATTGCCGCAGGCAATTAAACATTATGTAACCAGCGATTTCATCATGCTGCGCACGATTCGGGCAGGGACAAGCCCTGCCCCTACAATGTTGATCACGCCTTTCTCTCTTTCAAGGCGCCAATAATCGCCGGAATAATCGAAATAATAATGATCGCGATGATCACGATTGAAAAGTTGTTCTTTACCACCGGAATATTTCCAAAAAAATAACCGCCGAAAATAAACACTGCCATCCACGCGATTGATCCCCCTATACTATAGGTTATGAATCTCGCGTACGACATCTGTCCGATACCCGCAACAAAAGGGGCAAACGTTCTTATGATGGGAATAAACCTGGCAATGATTATAGTCTTGCGACCATGCTTTTCATAAAACTGGTGCGTTCGATCCAGATATTTTTTATTAAGAAAACGAACGTTTTCTTTTTGGAATACTTTCGGACCCACAAATCGCCCAATCCAGTAATTGGTCGAATCGCCAATAATCGCAGCAGCAGTAAGGATCACATAGACTAGCTTTACATCCAGTGCCGCGCCCACTGATGCTGATAAAGCTCCCGCCGCAAACAGAAGCGAATCCCCTGGCAGAAACGGCGTGACTACCAAACCCGTCTCGCAAAAAATAATCAGGAACAGAATAAGATAGGTCCAGACTCCGTAATCCTGAATCGCGACGTTCAGATGTTTGTCCAGATGGAGGAACAGCTCGATCAACTTTTTGATTAATTCCACTATTGTGCGTCCTTGTTTATTTCGATCAACTGAGATTACGCAAACCCGCCATTTTGATGGAAGACTTCTGTTTAATCAAATCTCCCCACATCTTTTCGGTATTTACCCTTCGATCCGATATCAGATTTACAATGTCAAGCGCAATCTAAAAGCATGTACTGGAAGTGAGTAAAGAAAAGCATCCGAAGCAATTAAAGGCTCGAAGAGCCGCCAGCCGGTAGCCACATCCTTCAGGGCGTGGACTAGGGTCGGCAACGAGCATGAGCGCCGAAGGCGCGGCACACAGGTTCCTTTGAAGTAGCGTGTCGGTCCTTGCGGACCTCGAAATGTATCTCCCACGCCCAACACGCTCACGCGTGTCGCTACCGGCTGGCGGTCTTCGACCTAATATGGATGGAAACCGCTTCTTTTTATTCAAGATTTGTTGCAGACTATTTAATTCAGCAACCCCGACTATCGGTGTGGTATTCTTCTCTCCTCTCTGTATTTCATTGTGAAATATTGGTATAAATTGAATTCCGAGCATTTCCATTAAATCGCTATATCACGTTTTGATTAAGACGCCGCGCTATTTTCGGCAGGAGGAGTTATGTTGAGACCCCTAAAGAGATTTGTCTGTCTGTTCTTAACAATTGCTCTCGTAAGTTTCGCACCCATAACAAAAATCGTTTCCGCCGCCAACCCGGCTGCGGATGCACCGGCAGCGCTGCCTTCGTTCACAGAGCCAGCGCTATCGCCTGATCGGTCGGAAATCGCGTTCGTTTCCGGCGGCGACATTTGGACCGTACCGGTGAATGGTGGAGAGGCAAGACTGCTCGTCTCGCATCCGGCTTACGACTCGCGCCCGCTTTATTCGCCTGACGGAAAGAAGCTCGCGTTTATATCGACGCGCACAGGCGGTGGCGATATCTATGTACTGACTCTCACGACTGGCGATCTGAAGCGTCTTACCTTTGAAGACGGCAGCGAACACCTCGATTCCTGGTCACGCGATGGCAAATGGATCTATTACTCGACTACTGCATCGGATATTTCAGGGATGAACGACGTGTTCCGAGTCAGCGTCGAGGGTGGAACCCCAATGCAGGTCAGCGCCGATCGTTATGTTAATGAGTACTTCGCCGCGCCGTCGCCTGATGGCAAAGCCGTAGCGATTACTGCTCGCGCAAACGTTTCCTCGCAATGGTGGCGCAAAGGGCACTCGCACCTGGATGAATCGGAAATCTGGTTGATGCAGGATGGCGCAAAGCCCACCTACGAAAAAGTCGCGGGTGGCGACGCAAAATACGTTTGGCCGATGTGGACGGCGGATGGTCGCAGCCTCTATTACATGTCCGATCAAGGTGGCGCAGAGAATATTTGGATGAAGCCGAACGGCGGCACTGCCAAACAGATAACCCATTTCAAAGACGGTCGCGTCTTGTGGCCGAATATCTCTTACGATGGCAAGATGATTGTGTTCGAGCGCAATTTCAGCATCTGGAAACTCGACACGTCGAACGGTAACGCCAGCGAAGTTCCGATCACGCGAAGAGGCGCGCCAGCCGAACCTGTTGTCGAGCATTTAACGTTAAACAATGGACTGCAGGACCTGCAGCTTTCTCCTGACGGACGAAAAGTCGCTTTCGTAATCCGCGGCGAAGTCTTTGCCGCTTCCGCAAGAGACGGCGGCGAAGCTATGCGCGTTACGCACAGTTATGCTCGCGAATCTGAACTGACTTGGGCGACAGACAGCAAACACATAATTTATGTTTCTGAGCGCGACGCTGCTCCTCACCTGTTTGAGTATGATTTCACCACTAACACAGAAACTCAGTTGACGAACAATGAAAAAGGCGACGAGGCTCCACGACTCTCGCCGGATGGAAAGAGTCTCGCATTTATACGCGATGGCAAACAGTTGCTGGTAATGGACCTGGCGCAAAAACAGGAGCGCGTACTGACGAAAGGTTATCTTGGGCGCAACGGTCGGTCGCTGGCGTGGTCGCCCGATGGAAAGTGGCTTGCCTACATTTCACTGAGCGGAAATTCGTTCCGCAATGTCTTCGTTATCCCTGCCGCCGGAGGCGATGCCAGGGCAATCAGCAGCATTCCAAACGACAATACGAATGGCATTTCCTGGAGTCCCGACGGAACATTCATTCTTTTCACAACCAGCCAGCGAACAGAAGATCCGGCCCTGATAAGAGTTGATCTGACTCTGCGAACGCCGAAATTCCGCGAAGATCAATTCCGCGATCTTTTCAAAGATGAGCCTACCCGACAGCCCAACAGAGACGGCGCAGGTGGCGGCGGCCAGCAACGGGATCCGGGTACTGCGAATCCGGATAGCCGCAGAGCTCAAGTTAAGCCAACCGAAATAGTTTTCGATGGGATACGCGACCGAACCAGCGTTCTTCCCGTTGGCGTTAACGTCAACTCGCAGACTATCAGCCCGGATGGCAAATGGCTTCTGATGGTCGCCAGCGCAGCAGGGCGTCCGAACCTTTACGTTTATCCTCTTGATGAATTAGCGAATGAACCGCCTGTCGCGCGTCAGTTAACTTCGACCACGGGATTCAAGACTGATGCGCAATTCAGCCCCGATAGCAGAGAGATCTATTACCTGGAACAAGGCCGCATCAACGTGGTTCCAATGGATTCAAGGCAACCACGAGCGTTAAACGTTACAGCGGAACTGGACGTCGATTTTTCGAAAGAGAAGATGGAGGTGTTCCGCGAGGCCTGGACTGCTCTGCGCGATGGCTACTATGACGATAAATTCCACGGCGCGGATTGGAATGCCGTACGCGAAGAATATGCGCCGCGCATTGCAGGATCATTATCGGCTGATGAAATGCGAAGATTGCTGAACTTAATGGTGGGAGAGCTGAACTCTTCGCATTCCGGAGTCGGAGGCCCTCCAGGTGGAAACGGCGGACCCGCCGCCGGAAAGCTCGGTCTCAGATTTGATCGAGCGGAATATGAAGGCTCGGGCAAACTGAAGATCACAGAAGTTATCAATCTCAGCCCAGCCGCGATCAGCAAACAAATCAAACCGGGCGATTATCTCATCTCCGTTGATGGCGTAAAGATTGACCAAACGGTAAATCTTGATGAACAGCTTCAACACAAGATCAATCATAAAGTCACATTGATGGTTTCGAGCTCTGCGGACGGCAGCAGTCCACGCGAGGTCGCGGTCCGACCGATCAGTCAGGGAGCAGAGAAAAACCTGGTTTACGATCAATGGGTCGATGCTAACCGCGAATACGTCGCGAAGATCAGCAACGGCAGACTCGGTTATATTCACATGCCCGATATGTCGCAGAATTCGCTGACAAAACTTTACCTGGATCTGGATGCTGACAATCGGTCGCGTGACGGTGTTGTAATCGACATCAGAAACAACAACGGCGGATTCGTCAACGTGTACGCGATCGACGTACTGGCGCGGAAAGGCTATCTGACAATGACACCCAGAGATATGCCGACGGCGCCGGCGCGAACGATGCTTGGCCAAAGATCATTAGAGATGCCGACGATACTTGTGACAAACCAGCATTCGCTTTCAGATGCCGAAGACTTCACCGAAGGATATCGGGCATTGAAATTAGGCAAAGTAGTAGGTGAGCCAACCGCGGGCTGGATCATATTTACCGGGAGCGCGACCATGATCGACGGCACGACCGTCCGAATGCCGGGCACAAAGATCACCGGGTTGGACGGAAACGATATGGAACTTCATCCTCGTCCCGTGGACGTTCCGGTTACCAGACCTTTTGGCGAGACTTATACTGGTCACGATAGTCAGCTTGAGACAGCAGTACGCGAATTGCTGGAACAGGTGGGACAGTCAAAGGTTAGAACGAGCGCAACTGGAACACATAACAAGTAAGTGGCATTAGAATAATGATTGTTTGATTGCCGATAGGCAATCAAACAATCATTAACCAAATATTTCATCGTGCTGCGCACGATCCGGGCAGGGACGAGCCCTGCCCCTACATTACTGACACGAGATTCGGGAGACGTACTTTTTTGAGGATCTTCCTGGCTGCAACCGAGGCCGTGCCTTTCGCTAAAACGGGAGGGCTAGCTGATGTTGCCAGCGCCCTGCCAAAGGCTCTCGTCAGATTAGGCCACGATGCGCGAATCGTCATGCCGCGATACGCCAGCATTAATGCCGGCAATCGAATCATCGACGATCTCTCGGTTCCGATAAATCACACCACCACACGATGCTCTGTGTTTGCCGATTTCGGCGGACCCGCGCCAATTTATTTCATCGACTCGCCTGAGTATTTCCATCGTCAATCATGGGGAAAGGACATTCTTTACGGAGAGTGGGACGACGCCGAACGTTTCGCTTTTTTCAGCCGAGCCGTCCTCGAACTCTGTAAACGGCTTGGCGATCATCCTGACATCGTGCATTGCAACGACTGGATGACTGGGTTCATTCCCGCGTTTTTAAAGACGGCTTACGCAGGCGATCCGTTCTTCAATGGGACTCGATCGGTTTTCACCATCCATAACATTGCATATCAGGGTCTGTTCGATCCTGCTTCCCTTTCGGCGCTCGGGTTTGATCCTGCTCTTTATCGAACGGACTATGGATTTGAGCTTTACGGCCAAGCCAGCGCTTTGAAGATCGGACTAGTCATGGCTGACGTCATAACGACTGTCAGTCCCAAGTATGCCAGTGAAATTCAAACCCCCGAATATGGGGGAAATCTGGATGGTCTGTTGCGCTGGCGCAAAGGTGATTTGATAGGTATTTTGAACGGCGTCGATTACGAAGAATGGAACCCAGCTACCGATCATTTCATTGCCGCGCATTACTCGCCTGCAGACCTGTCCGGCAAACAGGCTTGTAAGGCTGATATGCTGCGTTCGTTCTGGCTGCCCGATGATGTGAATCGACCGACCTTTGGTTTGATCTCTCGCCTGACCGCGCAAAAAGGGATCGATTTGGTCATGCAAATCGCCTATCGAATTGTCGAGACCGGGTCGTTTATCGTAATTCTCGGGTCGGGCGATAATGAATACGAACGACAGGTTCAGCAGCTTCACGACGCGTACCAGCAACAGGTAGGTATTTACCTGGGCTTCAACAACACCTTGGCGCACAAAATAGAAGCCGGAGCCGACTTTTTCCTGATGCCTTCTGCCTTTGAGCCGTGCGGTTTGAATCAAATCTACAGTCTGAAGTATGGCACGATTCCCATCGTTCGAGCGACCGGAGGATTGGACGATACGGTCCAGTCGTTTGATCGTACAACGAAAAAAGGTAATGGATTCAAGTTTTACGGTTACAGTCCTGATAAATTCCTTGAAGCTATGTACGAATCCCTGATCACCTATCAGGATAAGGATTTATGGCGAACGTTGATGCTGAACGGAATGAATGCGGACTTCTCGTGGGAACGTTCCGCCCGACAATATATCTATGTATACGAAGCTGTTATGCGGCATGGTTAAAGTAGAACAGGTCGGCAGCCTGTTGCACAGAAACCGAGTTTGGCCAAGTGATGTCACAGCCAATAGAGGCGAGGTGTCAAGGAAAAAAAGAACCCCTCAGATACCGCACGGTATCTTTTTCTGCCAACTTGATTTCAACCAGCTTCCTGCTCGTGCTGACTTTGCCTTCCATAATCGGTTGCAGCCACAGGCGCTG
>DASRDY010000013.1:0-14689 GCA_035652355.1 Blastocatellia bacterium
GTGGCTATGTGCAGGAGATGGCAGATCTACTCGGCACGCTTACCTGGATTCTTGTCGGTGTTGCCGCAGCGATAATTTTGGGATGGAAAGTGTTTCAGTATTTCAAAACTCCGGGCGGTCAACCTACCGTCAACCAGAATGGTTGATGTTCTGGATTATGCTCAGAACTTTAACCACAACTTGTAGTTATACGCCGTTTGACATTTCCACATCCAAAAAGTAAATTCATCCTGCGTGAACCGGACAGCAAAGTAGCTTTGGTGTTTCTTCAGCGCTGTATCAGGAATCGAAGGTATGTTCTCACCACGGAAACCAACATTTCCAAAAGCGCAATCGGCAGTCACTGCGGCCCAACGCAAACAAAGACATCTTCCGGTAGCAGTGGCTACGAAAAATCCGATTCAAAGGAAGATGGATTCACCTGTGGCGCCGCCGGTTTATCGACCTGCCAATAGATCGATTACAACTAAAGCCCAATCCCATAGCAAAGACGGCAAGACTGTCGACAGCATGAAATCTATTCAAATGCGACGACAGACGCCGTCGCCGCCACCGGTATATAAACCGACGGTCAAGAAAATCGTTCAGCCGAAATTGACGATTTCGCAGACCCGTAATCCTAAAGCGCCGCCAGTTTATAAGCCCGAAAAGAAACTCGTCGTGCAGCCTAAAATGAATGTGGCTAAATCAGCGGTAAGAGCTCCGCAAGCACCCCCTGTCTACAGGCCACAGCCGCTTCCAAAAGTTTTACAGACAAAAAGAGCGCAGCAATCTGAAGCTGGCGGACAACTAAAGCGCAAACCACCACAGGCTCCGCCGGTATATCAGCCGAACAAGAGCAAGGTTCTTCAGCAAAAGGAGCAGTCAAAGAAATCTGGAAAGGCAGCGAATCTCTCGCGAGCAAAGTCTGTTATTCAACGCGCAGTGGGATTTGAATTCGAGACCGGATGGCTGGTCAGGTGGGAGCCAGTTTCGTGGTATATGGGACCGCCGAGCGATCCAAAACCGTTCCTCAAAAAGGATGTTATCTCCAGCGCTACCTTTAAGGGGTTCCGCATGGAAGCAGATGAAGCTGAAAACGGCGAAAGTGAAATAGAGTTTGTCACGAGGCCTCCGATTGAGGAAACACCCGCCGGGTACTTGAAGCTAAAAAAAGTGATGGACGATATTGTCGACATCGGTAAAAAAATGCTGGTGTATTCTGGACAAAAGGAATTTCCTTTGAGTTTGGTTACAGGCGTTGATCTTGACGATGGCACGATTGTCTATCCAAAAGATACCACGATGAGCGCTGGTCCCCAGGCCACTACAGGTTTGAATCTGGCCGTTGTCCGTAAATTTATGCTTTCGTTTATGGCTCCTGATCTGCAATCAAAAGCCAAGCATCCGAAGTTTTACGGTTTTCTCAGCCTAATTCAACAATATCTTAGCGCTGGTACCCAGGATGCTGAAGGGCAATACCTGGCTTATCCAAAGATGATTGCTCAACCATTGCTGGCGCGCACCGATTTTGGCAAGCTTTTTCAATTGATCGAGTCCGATGTACGGGATTACTACCTGCAACATAAAAACAAATGGGTTCCTGATGTTCTGGGAATGGTCGGGCTAAAAGGCGCTGAGAAAAAAGATGTCTTGGCCCGCGGTGTTATGGAGAAATCTGATAGATATTTCCAGCTTATGCGGGACCGCAAACTGATGCAATACGACATTAACGACGAGGATCAAGAACTTTCCAGGAAAATCACGGCTCTTGATCTGGACATTAGCCTATTGGACAAACAAATCACTAATTATAAGGAAAGCCTTTTTAATTTTCAGCCCTCAAAAAAATCACTTGAAGAGAAACGCGACAAGTTACTGGAGCAGAAAATCCCGCTCGGGTTACGACGTGCGAAATTACGTGGGCCTGTGATGGAGATTGATTATGAGATGCGGCATCTGGAAAGCACTGTAAGGTATGCAAATCTTACCGTCGAAAATTGGCTGAATAGCATATTGGACAATAACGACCTTCTTCCAAAAGTAAAGGACGCGGAGAGTATGGGCGAATTTGGCCAGAAGGTAGAAAAGATCGGTCCGATAGGAAACCAGGAGGATGCTGGCATATTTGAGTATCGCGGGGATCAAGCTTCAAAGATTAAGCTAACAGAGTGGCCGAAATTCGCATTGAATTTCTTCGAAAAAGTTATGAAGGCTCACGGCCACCAAATTGATTGAATGGGTTCTGTTTCTTTGAGTGACATTCACATAAGAAAGGCCGGATTGACCGGCCTTTTGATTTTGAACGGATTAGATTTTTGAATTAGCGTGCCCACGCGTACGCCTCTGACCTGGGATCAGCACCAGCGCTCAAAATGCCGCTCCTTGGATCAATGACGATTCCCGCATCATCGCCCAAGGTCCAGGCTCCGCTAACCTGGAGTTTGTGACCCTTAGCCTTCAACGCATCCTGAACCTGAGTCGATATTCTAGACTCAACCGATAAGTCGCCCGGATACATCGTGTGCGGGAATGGCGAAGCAGGGAAGCTACGTGTGGACCATCGCGGCGCTTCAATGGCTTGCTGAATGTTCATTCCGAAATCAATCATATTCAACAAAGTCTGCATCGTTCGCATGACTTGATCGTCACCACCCGGGGAGCCCAGCACCATATATGGCTGACCATCTTTCATTACCAGAGTGCTCTGCAGGGTGCTTCGCGGACGCTTTCCTGGCTCGAGTGCATTTGCTTCACCGGAAACCAGGGAATAATAATCGCCTCGGCAATTGAAGATGATGCCGGTATTGCCCATCACTACCTTTGTTCCAAAGCTGCTGTGCAGGCTCGGCTCAAAACTGACCATGTTGCGATCTTTGTCGACGACGGCGATATAGCTGGTGTCGCCCATATGATCCGCATCGCCTGTAAGGTTCACCGCAACGGGTCGATCCAGCATAGCAGTGCCCTTCATAAACCTTTCGGGATTGCCGGGGCGAAGCTCTAGCGACGCGTGATCCGGATCGATCAGTTTGCGACGCTCACCCGCATAATCTTTCGAGAGTAATCCGTCGTATGGAATCTTGATGAAATCCATATCGCCGAGATATTTTTCCCGATCACCGAAGGCGAGTTTGAGAGCCTCAGCGGTCGTATGAATATACTGCGCGCTGTTATGCCCCATTGACTTCAGGTCGTAACCCTCCAGCAAATTCAGCGTTATTAGCTCGGCAGGACCCTGGCTGGCGGAAGGGTTCTTATAGATTTGATATCCGCGGTAGTCGACGTGAACGGGCTCTTCGACCTCGGCTTTATAGTTGGCAAAGTCTTCGTAGCGGAACAGACCGCCATTTTCCTCAGAGAATTTCGCGAACTCTCGGGCTATATCGCCTTTATAGAAACGATCACGTGCTGCTTTCAGCGCTTCGTGGCGACCTTTGCTCAGGTTCTCTTTTTCAGACTCGACCATTTTCTTCATGGTCTGAGCAAGATCGGGATTACGGAAGAGATCACCAGGTTTAGGAGCTTGGCCGTTCGGCATATAGACCTTCATCGTCGAAGGGTATTTACGAATCTGGCGTGTTTTTGCGATAGCTGTTGCCGTGATTTCATCAAGAGGATAGCCATTGTCAGCCAGATCGATTGCCTGTTCCAAAACCTGAGCGAAACTCATCGTTCCCCAGCGGTCCAGCAGTGTGTACCACGCATCAACGACACCCGGTACCGTTCCCGACAGCAGAGAATCGTTCGCGGGGATCTTTCCATCTGCGTGTGTTTTATACCATTCAATTGTGGCAAGCTTTGGAGCGGTTCCTTCGCCATTGACTGAGAACACCTTCTTAGCCTTCGCGTCATAAACCAGAATGACTGTATCACTGCCAAGTCCGTTCAGTGACGGATCAGTCACTGCCAGTGCGGCCTGTCCGGCAACAATCGCGTCGAATGCGTTGCCACCCGCCTCCAGAATTCGTTCTGCTGCGCGCGTGGCTTCCTGTTTCATCGAGGTCGCGGCGTAATAGCGTCCGCGAATAACAGGGCGCATAGTTTTTCCGGCCCTTTCCTGGGTAGGTTCGTCCTGTGCTCGGACGCTGCTCCTGACGCTGAAGAAAACAGTCAATGTCAGCAATAAGACTGAAGCGGCCGCAAGTACATACGACTTTCGCATATGGATGATCCTTTCAATAGCAGTGCTGCAAGTCCGGAGAACTGTGCTCAGTCAATTCTTATTTATCGGTGTAAGCTTGCTGTGTGAAATGCAAGCAATCATTCTAGCATCTTATTCGGGATTGGAAACTGGAATTTCATTAGGTACAACCGGTTGCCAGCCGGTTGTACAGGTTTGACAAAGAACCGGTCGCCAGAGTAAAACGAGTTCTCGTCAGCAAACAATACAATCAACTTATACCAGGAACTATATGCCAACTCGTCGAGACTTCTTATTCTCTGGTTCGGCGCTTGCGGCCGCGTCGGCTCTGTCGCTAAAGGTGAAGGCTCAAACAACACCGTCACCACAGGTGCAAATTCCTGATGATGTTGTGAGCTTGTCTGATTTCGAAGCTCTTGCGCGAAAAGACGCACCGCATATGGCTTTCGAATATATCAGCGGCGGCGCGGCGGATGAGATCACTCTGCGTTGGAACAGGGAGTCGCTGGACAGGATTCGGTTGAAGCCGCGCATTTTGAACGATGTGTCAAAGCTCGACACTCGCGTAAGTTTGTTTGGGCAGGAGCTGGCGTTTCCGATCATCTTGGGCCCGACTGCCTATCATAAGCTTGTTCACCCCGAAGGAGAGAAGGCTACAGCGCGCGGAGCCGGCAACGCGAACGCGACGATGGTTACATCGATGCTCTCGACTACGACGGTTGAAGATGTAGCCCAGGCCGCCACAGGCAGATTATGGTTTCAGACTTACATTCTCAAAGATCGTGGATATACCCACGATCTGATTCAGCGAGCTGAAGGCGTAGGTTGCAAAGCTGTATTTATTACAGTCGATTCGCCGGTGGTCGGGACACGCAACAGAGATGCTCGCGCACATTTTGTGTTACCGCCAGAGCTCGAGCGCGCAAATCTTAAAGGGATGAGTCGAACCGGCGGAAATCTGCGGCCAGGCGAAAATGACATTTATACGCCGATTCTTGATGCGGGTCTCACCTGGAAGGATATTGAGTGGCTGCGTTCCTTTGTGAAAATACCGATTATTCTTAAAGGAGTATTAAATCCTGATGATGCCGATCACGCGGTAAAAGCCGGAGCGTCAGGAATTGTTGTTTCCAATCACGGAGCCAGGTTATTGGATACGGTTCCAGCGACAATCGACGTATTGCCGGAAGTGGCAGAAAAAGTTGCCGGGCGAATTCCCATCCTTGTTGACGGCGGAATCAGGCGTGGAACGGACATTATCAAGGCTCTTGCGTTAGGCGCAAATGCTGTTCTGATCGGCCGACCGTATCTCTTTGGCCTTGCAGCGGCAGGTGAAGTAGGCGTGGCAAAGGTTGTGAATATTTTACTGACAGAGTTCAAAATGGCGATGGCTCTGATGGGTCGGCCGTCGATTGCAAGCATCGATCGTTCGGTCCTTTGGCCAAAGTGATTTACCACAGAGACACAGAGAAACAAATGAATCTCTGTGCCTCTGTGGTGAATTTTTATTTAGATGTTGTTCAAGATCGACAGTGCATTGCCTTCAAAGATTTGTTGTTTTTCGTGCTGAGGAATGTTCAGAGCTTCTATTGTCGAAACCGATTTCTCAATCGATCCCAGCAGGTGAGGATAATCGCTCCCCATTACCATGTGATCCGTCCCTACCAGATCTCGCATATGATGAAGGTTATATGAATTGAAAGTCACGCAGTCGTAATACAGCCTCTTCAGATAAGTGCTGGGTAACTGATCGATTTTTACTTTGCATTCTGCAAAATCACGATAACCGCTATCCATTCGTTCCATCAAATAGGGAATAGCTCCGCCAGCATGCCCAATGATCCATTTAATATCAGGAAAATCTTTCAGCAGCCCGTCGTAACACATACGCGCCACCGCCAGGGTCGTGTCGCAAGGGAAGCCGATGATAGGGCCCAGCACATATTCTCGATATGGCTCGGTATTCGGAGGCAGCATGGGATGAAGGAAGATGCAGAGCTTCATTCGATTAGCCTCTTCAAAGAACGGCCGGTACTCACGCGAAGTCAACGCCCGACCTCTAATGTTGCTGAGCAAAATGACGCCGTTTAGCTTTAAGTCTCCAATGGCTCGGTGAAGCTCTTTCAATGCCGCGTCAGGAGCATCCATCGGTATCGAGGCGAAACCTTTAAAACGTTTTGGGTTTCTCGCAATCAGCTCAGCGTACGCATCATTAACTAGCCGAGCGACTTCGGGTTGGTCCTTGCCTTCCGCGAAGAACACGTTCGGAGTTGAAAGCGAGACAACTTCGACGTCGATACCAACACGATCCATGTCTTCGATGCGCTTAGGAACGTCAGTCATTGGCGGAGTGATGCCAAAGAATCTGGCGCCGTTGTACTTAATGATAGTTTGACCTGTCGGTGATTTATCAAAGGAGAACTCAGATCGGACCTCGCGGATTTTCTGAAAGAAGGCATCCGGATAATAGTGCGTGTGCAGATCGAGTTTGCGGCCCGGTGTCGGTTTTGGCGTTTGTCCATTTCCGGAAACATTTATCGAAGCGCTGGCCGCAACGGCACCGAACGCTTTCAGGAAATCCCTTCTAATCATTCAGTTGCTCCATTTCAGTTGATAATTATCGAAAAATAAAACCATTTATTACGCGAAAAGCGAGCCGTATTTTGACGGCACCGTCTTCAAAAGCACAGCCTTAATCTCAACGCAATCTTGTTCAAGATTCGATGGCGTCCATACAACTTTGTAAATATCCGAAACTTCGCCGCGAATGTGTTCCCAGCGGCCACCCGGACCCCGTTCCATCATACGTCGCGCTGTTCCTTCTGTGATGTTGATCACCTTATAACCATCGCTCAGGATAAATTGACGGAGGTTGATTGTCGTCGTGGCTTCATCCATGACCCGACATTCGGGATGATGTTCCAACTTATAATCGTCAGGATGCCAGGGAAGTGCCGAGCATTTGCACAAGTTGCCCATTGAGAACTCTTACAGTCGGGATTTTTTATAGAATACCGAACGCCGATTATCGAACTTTCGGTCTGGAATGACAATGATAAAGCTTGCGATCGAGCACGTTCGTCATGAAGGTCGTGACGAAAATCGTGGCGTGGACTTTAGCCCGCGGAAAATAAAAAATTACCAGGGTTAAGAGAAACGGCCGTCTCTATTCTTTTTGAGGTCAGGTTTGACGGTCCGTTGCAGTCAACACCGGGAGTTTTACAGCTTGCGCGGACTGAAGTCCACGCCACGATTTTTCAACGTGTCGTTGCAATATTAGTGCCAGGTATTCGGTTTGTTACTTCTATTACGACTTTGAAGTTATCCCATCAGGCGCCGATAATACTTCTGAGTGCCTTTGTTATCAGAGGTTTGCATTGCTCTTCCTGGCTGCATGAATTTATCGATTTTTTATTTTCGCCGGCCTATAGCGCCACGCGGTTTTTGCCGAAAGCATCAAGGTAAAAGAACGGCTGATAAGGGAGAGAAGCGTCAAGGGCTCACGCATGACGCGAGTCTGCGGACAGCTTCCTACCCTGAGCATAGATCGGACCGTTCAACCAGAAGGACTCTTGTTAAGAAACGGCGCACGCTCAAATCGAATGGGCTGCGAGGAAGCTCATAAAAGATGACCATCAAGAAGATAAACGCCCGATTTTCAACTTCAGCCGGAATCTCGTACGTGGAACTCCTGGTAGTTGTGTCGATTATAATTATCTTCGGCACAGTTGCGGTGATCTACTACAATCCGATCAATAGTGGATACAAACCGGATGATACTACCCTGCAGGTCATGCGATTTATGCGAGAGGCGACGAACCTCTCGGCTGCTCAACGCAGAAGAATGCGTGTAGAGATTGATTCGACCAATCGGACGATATCCCTGTACAACGAAGAAGGAACAGTGTCGCCGACGGACGATGTTCTGGTGCGCCAGGAAGTCCTTCCCGGGTCGACCTATGTGGCGTTCACGCAACCTACCGGTGTTTCGCTGCCGGCTGCTCCTTATAATTACACCGCGGCGGCCTACGATGCGACGACCGGGATATGGAAAGGCTACTTCCAGGGCGACGGATCGATTACCGATTCTTCGAATATTCCGTTGAGCGCCACCTTCTTTTTCTGTCCGCCCGGTGCAACCAGCACAAGCGGCAGCGCAGGTCAGATTCGGGCAATAACAATATTCGGACCCAGCGGCGCGATTCGGGAATGGAAATACCGCTCTGGATCTTTGCAGACTGGAGTTAATTAATCATGAAGATCAGAAAAATAAAGCGATCGAATCAAAAAGGGTTTTCGTTTATCGAGACACTAATGGCAATTGCGATATTGTCGACAGGAGCGATTTCACTGGGTGCGGCACTGACGGCTGGCCTGGTTGTAACGAGGGTCAGCGAGCAGCAGTTACGCGCTAAACAAATGTGTACCTCGGCAATTGAATCCATTCTGGCCGCGCGAGACATTGCCATGGTAAATGGCACCTTGAACTACTCAAGCATCAACAATGTCTCCAACGGCGGAATCTTTCTGGATGGAGCCCAAAACGTAACAGATTCCGAGGGACCGGACGGCATCATAGGAACTGCTGATGACAACGGAAATAATGTGGCCGGGTTTACCCGAACGATAGTGTTCACCAATGTCGCGGATCCCAATCGCCCAACGCCGCCAAATCCGATTACGATGCGAAAAGTGGTGGTGACGGTTTCTTATCAGGATCGAGGCCAAACAAGAAATGAAACAATGACCAGCTATATAGCCAATCTGGGCGGCTGATCAATCGATTGACAAGCTCAACTAGAGCGCGAATAGAACAGAGGACAAAGGTATCCGAGGAAACAACAATGTCAAATCGACAGGATTGCCCGATTACGAAAACAGAAAATAAGAAAAAAGCGGCGCGATATACCGCTGGCGGTTTTACTCTGGTGGAAATGATGATCGGCGCCGCTATTTTCATCATTGTTATTCTTGCCGTGCTGAAGTTACTGGAAGCAAGCCGCGATGCCCGGTTCACAACGACTGAGCGGTCAGAGATGCTTCGCACCGCCCGTGTTGCCCTGGATACGATGGGCCATGACATTGTCAATGCCGGTGTCAGCTATCCAAATTCCGGAGCAATGGTCCCGAACGGATTACTTCCAACGATACTTGGGCAGACGTACATAGATAGCGACGGCGTCCACGATTTCATGACACCCATTATTTCAGGAGACGGGGTCAATACAGTTGGATCTGCCAGCACCGACCAACTTTCGCTGATATTCATGGACAACACTTTCAACGGCGGTAATGCTCTGTCGATCAGCAGCGCATCGACCAGCAGTAGCTGGATGGTTATTAACACCGCGCAATCCGGAGTCACGAATTCAGTCTGTACACCAGGCGACCTTTTCCTGATATCTGGATCGACCAGCAGCGCGTTGGGTTGGCTGACCGGAACAAGCTCAACCGACAAGCTGGTGTTTGCCAACACCGATCCTCTTAATATCAATCAGCCTTCACAGACGAACGGTGTACTGCAGAGCGTAACTTATCCGGCCTCCGCTACGCGAGTTGACTGGATCAGATATTACGTGAACTCGACCGGGACTCTGTTCCGAAGAGTATATGGCACTCCGACGACCCGAATCGGAAACGGAGCTACCACCAGCAGCACCGGATTCCTGGACACTCCAATTGCAGACAACGTCACCGATCTGCAAATAAAATATACACTGTCAGATAATTCTGTGGTTACGGGTCCGACTTTTGCCCAGTATCCAAGCATAAGACAGGTAACAGTAACAATCAGCCTCCAAAGCCCCGACATTGATAGACGCTTAAACGCCCGAGAAACGTTGTCGATTTCAGCAACCTTCGATGCTCGTAACCTCGGGTACATCGAAAGATGAGACGAACAGTATATCGAAAAACAGACGGCAAATTCACAGGAGGGTTATCGGTATGCCGAACCAAAAACGGCTGAGGACTAGCAGCTTTGCCCGATTGTCACGTAATCAAAGCGGCGTCGCGATGATTATCACCCTGATGGTGTTGGCGCTGATGGGATTGTTCATAGCAGCAAGCCTTTCACTGGCTACCACCGAGGCGACGCTGATGAATAATGACAACACGAACGCGGAGGCGTTTTACGCAGCGCAGGCCAGCCTTGAGCTAATGTCGCGCGATTTCAATAATATTTTTGAGTTTCACCTGACGCCAAGCACCAGCGATCTTACTTCAGTTCAAAATGATGTTCCGACTGTGCCCGGGTTCACTTTTAACCAGACCGTAACCTCCCTGGATGCTGCATCAACGTCAGTCACCATCAGCTCTGGTCCGTTTGTCGGGCTTAATGCATTGCGAAACAGGTGGTCTTTTGCCGCGACGGCGACCGCGACCAATGGCGCCCAGGCACAAGTTACCCGAACGGTTAATAACTACCTGGTGCCGATCTTCCAATTCGGTGTATTCTACGATACCGATATGGATTTCCATCCTGGGCCGCTCTTTAACTTTGGAGGACGAGTTCACAGCAATGGTAATATCTATCTTGCCGCAGGCACCGGTCTTTATTTCCGCGATCGTGTAACCGCGGCGAAGAGTATAGTTACCGATATTCTTCACAACGGAAATTCGCTCAGCAGTATTAGCGCTACTCTCGGCAACGTTTTTGTTTCGAATGGAAGCACCAACGTCTCTGTCCAGCACGGCAGTGTTGTTAACGGACCGAACGTGGGTGGAAGTCAGCCCGGAGAACCGACGGGAACTGCGAACTCTTCCTGGGCAACGTATTCGGCGACATTTAACGGGAACCTGATGGCAAATGCGCCGACACTTCGCCTTCCGTTGACGATTGGGAACAATAACCCGATTGAGCTGATACGCCGAGGCAAATCGACCGACGATACCGTGCTTTCATCTTCGCGCTACTACAACAAGGAAGGCATCCGCATTAGTATCAGTGATCAGCAGTCACAACTTCCCGGTGGAACCGGCGGAGTCAATCTAACCGCGGTTCAGGCTGATTCAAAGGCCGGATACTGGCCGGTCCAGCGTACAGGCAGTACGCCGCCAGCCCGCGCCACAAGAGTCAATGCGGCCAGATTTGCCGCGGCGCCAGGCGGAAGCATTCAGCCGGTCTGGATAAAAATTGAAAAAGTTTCAATAGATGCCTCGACCGGAGCGGTTACAACTTCGGAGATAACTTCCGATATCCTCAGTCTTGGGGTGACCCAGGCCACGACTATAGGATCAACAACCGTTGGCGACAACGACGCGATCATTAAGTTCCAGAGATACACTATACCTGGTCCACCTCTGCGCGTGGCGGATTTGACCGACACGAATACAGCCGACGCGGCGGCTCCGTCTCAAGTAAGCTCCAAAAATGTGTTTACCTATCGATCGAACGGGACCAGCAGTTTCAGCTATGTAAGTACTGCCAACTACCTTGAGTCCGGAGAGAGCTCGCATGACTCCGCCAAATCGGTCACGATCGGCGGCAGTGGCGTAACGATAGTGCCTTTCCCGATCGAAATGTTCGAGCCTCGCGAGGGCATATACAACGACAGTCTGACAGATACTCAATATAAGGCGCTTTACGGTTCTCAGAGCGTTCCGGTCGTTGGTGTTATGAGCATGATCGATGTTGACATTAATAACCTTGGCCGGTTCCTGACCGGCGCATTCGACGGATCATTCCCTGGTGGATTGATGAGCACCGCGATCGGGAACAACGGCGGCCAGGGGTACATTCTTTATCTTTCTGATCGGCGCGGCGATTTCGATAACGACGGCGAATACGATAACGAGAACGTATACGTCGCTGATCCTACCGACGATTCGACCCAGGCTGGCGAAGATGTGAATCTCGACGGTGTAGTTCAGGAAGACTACGTCCACGAATCGGCTCGCTACAGCGCGAAAGTCGCTACTGACGTAGCTGCGTTGTGGGATCATTCTTATTTTCGAAGGGCAGTCCGGTTGATAAACGGTCAAACATTGCCGGGCAGCTCGACTCAGGGTTTGACTATATCGGCAGAGAATCCTGTCTATGTTATGGGTAACTATAATGCGACCGGAATTTCGTCGCTGCCGAATTCGAGCGGTCCGACACCATATAGTAACTTCACTGGAACCAGTGTTCCGGCTTCAATCGCATCAGACGCAATTGGAATTTTGTCGAACGAATGGAACGACGGAAAGAGTTTCCGATTCCCGTTCGATCCAGGATCCTCCAGCGACACATATAACTCACGTTATGTTGACTCGTCGGGTGAAACCACTGTTCGGGCGGCTTTTCTGACCGGACATAGTATGAGCATTATTTATCACTCGCCCGATCAGGGTGGCGGCGACGTATGCCTGTCCGGAGGTGTCCATAACTTCCCGCGATTACTTGAGAATTGGGGCGGAAACCGTCTCAATTATTGCGGTTCACTCATCAACCTGTTTTACAGTCGTCAGGCAAACGGAACACACAAGAGCGGCGGTCACGTGTACAGCCCGCCAAACCGAAACTGGGTGTTCGACGCAACGTTTCTGAACGCCACACAAGTACCGCCGGGTACTCCGTTCTTCCAGTACGTAAATATGACAGGGTTCCGTCAAACTTTGCGCTAGGGGGACTATAGTCCGTTAATAACTGTGCCGATAGTTAGCATTGATACTGGGGGCGCTCCGCCGCTTTTACGCGGCGGAGCGCCTTTTGGTCGTAATGCCCGCTCTTGAACCAGGTTCGAAAGAAAACCTGAGTCGCCTCGTGAACTGCTCGCGCGAGGCGCTATGGCACATAGAAAACGGAGACCCGAATGCGCAATCCACTAAGACCTTTCCGAAAGGTTAGCAAATTCTTACGCAAATCAAGGAATGAAAACGGCGTCGCGATGATCGTGACGCTGATGGTTCTGTCGTTAATGGGCCTCTTCATTGCTGCCGCATTATCGCTGGCAACAACGGAAGCCACGCTGATGAACAACGACAACACGAATGCAGAGGCCTTCTACGCCGCACAGGCAAGCCTGGAATTAATGTCCAGGGATTTCAACAACATATTTGATTATCATCTTTCACCTAGCTCAAGCGACCTTAGCGCGATTCAAGCGGATACGCCGGCAATTACAGGGTTTACTTTTAACCAGGCCGTTACGTCACTCGATACAACTTCAACTTCAGTAACGATCAGCTCCGGACCATTTGTAGGACTGAATGCGCTTCGCAACCGGTGGAGTTTTACCGCAACCGCCACAGCCGGAAACGGAGCCCAGGCGCAGGTCACCAGAACGGTAAACAATTACCTTGTTCCGATTTTCCAATTCGGTGTCTTTTATCAACGCGATGCCGAGTTCCATCCCGGCGCTTTGTTTAATTTTGGCGGACGCGTTCATACAAACTCGAACCTCTATATAACGGGATCCAGCGGAACTGGAAGCGGTCTGTATTTCCACGATCGAGTGACTGCGGCTGGCCAAGTTGTGACGGACGTGCTTTCAACCGGACAGGCGCCGTCAGCCCAGGGCTTTTCGATTGGCGCGGTTTATGTAAATCCGGGCAGTGGAGCACAAAGCACATGGCCATCGGTATCGCAGGGAAGTGTAGCCAGCGGTCCTGATACAGCTCATACAGACGCAAACGAACCAGATGGCAGCGTAAACAGCGGCTGGGCTTCATTTGATACCCGGTTCAACGGCAACCTGACCGCCAAGGCCCCCGCCTTGAAGCTGCCTTTGACTCTCGATGGCACCAGTGATCCGATTGAGCTGATTCGCAGAGGTAAGTCAACCGATGATGCGATTATGACGTCATCACGCTACTATAACAAACCCGGTATTCGAATTACGCTTAGCGATTCTCAGTCTCAACTGCCGGGCGGAACCGGGGGCATTAACCTCACTGCGAGCGGTGGTTACACGCCAGCGGCCCGCACGGGTGTTTCAGGCCATGCAACCCAGATTAACGCAGCTCGATTCGCTACGACTCCCGGAGGCAGCGTTCCGGCCGCCTGGATCAAAGTCGAGAATGTTACGATCAACACCAGCACTGGCGTGGTGAATACGACCGACATTACCGCCGATTTTCTCAGCCTTGGACTGACCCAGTCGGCAACATTCGGCAGTACGACAATCGGAGATGCCGACGCCATCCTGAAGCTTCAGCATTATACGATAGCGGGGCCCCCCGTCCGGGTGCCTGATGTCAATAGCAGCAGCAATAGCACATCTTCACCGTCGACGGTCAGTAGTAAATCGGTTTACAGCTATAACTCGACTAGCGGTATCAACTATATAACGACCTCAAATTATCTGGAGTCTGGTGAAAGCACTCACAGCTCGCTTAAAACGGTGTCGATTGGCGGCAGTAATGTCTCGATCATCCCATTTCCCATTGAAATATTCGATACGCGCGAGGGTTTCTATACGCTGGATATGAGTACGACAACTTACAGCCAATAGAGGCGAGGTGTCAAGGAAAAAAAGAACCCCTCAGATACCGCACGGTATCTTTTTCTGCCAACTTGATTTCAACCAGCTTCCTGCTCGTGCTGACTTTGCCTTCCATAATCGGTTGCAGCCACAGGCGCTG
>DASRDY010000014.1:0-23574 GCA_035652355.1 Blastocatellia bacterium
GAAATCGCCGAGCGCCTGCGCCTGCTTCAACGTGTTGTATGTGTATGGCTGTCCAGGAATCGGAACATCGACTGAGCTGTCGAACGTCACCTGAATAAAGACTCCGGCGTCCGATCCGCCTTTGTGTAATTGTCCAGTCGAGTGCAGGAATCGCGGACCATAGCCCGTCGTGGTTGCCACCTTTAAGGCGTCGCGCAGATGAGTACGGATCTGTTGAATGATCGCTTCGTGCTCATCAGTTTCCTGGATGTAGTCGAGCAGCGCGATATAATCACCCGCCTTAACTCGACTAAGATGCGCAGTCATATAGGACGCGAGATCAGAACTGCCCGGCCGCGAACTGGCCGCCGCGCTCAGGGCCTGTTTAGTTGCATCATCGCAGAAGATACGCAGGTCGCCTTCGGCAACGGCGAGTGATTGTTCAGGCAGCTTCCCGGTTTTGGTGAATTGTTCGAGCAGAGCTTTCGTATTGTCCTTGCTCTCCTGAACGTTGGGCTGATCGAATGTGTTGATATTCAGAACAACGCCGGCGAATGCGGTAGCGAATTCCCAAAGGAAAAACTCTTCGCCCAGATTAATCTTATCATTCAGCATTCGACGAACAACCGGATGACCGGCCGCTTCGAGCGCTCGCAGTTTCTTCTCAGTCTCGTCATCGGGCTTGCCGACGCCAACGTAAACGAACTGCCGGTCGTTGCCGTACACTCCTGGCGCGCCCAGGTCTTCGCCTGCTACAGGCAGAATACCGCGGCCTTCCTTGCCGGTGCTTTCTGCAATCAGTTGCTCGATCCACAGACCAAGAGAAGCGATCTCTGGCGAAATTACCAGAGTCAATTTATCGCGGCCTTCACGAGCCAGCGTTCCGATAATCGCTCCCAGCCTCGCTCCAGGATTGTCCGAAGTCGCAACCGACGACGAGCAAGCGTGCACAATGCATTCCGCGCGATCCCACAGAGTCTTGAAATCGAATCCCTGCAGCGACGCAGGCACAGCACCAAAATACGATAACGCCGAATAGCGACCGCCAATGTCTGCCGGATTCAGGAAGATGCGACGGAATTTGTCGTCGGTCGCCATCTTCTCCATCAAGGTACCCGGATCCGTTACAGTAACGAAGTTTTCTCCTGTGCGATCACCTTTGAGTTGTTTGACGCGATCGAAGAAGTACTTATAGAAAACCAGCGGTTCAGTCGTCGTGCCAGACTTACTGGAAACGATGAAGAGCGTACTTTCCAGATCGACTCTCTTTTCGAAAGCCTGAACTGTCTCCGGCACGGTACTGTCCAGAACCAGCAGCTCGGGCGAATCTTCAAACTTACCAAAAGTTCGACGGAACACTTCCGGGCAGAGCGAGCTGCCACCCATTCCCAGCAACATCACATAGTTGAATCCGGCCTTTCTTACGCGGTCAGCGAAAGCCTGCAAATCGTCCGCCTGCGCGCTCAACTGCTCGACGACCGTAAGCCAGCCAAGCGCGTTCTTGATGATCTTTTGCGCAGCCTCATCTTCTTTCCACAGCGCCGCGTCCTTATGCCAGATTTTGCGGACCCACTGCTCCTTTTCTGCTGTCTTGATCGTCTCTTGAATCTTGTCGTTGTAAGTTCCCAGCGTGGCAGTCATGCGATCCAGAATGCCGGATATAATTGCGTCCTTCTTGGCTTCGATGGATTCGAACAAACCGTCAAATGAGTTGATGAATGCCTCAACGCCTTCGGTCTGTAATTGTTCAGTAACCTGATCAAGATTAATTCCGACTTCGGCGAGCTCTGCAATCACACGCTTTGCGCCGTCGACATCTTCTTCCAGACTAGGACGAACCTTGCCGTGATCGCGAAACGCGGTGTATGTCGCAGGCGGAACCGTGTTGACCGTCTCAGGTCCGATCAGCTCTTCGACGTAATAAACGTCGCTGTACCTTGGATTCTTCGTTCCCGTCGAAGCCCACAACTGTCGCTGCACACGAGCACCCTTCGATGCGCAAAGCTTAAACCTGTCGCCGTGGAAGATCTCTTTGAACTTCTGATACGCGATCTTCGCATTAGCGATTGCGGCTTTGCCAAGCAGTCCAGTCAGCTTTTTCTTTTCTGCTTCGTCTTCGCTGCGGCGAATCTTGAATTCGAGTTGACTGTCAATGTTCGTATCGATTCTGCTGACGAAGAAACTAGCCACAGAGGAAATATTATTCACCGGTTGATTCGCGCCGATTCGCTTCTCCAACCCACGGATGTAAGCGTTCGCGACTTCTTCGTAACTCTGTTTGGAGAATATCAACGTGACGTTGATATTGATGCCGTCAGAGATCAGCTGCTCGATGGCGGGAATACCTTCTGCAGTTGCAGGCACCTTAATCATTACGTTCTTGCGATTGAGCGTTGCAAAGAGTCGCCGAGCTTCTTCAATCGTGCCTTGGGTGTCGTGCGCGAGTTTCGGCGACACTTCCAGGCTTACATAACCGTCGATGCCATTGGTTCGTTCATAAACAGGCAGCAGCAGATCAGCCGTTGCGGCGATGTCTTCCAGAACGAGAGCTTCATAGATCTCGTTGACATTTTTGCCTTCCTGGACGAGCTTTTGAATGGAATCGTTATAATCGGTGCTGCCTGCAATGGCTTTCTCGAAAATCGCGGGATTCGACGTTACACCGCGCAGATCATCGCCGCCGATCTTTGCCGACAGCGTTGACGTTACGCCTTTCATGTCGAATTGGATTTTGCGCTTCAGATCACCTGTTGTCAGCAGAGCGCGCCGGATGTTGTCGTACCAGATTGACTGACCTAGTGCGTGTAATTCTCCAAACGGATTCTTAGAAATCATAAATGCCTCCTCCGGCGGGCAATGCTTGAGGTTGCGCTGCCCGGGCTTTGTGATAGTTGTCTAACTAATATCTTCAGTCGGCCGTCGCTCAGACAAGCCTTTTAACCACAGAGACGCAGAGGTGCGGAGTTTTTATATTCTCTGTGCCTCTGTGTCTCTGTGGTGAATTTCATGTTAATGATCGTACGACCTATTTTTTAACCAGTGCTTTCGCGCGGTTCACAACATTGTCGACCGTAAAGCCGAACTTCTCGAACAGCACTTCGCCGGGGCTCGATGCGCCGAATCGCTTCATAGCGATCACGTCTCCATCGTATCCGACCCAGCGATGCCATCCAAAATCCATTGCCGCCTCGATGGCGACTCGCGCCGATACTGAGCGCGGTAACACCTCATTGCGATATTCTTCGCTCTGCTCCAGGAACAGCTCGATGCACGGGAAGCTGACCACGCGAGCACCGACGCCTTGCTCGGCAAGTTTAGTCTGGGCATCGAGAGCGAGATGCACTTCCGATCCTGTCGCAATCAAGATCACATCGACCTTGCCGTCTTTAGCTTCAGACAGAATATATCCGCCTTTTTGAACGCCCGAGGCGGGAGCATATTTGTCACGGTCGATTACAGGAACTTTTTGTCTTGTTAGAACAAGAGCTGTCGGACCCGTCCTGCGATTTATTGCGATGCGCCATGCTTCCGCCGTTTCAGTGTGATCGGCCGGCCGAACAACAAACAAATTCGGGATAGCTCGCAAACTCGGCAGTTGCTCAATCGATTGATGCGTCGGTCCGTCCTCACCCAGACCAATCGAATCGTGCGTATAGACAAAGACCTGCTGGACTTCCATCATCGCGGCGAGCCTTATCGTCGGGCGCTGGTAATCAGAAAAGATCAAAAACGTAGCGCCAAATGGAATCAACGTCCGGCCTACGGCAATGCCATTGTTGACCGAGCCCATTGCATGTTCGCGTACGCCATAATGGAAATTTCGTCCGCTGTAGTTGCCGGGTTCGAAATCGCCAAATTCTTTTAGATGTGTCATCGTCGATGGCGCCAGGTCTGCCGATCCGCCAAGAAAATTGGGCAGCTTCTTTGCAAACGCATTCATAACTTCGCCAGAGGCATTTCGCGTTGCCAGAGGCTTCGCGCCTTTGAAATCAGGGAAGTCGCTGTCCCATCCTTCCGGTAATTTACCGCTGATCCATTGCTGCCACTGCGCGGCCAAATCAGGAAACTCTTTGGCATAAGCATCAAAACGTTTCTGCCATTCGGCCTCGCGTTTTGCGCCTATGTCTACCTGCTGACGATAGAACTGAAGGACTTCGTCCGGCACGTAAAACTGTTTATCGGGCGGCCATCCATAAGCTTCCTTGGTCAGCTTCACTTCCTCAACCCCAAGCGCCTCGCCGTGAGCTTCGCGACTGTCCTGTTTATGGGGGCTGCCATATCCAATGTGCGTGCGAGCCACAATCAAGGTCGGTCGCTCAATCGATTGATTTGCGATCGTCACCGCCTCGGCAATATCCTTCAAATTGTTGCCTTCGACACGCAACACCTGCCAATCATATGCTCTGAACCTGTCGCCGGCGTCTTCCGTGAAAGCAAGGCCAGTAGATCCTTCAATCGAAATCTTATTGTCCGAATAGATATAAATCAGGTTGTTGAGCTTCAGGTGACCGGCAAGGGAAGCGGCTTCGCTCGCCACGCCTTCCATCAGGTCGCCGTCAGATACGATTGCGTAAACCTTGTAATCGAAAATTTCATGACCTGGTCTATTGAAATACGACGCAAGATACTTTTGCTGTATCGCCATCCCAACGCCGTTGGCGAACCCTTGCCCGAGCGGACCGGTGGAAGTTTCCACGCCCGGTGTCAATCCATATTCAGGATGACCAGGAGTCTTGCTGTCCCATTGACGGAAATTCTTTATATCGTCGAGGCTGAGATCGTAACCGGTCAAATAGAGCATCGAATACAGCAGCATGCTGCCGTGTCCGGCGGAAAGAACAAATCGATCCCGGTTCTGCCAGCTCGGGTTTTTCGGATTGTATCTTAAGAATTTAGTCCAAAGTGTATAAGCAATCGACGCGTTTTCCATTGGCGCGCCGGGATGACCGCTGTTTGCCTTTTGGACGGCGTCCATCGACAGCGTTCTGATTGTGTTAATACAAAGCTTTTCAAGTTGCGCTCCGCTTTTGGTTTCCGGGGGCGCTTCCGCAATTGTCGTCATTTGAATAATAACCCTTTGTCTGTGTAGTCTTCTAGGGAACAAAACGGAGATCCAGGAGATCCGCAGGGGGTCCTGACATCTGATATCTTTCTTTCTCCGGTTCTCCGCGTCACCGTTTCTCCGTTTCCTTGTCTCCCGAACTCGCGCTGAATTTTGCCTCCAGCGCCTTCACTTTCGCCAGCCTTCTAACATGGCGCTCCTCATTTGTAAATGTGGCACCCATAAAAGCTGCAACCAAATCGAGTGCCAATGCGGGTCCGATTATACGCGCCCCTAGGACTAACACATTCATATCATCATGTTCAACCCCTTGATGGGCTGAATAAACGTCGTGACACATCGCGGCTCGGATACCATAGATTTTGTTCGCCGCTACGCTGACACCAACTCCACTTCCGCACACCAGAATTCCACGATCAGCGTTGCCTTGCCGGATCGCCATTCCGACTGCCTCGGCATAATCCGGATAGTCATCGCCGGGCTCTGCGCTGTGCGCGCCGAAATCCAAAACTTCGTGGTTAAGTCCACGCAGGTAATCCGCAACCTGGTTCTTCATCTCGAATCCGGCGTGGTCAGCGCCGACTGCGATTCGCATTGCTATTTACCTCCGGCTACCAGCTCCTTGGCTTTGGCTACGACGCTATCCGGGGTGAAGCCAAACTTCTTCTGCAGTTCCTTCAATGGGGCAGACGCTCCGAACGTGTGCATTCCAATTCGTTCCCCATTTCCAACATACCTGTACCAGCCAAATGTCGACGCCTGCTCGACCGAAATCCGCGCCGTGACGTTCGATGGCAGAACGCTCTCTTTATATTCATCGCTCTGATGCTCGAACAGTTCCCACGAAGGCATGCTGACAACCCGAGCCTTAATGCCGTCTGCTTTCAGTTTTTCGAATGCATCAATACACAAGGATACTTCGCTGCCCGTGCCGATCAAAATTACCTGAGGCTTGTGGTCATCGGCATCTGCCAGAACGTATGCGCCCTTCTTCAAACCTTCCGCCGATCCGTATTTCGTTCTGTCCAGCGTCGGCAGAGCCTGACGGCTGAGCACAATCGCGACCGGCTCGTGATGAAGCTTCATTATCACCTTCCAGGCTTCAACCACCTCATTTGAATCTCCCGGTCTGAGCGTGATCAATCCTGGTATCGCTCTCAGCGACGCAAGCTGCTCGATCGGCTGATGCGTCGGTCCATCTTCACCGACACCAATCGAATCGTGCGTAAAGATGTAGATCACGGGAATTTCCATGATCGCGGCTAATCTGATTGCTGGACGCGAATAGTCGCTGAAGATAAAAAAGCCCGATCCGTACGGACGAACCTTCGACAATGACATTCCGTTCAGGATCGACCCCATTGCGTGCTCGCGAATTCCGAAATGGAAATTTCTTCCACCATAACTTTCCGCCGTGAAATCACCCGCGCCGTCGAATGTCAGTCGAGTCTTCGTCGATGGCGCCAGATCGGCTGAGCCGCCAATCAGCCACGGCACATTCTGCGCCAGCACATTCAGGACTTTTTGAGAAGCATCGCGACCGGCAACGCCTTTCGGATCGGCGGGGAAGGTCGGCAGATTCTTGTCCCATCCGTCCGGCAATTCGCGACGCTGCATCCTGTAAACCTGATCGGCCAGATCCGGATATTGAGCCTTATACTCGTTGAACATCGTCTTCCACGCCTGGCTGGCGTCGTTACCGCGTTTTCCGATTCCAGCCTGGAAATGTTCGTAGACGCCGTCAGGAACAAGGAATTTGGCGTCTTCCGGCCAGCCGTAGTTTCGTTTCGTTAATTTGATCTCTTCTTCACCGAGAGGCTCGCCGTGCGCAGCGTGCGTGTCCTGTTTGTTCGGTGATCCATAAGCGATGTGGCTGTCGACAATTATGAGAGTCGGTCGGTCAGTCGTGTTCTTGAACGTCTTGAACGCGCGAACCAGCATATCCAGATCGTTCGCATCGCCGACTCGAGTCACGTTCCATCCGTAACCGATAAACCTGGTTGCGACATCTTCGCTGAACGCCCACGAAGTGTTTCCTTCGATGGTGATTTTGTTGTTGTCGTAGATCCAGCAGAGGTTCGAAAGGCGCAAATGGCTTGCAAGGGAAGCGGCCTCGCCGGAAACGCCTTCCATCATGCAACCGTCACCTGCGAGCGCGTAGACATCATAATTGAATAGCTCAAATCCGGGTCTGTTAAAATGCGCGCCCATCCATTTCGAAGCTATCGCCATTCCCACGCTGGTCGCGACGCCCTGTCCCAGCGGTCCCGTTGTCGTTTCTATACCCGACGTCCATCGATACTCGGGATGTCCCGGGCATTTGCTGTCCAGCTGGCGAAACCGTTTAATGTCTTCCAGAGTGACCGATGATTCACCCAGTTGCTCGTATTTCGGATTGACCGCTTTTACATTCGTGAGGTGCAGCATCGAATAGAGCAGCATCGACGCGTGTCCCATCGACAGAACGAACCTGTCGCGATTCGGCCAAATCGGATTGGCGGGATCGAATCGCAGGAAGTGCTGCCACAATGCATAAGCCACCGGGGCCATTGCCATCGGAGTTCCCGGATGACCCGAGTTAGCCTGCTGCACAGCGTCCATCGCTAAAGTCCGAATTGTATTTATGCAAAGTTGATCAAGTTGTTGTGCGGGTGATTTCGCTAATGACGGTTCCATCAAGGTTCTCCTAGGGGTTAATTTCTGTTACTGGCAGGGAGAAGGGGACAGCAGCTCCAGTGGGCCGGAAACTGAAAATCTCGGAACGCATCGCAAAGAGTTCTTTAGAAATCACGAAGTGGTTAAAGTTGATAGCCGTGGGTAAAGCGAAGCGACACCCACGGAAAGCATAGGTTACCGTCGTCGACCCTGAAAGGGTCGGAAAGGTCTATAACCGTTTCCCGGTGAGCTGGCCACCGGCTATTAACTTTGAGCCCTTCGGGCTTCATCAAGATCATTCCTTAGATACGCTCTGAGGACTGCTCCTCGCTACCAAGTATACTGGTGCCCTATTCTGGCAGCAGTAAAGTCGGGACGATTCAATTGCCTAATTTCAGCCAGGACGCGTTCTCGCGCCTGTGGTTTGATATGCACGGCGAACACGTGCGCGGGCCTCTTTAACTTGTTCATCTCCTCTGCAATCAGTTCTGGCGTCAGGTGTTTTGATACTTCCGCCAGTCCTGCAAGCTCGTTCGGAAACGAACAATCGATAAACACGGCCTTTAAATCCTCGAGGGAATTGGCCAAATCCCAGATTTTGTCAGTTTTATAAGTGTCCGACGTAAACACAACCGAGGCCCCGTCCCCTTCAATCGCGACGCCGATTGTCGGAACGATGTGATTTACCGGAACTGCGGTGGCGCGCAACTCTCCAACCTGAAACGGAACACCTTCTTCGATTAGAGAGAATTTCAACGTCGGCTCGTTCTTTCCAATCAGGTTTATCTTAGTGAAATCGGGCCACACATTGTCATTGAACGTGTGCATTCTTAGCGCTTCAATGACCGACTCTGTTCCGTGGACCGTGATGGGATGCTTCAAGACAGTGAATGCTTCGGCGATATGTATCGGTAATGAAGCAGTGTGGTCCTGGTGAGGATGTGTGATGATTACGTCGGTTATATCGCCCTGCTGTTCTGGCGCCAGCCCCAAGCCCAGGCTTCCCGCATCGACAGTCACGTGTCCATCAATGAGGAACGTGGTCAGTGGCTGCAACTGCGAATCGCTGCCATGACTGGTGGAGAGAAGTTTGACGCTTAAGCCCATACGATTGTTGGTACAAGCACCCAGCGAACAAGTTTGATAATTCGCAAATAAAGCAGGGTCAAAACCACGGAGTGGTTTCAGTCAATAGCCGGGGGTTGAACGCGAAGCGTGATACCCCCGGGAACAACGCGATTATGGATTCGACCCTGAAAGGGTCGTGGTGGTTTTCAGCCACCTTAAACCGCGACCCCTTCAGGGTCGAACAAATACTGGATACTCATCCGTGGGTTTCACCCACGGCTATTAACTATGTGCCCTTCAGGCACTCATAACAGTTAATCCCGCCTTCGTGATCTGAACAGGAAG
The DNA here is from genome assembly GCA_035652355.1 of Blastocatellia bacterium. Lineage (GTDB taxonomy): Bacteria > Acidobacteriota > Blastocatellia > DASRDY01 > DASRDY01 > DASRDY01. The sequence continues at coordinate 9,110 of DASRDY010000014.1, forward strand.
CTGAGCGGCAGTATCACGGCCATCAGGCCGAACCACGATACTGCTGCACCGCTGACTTTCAGGAAGTTGGACGCTGTTCTACGTGGCGGTACGTCCGTGACAGTATAAAGCTTGCCATCACGAATGTATAGCCGCCTCATCTCTTCCAAATTGAAGGGTCTGGCTCCTCTACGGCCAAATATCGATATTTGGTTTCCGCTCTCGTCCACGGCACGGTCGCGGCGATAACCTTCCGAAACCGCTATTGCCGGTGATTTCGTCGGATAGTAAGAAACCTGGCGGGGATTCGGTCTCGGGCTGTAGCCAAGATTGCCCGGCACTGTTTCCGGCGACATCAGCTCAACCACCTTCAGACCGTTCTTGCCATCGGCGACAAAGGCAAACAGGCTGACGTTAACCATACCGGTCTTCACGTCGCGTGTATCGTTCATCGTTCCGCCGGCATTGAACATCTGATCCAGCTTAGCCTGATCCGGTCGTTCGATGTCGACGATGGCCAGTCCATCCGCGCCGTCGGCGACATACGCGTAGGTTCGCGACAGGTATAAACCCTGTGCATCCTTCAACGGTACGACCGCGCTGGTCGCAACCGGGTGCTCGATGTCGGTGATATCAAGAACCTTTAGTCCGTCGGCATCGGTTACGAATGCATAGCGGAACTGAACGGCGACATTGCGCGGGTCGCGCAACGGAGCGCCGACTTCACCGACGTATTTCGGACTCATTGGATCAGAGATATTAACTATCTCAAGTCCGTGATCGGTGCAGATGTAGACGTAGTTACCGACAATCCTGATACTGCGCGCTCCAGTCAGTTTCCCGTCCGGATTGTAGGTCGCACCGCGTTTCAGGAAGTTGTTTGTCGGCACGCCATCTTCCAGAGTCGTGATATCGACCGTGATCAGGCCTTCGACGCTGTCAGAGATAAAGGCGTATCCGAACAGCTTCGCTACTGGCTGCTCTTCGTTCACTGGAAGCTGAACGCGCTTAGGATCGAGCGGAATCGGCGAGCCGACCGCAACACCTGTGGCGTTCTTGGTCTTGACGGAGAGCCCCTGACCGAGCGGTGAGAACGGAGCGGTGACTATGCGCTGGCTGAAGTCCTTGTTCGCAACGTTGGCAATGTCGTAAACAATGAACCCGTGTTTGCCCGCAGCGCTCAACAGATACTCAGAATACATCTGCACCTGATTTGATTCGTAGGTGCGATGCGAGTGAGATTCGCTGAGCAGTCCCTTATTCGCAACGAACTCCTTGTAATCATCCGGGTAGGCGATCTTGTGCAAGTGACTGCCGAACACGGCTTCCGGTTGGTCGTCTTCGGTAACCCTGGTCGCAGACAACCCGCCTTTGCCTTCGGCCATATAGATGTACTTGCCCATGAAGTTCACCTGGTTGGTGCCCAGCATGGTGACGCCTGCCATCCAGGAGTTGTTGTCGTTGTTTGCCGAGACGTGGCAGTCGGTACACTGCTTTGTCTCTTTGGCGCGAACTGTGTGAGGAGGATGTGTGTTAAACGCGTTTCCGTTATAGCCTGCGGCCGAAATTGTCGGTACGTGATTGATGATCCAGCCGCGTGTGTTATTGCGGACGCTGAATGATACCACGCTGGATGACCGAACCGGCATGACCTTATGTCCCTGCACGGTTCCGTCAATGCCCAGCATATACCCATCGGTTCTCAGGACTTGTGGGTTATACGAAGCGTAGACCTGAGTTTCATCGGCATCGCCTTCCATATGCAGCAACGGTTTCTTTGTATTGACGCTTGCTGCCAGGTGACAACCGAAACAGTTTGTTACCCATGACGAGTGACAGGCAACACAGCTTACTTTTGCCTCGCTGTGCGCAAGCTGATTCGGATCGGCTGAGGCATTGCCCCACGTTGCGCCATCCTTCATCATCGTCTTCGCCGCAGCGGACTTCTCGTTGTAATGTTCGTTGCCGGGAGTCACGGTGTCCTGCACCTGGATGACTTCCCATTCTTTCCCTTGCTCGACCATCGACCTTTGGAACAGCTTGCCGTTCCTGAGAACGAACCTGGTCTGACCGAACGGCGTTCTCTCATTGATCTTGTTTCCGCCATCGGGTGCGCCAAACCCTGAAGTCTTCAAATCGGCGAGTTTCGTTATCTTCTTCGTCAAACTGCCGTGGCAATCTTCGCACGCGATTTCGATTGCGGCGCGACGGTCGCCATAGATCTTGTCATTGCCGTGCGCATCCTGATTAAAGTGGCAATCAACGCAGTGCATTCCTTTTTCGAGGTGGATGTCCTGCAGGTGAACGGCTTTCTTGAACAGATCGGGATCGTTAAAATCGATCTTCTGGTCGTCGGCCGTCAGGTAATTTCCTTTGCGATCCTGTTTGTAGACTCGACGGAACATCCATCCGTGTCCGTGATAGTCGGAAACCTGCATCTTGTGCATCTGCGGATTCAGATCGCTGACAGTTTCCAGGAACTTGGGGTCTTTCCATAAACCACGCGCGGCGGCCTCTTCAGGATTGAAACGTCCGGCTTTGTCGATTTCCTTCTGAGTCGGATTGTGCTGTTTCTGCGGATACAGGAATTCGCCGTCCGTCTCCTCATCCCACCACATATAACCAAGATAGGTGTTCAGGAAGCCATTCCCATTGTGCACGTGACAGGTTATGCACTGGCTGGACGGAATCGATCTGGTGAATTTATGCTGGATCGGATGACCGGCTTCATTCTTGGGAATTGTCGGGTCATCGCTGAAGCTGTGACCCGTGTTTCCGTATTTCGCCCACGGACCTGAGTTGAACGTACTGCGGTCGTTCGCATAAATTACATGGCACGAACCGCATCCGCTGGTTCGATAATCACCAGGCGCATTATTCGTTCCAAGAAATGACATAACAGGATCGTTCAGTCGAACCTTATGAGCGCCGATGATTACTGGATCAACGGCGGCTTGCGTGCCATATCCACGGTTACTGAGCGTTACGTCCGGTTGTCCAGGGATATCCTGACGATCGGGATTACCCAGTTCTGATTTCGGTCCGCCGCCTCGTTCAAACGGTCGGAAGATGTCGCCTGGCTGACCAACCTCAAAACGCGGGAATGTGAAGATGATCGGCAGAATGCCTTTGGTTCTGGTCTCTTCCTCTGTTGGCGGAGGAATCGTTCGCATCGCCTGCGGTTTACCGCTGTCGGTGTAGCTCTCACCGAGCACCGCATTTTTCCAGGGCAGGGTGCCATTGTTATATAGAGCGGTGCTGTATACCTGATAGCTGGTCGTCATCGTGTACTTCTTTACGCTCTTGATCAGGTCTTCGTGGCACTTGCCGCAGGATATCTCTGCAACGCGCAGGTCACTCGGATTGACGAAGCGAATCCATTCTTTGCTTTCTCTATTGAGGAGTATGTAGCTCTCTTCCGGATTGCCCGAAGTCGGCCACGATTGCGGATATTTCGGCTTCGGATGCGCTTTCTCTTTTGTTGTAGCTGCCGGATCGCCGCCGTGACACGCTACGCACGAAGGCACCTGCCCATCAGGATGCGGATCTTCCGTTCCTTTGTGACAGGATACACAGCCTTCGGTCTGCGCGGGCGCTTTCGCCTGGGTGGCCTGACTTGATCTCTTTGCCTTGTCGGACACCATATGAAAGCGCGAACCGGCTGGCGGCGCCGATGGTTCTGCTTCAGAATTTGCTTTTGCCACTTTCGCTGGCGCGGTAAATAGCAGTGAAGCGCTGACAATGAAGCCGGCAAAGAGAACCAGTATCAAGGCTCGCCGCCTGATTATCAGATTGCTTTCAACTTGCCTCATCTTCTCCTCCTAGTCAACAAAACGCCCATAATTACTATTCAAAATCCTAAAGACGGGCACCTACAACAAGAAATTTCACCACGGAGAGCACAGAGGACACAGAGAATTTAAAATGCCTTTTCTCTGTGCTCTCTGTGTCCTCTGTGGTGAATTCTGTTTCATTGTTCTCACAACTAAATTAGTAACTGTTTAGTAAACGAATTGAATTGCCACAAACGCCGTCTGCAACGTCTTGCCGCTGCCTAACAGAGTTCGCATTCCACCCTGAGTAAACAAAGCTCCGTAACCCGTCAGGAAGAAGAAATTCTCGTTCAGGAACGGACGGTACTTTGCTCCGACGCTCAGGTCCCAGCCGATTCCATTACTGAGGTTCGGGATGCCGGTCAATTGCCTGAGCGCTCCGGTACTTGCAAACCTGAGATATGACAGGTTTGGCGAGAGTTTCAGCTTCGGCGTAATGCGGACGTCCGTTCCGCCGTTAACAAAGAACACGCCGGGATTTACGAAATTCGCGCGGTTCACGAATTTATCGCGCAAATCAGGATCGAGGCTGAATTTATTGCCCAGGATACCAAGAATGGGGACAGCTTTTTGCTGTTGATCCCAGTACATAAACTGACCACCGGCAAATTCCGGGTTGTCCTGGATCATGTCGAATCCGTGCGCTTTGCCGTCATTTATATTTCCATCGCCGGATGCATAAAAGACCGAGAATCTGTATCGCCACCAGTTCACATCGCGCGAGATCTCGAACGCCGCCATCTGTGCGTTGATCGATTCGTGTTTACCGGTGACTCTGTTGTGATCATCGGAGCCGAACGCTTGATAAAATGCGTGGTCAACGTTCCAGTCTCCCCAGTGACCGTCACCATGGAAACCGACATAGGCAGCATGCAACTGAAATTGGTCGCCCACCACCAACCCGCGATCGTTGTTAAAGTGGAAATTCGCCATCGCTGTATAACCCTTGGTTATAAAATCCTGGCGATACCAGTTGGCGATAAAAACATCCTGATGTCTGGGCTCGAACGAATGCAGCTGCGACGTGCTGTCGCGCTGGCGCATCGTGAAGTAAGCGAGGTTGTACTGATCTCTGTTCGAGTGGAGATTGCCGAACAACCTCACACCCAGTTGATTATCGACGAACAGAAATCCGCGAAAATCGCTGTTGAAATTCTGCATTCCGACGCGCAGCGAAATGATGTCGTAATTGACGCTGAGTACTTTGAGCCTCTTCTCGAAGAAAGCTTCCTCAGCTGTGACTCTGCTCTTGCCCTGTTTGATATCGCCGAGTCCGAGGCTGCCGTTTGCCAGACCGTTCAGGTTGAAAACCCCGGTGACCTTTGCCGACCAGACCTTTGGCTCGAATACCGTGTCGCCGCGGAAGATCTCGACGCCGGCAACGAAGTTCTGGTTAACGAACACCTGTTGAACTGGTCCTTTGGCGGTTGCCTCTTCGCGCGGGTTGAATGTAGTGTTGCTTTGGAAATTCAGGTTGAGAAAATATTTGTTGCCAAATATCGGGTAATCGCCTTTGCCTTCATTCTGGTTGAAGGGATCGAACGGATTGCCTTCGACAAAAGGAAGGTTATTGGCAATGCTGCCGTTGTATCGTTTGAACCGCGGCCATCCGAACCGCCATCGGTCTGGCATCGGGATGAACTCCTCGCTTATCTCGTCATCTTTATCATGCACGGTTTTTGGACCGGCGGCGCCAAGCGGCTTCAGGTCCGGAAGAGGGTATTTGAGGGCGGCTTCGCCCTTTTTACCGGTCTTGTCGTCCTTTGCATCGCCACCTTTTTTATCGCCAGCTTTGTCGTCGCTCTTTTTCGAATCGGCTGCAGGTTGACTTGCGGCAGAACCGGACGAAGTCGAAGCCGAATCGCTTTTGCTTACGGTTGGCTGCTGGCCGTTCTGCGAACTGGCGGCGGCCGCATTTCCGGCGCTGTCTTTTTTATCCTGAGCTGAGGTAAGCGTCGGCCAGCCGGTCAGCAACATTCCAAACGCCAAACCGGTAGACAGTATACGTTTGATATTCGGAAATGCGTGCCGCAGAAACGGATTAAATCTTGCTTTAAAGAAGTTCATAGTCATGCTTCCACCCTGTAGACTTCCAGCCCACATCCAGACAAAGTTGCAACCACGAATGGGAGTTCTTCGCAAGCGCAGCAGTGCCCAAATACACAATCTAAAATCTTGACGGGCTAGGACCTGGAATCTTTATTCAAAGAAAGAAACAAATTGAAAATCGTCTGTTCAGACGTTGAGCCCAAAGTCCCCCTGACGGGCCCCAGTTCTGCAGGTTCAGAGCAATATTCTGTGAAGAGGCGATATCTTTTTGGGATATCGTTTTTATTCTAGTCTCAAATCCTGTTCTCTATCGTCCAGCGGGTACATCGACTGATCTCGCCGCTTTTCGATTCCGAAACAGTGTTTCAACGTCCGAACCCACACTCTGAAAGATCAATTACGACAAACCCTGTTCACCAGTCGTCGCTGGCGTTTAATTCATCAAAAACTTTTATAATATTGCTGAGGCCGGAATAATTTGCCTCTGCTGGTTCTTATCATTCCCTTTATATGTTTCCTGGATATGAGTTCCATCCGATTCTCTTATAACTTATCTTTACAGTCAACAATAAAAAAACCTGTTTTAAGAGGAAAGAGTCGTTAATGAGAGCCCAATCCTCGATCCGTGATGTGCTCGCGCTCTGGTTCCTCCTGCCACATCACCTGATAACATTTCACCGGCTCGTCTTTTCCTTTGACCTTTAGATCCAGCAAGTTGAAATTGAAATGATCCTTAACCAGGTGATAAGTCGTGTCGCTGATATAGATCCCGTTGCGCGGAGCATTGCTCTCAAACCGCGCCGCCATATTTACCGTATCGCCAATGGCGGTATAGTCCGTTCTCCGGTTCGAGCCGATGTACCCCACGGTGACTTTGCCGGTATAAATGCCTATTCCGATTTCTATTGTCAGTTTAAGCCGGTTGATCGAACGGAAATATTCTTTCAGTGATTGCATTCTCTGCTGCATTTCCACTGCCGCCTGTACCGCGTTGAGAGGATCGTTTGCGGTGGCATAGGGCGCGCCAAACAAGGCCATCAATCCGTCCCCGATATATTTGTCCAGAGTGCCGCCGTGGTTAAAGATAATCTCTGTCATCTCGCTGAAATATTGATTGAGGATGGCGACGACCTCTTCGGGCTCCATCACCGCCGAAAAGGGCGTAAATCCTCGAATGTCGGCAAACAATACGGTAACGATCTGGTTCACGCCGCCCAGTTTCAAACTGTCCGGCGACTGGAGCAGCTCCTCGACCACGTGAGCCGGCAAAAATCGCGAGTAAGCTGATCGCGCCTGAGCCTCTCTCGTCAATCGTTCCAGCGCCCGCACCGTTTCCAGCGCTATCGCCATCTGCGCGGCCACCGCGTTGAGCAGGTCCAGATCATCCGGCGTGAACGCTCCCACTTTTCGCTGGTCCAAGTACATGACGCCCAGCGATTCACCTTTCACCACCAGCGGCGCGCACATCACCGAATGGAGCTGCTGCAGCATTACGCTTCTGCCGTGCGAAAGGTTCGGATCGACGGCCGCATTCAGGCTGAGCAGTGACACGCGATCCTTCAATACTTTTTCGGTGATAGTTCTACTGACAGAAAGATTCGAGGTCAGCTCCGTATCCGCCTCATTCCCGATAGCAACGTGCACGGGGGCAAGCTGATCCGTATCCTTCTCAAAAAGCATTATCAGCACGCGGTCGGCTTTGCAGACCTCAAGCAGCAGTTTCCCGACATTCTTATATATCTCGTCCAGCGAGACCAGGCCTTTGAGCGTCTGACCGAGCTCATACATTAATGTCAGGATCTTCGCTTTTTTCCTCAGGGAGTTTATGTCGTCTTCAGGTAGAGCCCGGCCTGATGTAGACCCAAGCGGACCGCTGAGCGGATTGACGACCTGATCTGCCGGTTTCAGGAAAGTAGTGCCGTGCGAGAGCGACGTATCCTGGAACGCCACTGTGGCCATTGAATCGGTATCTTCGAATGTTATCTGGCAGCGCCCGATCAGGATCACATCTTCATGGGCCAGAGCAGTTTCCATAACGCGTTTGCCGTTAACGAAGAGGCCGTTCGCGCTCCGCAGATCTTTGACTATGTATTTTTGGCCTTCGCGGTGAACGGCAGCGTGCAGGCGAGAGGCTCGTTGGTCGGCGAGTACGATGTTGGCTTCGAGAGCGCGGCCAATCGTAGTCTCCTCATTTTTTTTGAGTTCGACGCTGGTTCTCTTGCCGAACGGGTCCTGGATCACTAACCTCGCCATATCGCGCCCCAGACAGTTTGTTGTTAACTCGCCTCTGACAACTCAGCTAACGCTATATACGATATTAACCCTGTTAACGCAAATCAACTCATTGCAAAGCAAAGACGGTCAGGAATCTTTCATTTTTACGACGGTGAGGATTTTGAACTGTTATTTTTAAAGTTTCAACTTTAAACTGACCTTTTCATCGTGAATTCTAAAATACCCTGAAGCGACGAAAAACGCAAGAGCGTTTTTGGCGGTGTCCTAATTTGAAATCGTACACAAATTAGCCTTTTCGTATTACGAAAATTAAGCTGTTTTGAATGCTTATAGTTAGCCCTCATTGTTTTTGCGTTTAGAATCTCCACCATCAGAGATTTCTAATCCTCCATCGGAAGTTTGTTTCGAGAGTGATTTTTCGTCAACTGCCTTTGTTTGATTTCGTTCGGCAGCATGAATAATGGCGAGAAAGTCATTTATTGAACCGACGGAGCCGAAAGTGATGGGCGCATGTAATCCATTACCTTCCGTTGAAATGATGAAACTTTTTTCCAGCAAGGTTCTCCCTAATTGCTCTGAGATAACCTCAACGGTTACGTAATAGCTCTTGTAGGGTAAGCTCATTTTTTCATATTCATTTTGCTCCCCATATCTATCATAAGAAAAGGAATTTATTATCCGGCCATTCACTTCGCTTTCGGTTATCAATGCGATTATCGCCCTATGTGGATCATTCAATCCGAAGATATGAACTTGAGGATTCGATTCATTAAGCCAAGCGCCTCTATTAATTTTGATGTTGCGCTGGCCCTTAGCGTCCATAAATGTAATTCGCGTTATCACATTATAGGGAACCGCCGGATTCTTTGATCCTTCAATAAGGTTATTGAAAACAGCGATTAGCGCGATGCATTCCGGTCTTCCCTGGACCGCTCCCCTTACGGGTTTATTATTATCATCAAGATGGACTGGAATTGTTTCAATATCCTGAAAGACTACATTTGGTCTCGGTTGGTCAATGTCGGGTCGTCTCGTATCATTGACATAAAAAATCTGATCGGATTGCGCGGATGAAACTGGGCATGCCGACGACGATATTGATGCGTCCGGCGTAGCCGATTCAACCCGGCGCCTTTCTTTATGTTCCATGAAATACCCCACAACAAATATGAACATAAATATTGTTGAAGCTGTAATTCCAGAAACGAGCAAATAAGGATGATTAGATATTGCCGCCCAAAACATAACAACGATGGCCGTTACTCCTCCGGAAATCGCAATCCAGATAGTTTTATATAGAGTATCAACGCCAACCCGAAAAAATCTCTTGCCTTCAGCGGTAAGCGGTGAGGGGATATTCGACATTCCGCGAGTATAAACCCGCGATTTTAAGGGTCAAGAATAAAACTCATGACGCATGCATTACATGTTTACCCTTTCGCCGATTACTCTATCGGCCTTATTATCCCCATTCAAAATTCCTGTAAATCTTATGAGGCAAACATGCTAACTGATGATGAATTGAATGTCCTTGCCGAAGTGTCACGTTCAAATGCTTCCATGTTGACGCGAATTCTTCGGAATGTCATGACTACCCAGGCGCTGACGTGGACGATTCTTTCTCTGAAGAAAGAAGAGATGATCGCATCCGGACTGTCTGAAGAGGAGGCTGGCTCTCGCATAAAGACTGCGTTAGATCATCATCTTGCTGGGGTGCAGACCGAAATGAAAACAATTCTTGACGCCGTAAAGGCTCCGCTTCAAGCCCTTTCAGAAAAGCCTCAGCCACAAGATGAATAGTAAGCTGCTTCGGGATACGCGGCATCTTATTATCAGCTTGTTGCAGTTCGTCTAGGAAGCACTCAACAATATTTTCGCGCCGAAGATAATCAGCTACACCCAGCGCCAATTTGAGCCGCTCTATCGCTTCGTCGTCCTGTTCGATCTCCCTGATTAATTGATCTAATAGAGGAGTTGGATTCATAACATCACCCAGCCTGTGGAATATAATGTGTGCGTAGTCGAAAGGATGTTGGTAGGAAAATAGGTTTCAGACCAACTCCCGCTTAGATGTTGGTTTTCGTTGGTTGGTTGCTTAGAGGGTAAGAATAATTCAGAAAAACTAAGGGCGCATGCGTCAGGAGTTTTTCGCTGGGGCTTATATTGTTTCCTTCTCGGCTTTGTCTATTGATTTCCTCAGCAAATGAATGATTTCCGCTATTCCCACAAATAATCCATACGTAAAAATACCCTGTATGAAAACGACAATACCCGCAGAAACGTACAGCATTATCGATTGAGTAAAGCCATAAAGGACAGCGATAGCGCCTGCACCTATACCGATCACCAATAGAAGATCGCCAATAACCGATACGATCTTGGCCGCGCCTCGATATTCGGTTGACATAAGAATCGATCCTTTCTGTTATAATCCGCGCATTATGAAGCGTCCGGTGACAGGCCGATGAAGGACGCCGGCCGAATTCCCGATTCGGCTGTTCAAAGGTTCGGAAGCCAGTTTCCCCTAATTCGGGGAAAACGGCAAGCTCAATTTTTCAGCAATGCTCTGTGGGAGGTTCTCTCCAATGGGGCAAGCTAAAAGGATCCAGCCTGAATTCCTGGCGCAAAAACTGAGACAGATCAGAGAAAGCCTGGGATTAAGCCAGCCTGAGATAGCGGTCAAGTTATCAAATCAAAAATATCAGGTTCGTCCTCAGCATGTCAGTGATTTTGAATTAGGAAAGAGCGAGCCGAATCTAATGACGCTCTTGCGGTACGCCAGATTGGTCGGAATATCTACGGATGATCTCATTGATGATAGGCAGAAGCTAAAATCTTTCCGTATTACAAAAAATTCTTGACACACCATACATTCCGTAATACAATAAGTCTCAGTTAAGGAGTTGAGGCAATGGCAAACGTATTACCGATGGAAAAGCAAGTCAGAGTGATCGCAGCATTAGCCGAAGGCAACAGCATCCGTTCAATCGAACGCCAGACCGAAGTACACCGCGACACGATTATGCGCCTTGGCGTTCGCATTGGTGAGGGATGCGGTCGGATTCTCGACAGCAAAATGCGCGGCATCGCCTCAAACAGAATTGAAGTTGACGAACTTTGGGGATTCATTTATTGCAAACAGAAAACCAAGGATGCTGGTATTTGCACCGAAGAAACCGCTGGAGACGTTTGGACGTTCGTAGCTATCGACCCCGACACAAAGATTGTCCCTTGCTTTCGCGTAGGCAAACGAACGTTAGAACATGCCAATGCTTTCCTGTATGATTTGGCTGGCCGACTGGAAAACAGAATCCAGCTTGCCAGCGATGCGTTGCCAGCCTATGCGCAAGCGGTCGAAAACGCTTTTGGTTCTGAAGTCGATTACGGTCAACTAATCAAGCAGTACGCGGCGACAGACGGTGCTAACTACGCCGAAAGAAAGTATTCGCCATCCGAAGTCGTAAGCACTGAGAAGACCGTCATTACAGGCATGCCGAATCTTGATACGTTAAGCACCTCACATGTCGAGTCGCAGAACTTGACCGTTCGCATGCACGTTCGCCGTCTTACCCGCCTTACGAACGCTTTTTCGAAGAAGCTGGATAACTTCAAGGCTGCAATCGGTTTGCATTACGCCTATTACAATCTTTGCAAGCGACACACGACGGTTAGAATGACACCGGCAATGGCCGCCGGTGTAGAGCGGGACTTCTGGACCGTTGCTGATCTGATTGAAGAGGCAAGTGCGAAATGAACGACATACCATTCTTACAAGAGGCAATCCTAAAGACACACGGCACGCCGGCCGAATACCTGGAAACCGTAGACGTGCATGAGACCTTCCAAGGGCAAACTGTCTGGCAAGGTGAAGTCGAAGTCTTTACCATTCGCGGGCATCCGAAAACCGATAAGTGTTTCGCGTGGAATTACACCGACGATAACGGAACGATGCAGGCAATATGTGTGCTGTCGATCTCTCCGCTAGATACGCCACTGAATGCTGTTCGTGGATACGTTGCAATGGAGGCAAGAAAGAATGAGAAAGCAAAAACCAAGAATGGGCCGACCACCAAAACTCCCAAGCGAAATTAAAGACCGAATCACACCGATTAGACTAAAAGACGATGAGCGCGAAGCATACGAGCAAGCGGCAAAACGCTGTGGGCTTACCCTTAGTGAATGGATAAGACAAACACTGAATTATGCGGTAAGCCAGAGGTAAGATTCGTAAACTAAGAGCCTGTTGGGTTTGCGGCAATTTTTCTCGGTGCATTTTATAGCAACCTTCTTGCGCACTGATTAGGGTTGGATTATAAATAACAATGCCCAGCAATTTAGCTGGGCATTGTTACCCTTTTGAACTTGCAGGTTTTGTCAACTTTCCACGGCAGACCAAACCAAGCAAGCACGGAGGTATTTGTATGCGCAAACTGCGCTTTTCGATCTATCGCTGCGTCTTAGACGCCTTATCAATAACATCCGTTGTCTGGGTTCGTGCCTGTCAACCCGAACCGTTAACAACCTATCTATAAACCAAGGGTCATTCTTTTGACCCGCTCAATTTACGGGGCCAGTCCGGCGACAGCGGGAGACTTTAGACCTATCCGCTGAGAGTTCGACCCTCTCTGGCTCCACTTTTTCTTTCATAAATCTTTCAAATAACCGCGTTGTTAAAATATTGACTGTCAAATAGATAGCGCTTAACAACCCGCGTGTTATAACAAATGTTTTATAACATTTTTGTTGCAAACTGTCAATTTAAAATGCCATAAAAATGTTATAACAAATGTTATAGATTAAAATTTGGCATAATTTTTAGCCTTATTTCTTAACTCTAAAAAATACGTTTAAAATTTTGATTTAAAATAAAATTCCAAACGCATTTAAAACCTTTTTAAAATTCAAAAAAATTCCGTCAAATTAGGACACCGCCGCGTTTTTGGAGTGTTTCGGAGTGCGCTGACCCGGCAACGCTTTCGAAGGCCTCACATTAACGCATATTTCTTGTCTCTACGGTCGAATATTTGACAGACTACAATAGCGCCGCCGGGTCGGCGCACTCCAAAATATGCCTTTACGAGACGAAATCTCGCGATTCGACGGCCGCCACGTTAACGTTCTGGAAGACGTTCTCGCCTCGCACCGGGCAACCGACGCCTTCCTCAGCAACCTGGTTATTCTGGCCGGCGACGAAGAACCGAATGTTCAGACGAGCGCAACGTGGCTTCTCAAGAAACTGGTCGAAAGCGATGTAAAACTGAAGAAGAAACATTTGATCGCGCTCTTCGATTCAGTTTCAGAGCTCAACCACTGGTTGCCAAAGCTCCACATCTGTCAAATGCTGGAACATCTATCTATTCCTGCTGAGAGCAAACGCAACCTGAAATGGTTTTTGGAGCAGAACCTGGAAGACTCAAACAAATTCCTGCGGGCCTGGACCTACAACGGATTTTTTCAGCTGGCAAAACAGCATCGGGAATATTTCGACTACGCAATGGAGCAAATAGATCGCGGCGATTTAGAAGAGGCCAAATCCATCAGAGCCCGCATCCGCGCAATTCGCGCCGAAATGCGAAAGCTGCCTAGAGAAGAATAACTGGCAAGGATGTGATTGGGTCAACGCCCGCCTTTGGGGTACAATCTGGCGCATCTCGACCGAATTGTGCCGGCCCTTCAGTTGGGAAAACCTCTAAATCCGTATGCTTTTTTCGATTGCGTCAGAACTTCCATTTCCCATTATACGACCAATCGATGCTTTCGGAATGTCCGAGCCGCATTGGATACCAGCGAACCCATCCTGAGGAAGAACGACTCCGATACAGATTAAAAGAACTATCAGTGACAAGGTGAGTGCAGTTTTTTTCATATCCACACTTGCTTTCAAGAGACCGAATTCGACAATGGAGCAATAGATGGTTTTTCTATTGTCTTCAGGTTGATTGGGCAATCACAGATACAATCGGACAATGCTTACAGCGAGAGAAATATAACGCGGCCTCGCCCAGAAACAAAGGTTGTTTTCCGAGCGACTTATTCATTGAATTGCCCACAGCTAGAATTAAAATAGGCTCTCGCCAAAATCTGCCGGTATGATGCCAGATGCGATAAAGAGTCAGCATCGAACTATTGATTCCGTAAGAACTGCTGACTCTAGTGAGTATCGATGCTGTTGTAACGGAACACTCTATCTTCATTCCCTAACAAAATGTCCTCAGTGTTTCCGGCTGCCTTAGAGCCTGTTATTAACTTTAGTGCTGGACCCGCAATAGTTTAGCATGGTACCGTGGCCGAATGAGAGATAAAGAGAAACGGTATCCGAGTGATGTAACTGACGAGGAATGGGAATTTGTCGCTCCATATTTAGCATTG
>DASRDY010000015.1:0-18907 GCA_035652355.1 Blastocatellia bacterium
GAGACGGGACAGTGGGGTAACATTGCTCCGAATTTTGGTTCTGACGCGAACCTGTATGCGGCAGTCCGCGATTTTTGGAAACGATTCGACACCGCATTCGACCCGAAGGCGATGTATGTCGGTTACAACTGCATTCTGGTAACGCGGGACAGCGGCGAGACCTGGAAATCCTTCAGCCCCGATCTCACCGCGCCAAAGGGTCAGCCGATGCAGCAATGCGGCGTTGCGCCTCCGCCTCCGCCGACACCAGCTCCTGGAGCTCCTCAGGGCGGACGCTTTGTGCAGCGACCTGCGATTTCCGATTTTTCGATTTCGACTGTCAAACAAGGTGTCGTCTGGACAGGCAGCAGCAACGGTCAGATCTATAACACGATGGACGGCGGCAAAACGTGGAACAATGTGACGAACTTCACTGATCTGCCGCAGAACGCAGACTTCGTTACGGTGGAGGCAGGGCACAACGACGTTAACACTGCCTATGTGCTGGCGAACATCGGCTTTGGTCGTGGCGGCGGCGCACCGTCACCGGAAGCTGACCAGCACTTTATCTATCGCACTCATGACGGTGGCAAGACCTGGACACGTATCGTAAACGGATTGCCCATGGATGAGCGCACGGGAAGTCAGGTTCACGTTATACGCGAGGATCCGAAACAAAAGGGCCTCCTGTTCGCGGGCACCGAAACGACCGTCTATGTTTCCTTCGACGATGGCGATCACTGGCAGTCACTGCGGCTGAATCTGCCCAGCACTTCAATCCGCGACATGGTATTTCATACCGACGATCACATGAATGATCTGGTGATTTGCACTTACGGTCGTGGGTTCTGGGTGCTGGATGATATGAGCCCGCTGCGTGATATCGCGGCAAAGGGCCAGCAAATCGCGACAGCGCCGGCCTATCTGTTCAAACCGGGCGATGCGATCCGGTCGCGAATGAACTCTAACTGGGACCAGCCAATGAATCCCGAAATGGCGCACGCACTGAACCCGCCGTTCGGCGCGCTGATCTATTATCATCTAGGCAAGACGCCGGCCGGCGAAATCAAATTGCAGATTTTCGACTCCGCGAACAAGCTGGTGCGAACGATCACCAGCACGCGGCCTCCGATGTACGAACGGCCGCCGTATCCTGATTACTGGCTGATGCCTTCGGAAGAGAGAGCACTCTCGACCAACGTCGGGACCAATCGCATCAACTGGGATCTGCGCTACGACGATCCGCCCGGCTATAACCCCGACATTAATAACCAGATGAACTCGGCGCCTGCTCAGGTTACTCCGGCCCCGCATGGACCGCTGGCGTTGCCAGGCACATATATCGTCAAGTTGCTGGTTGACGGCGCCACCTATACCCAAACCCTGGTAGTTCACAATGATCCTCGCCTCGGCGAAGGAGCGGCGTTGATGGCGGCGCTGCGCTCGCAGGACAAACTGGCAATGGCGGCAGTGCAGGGCATGAAGGACAGCTACGCCGACAACGAGCAAGTGGCGGCAATGCGCGCGCAACTGGAAGAAATCATGAAGGGGCAGTTGCCGGCGGATGTTGCGGATGCTGCCAAGGCGCTGGACGCAAAGCTCGGAACCTTTGGAGGCGCCCTCGGCCGCGGCGGACGTGGCGGTGGTGGAGGCGGTGGCCGTAATGCGGGCGGCGCCGCGCCTGGCGGTGTAGTCTCGTTCTTTACGATCAACGCGCAGTTTAACAACGTTCTCGGACCATTGTCGCAGAACGGCATCGACATTCCGCCCACCAAGGCTCAGATCGACACGTGGGAATCCAGTTGCAAGACCTTCACTGCGACGGTGAATGCGTGGAAGGCAATGGTGGACGAGAACGTCTACGGATTAAATAGCCTGTTGACGAAGAACAATCTGACGCCGCTGAAGATCCCGGCAACACTTGCGGCGCCAGGATCGTGCACGTTCGGTTCCACGACGACTGCGGGCAAATAGATGTGAGCTCTTGCAGCGGCCATAAACTGGCATCTGCAACGAGGCTCAAAGAATCCAAACCAGGAGCCACCCGATTATCATTTGCAATAAACGGGTGGCTCGTTTTTTCATACCAACACATTTGCTCTGACACCGCAAAAGTTGTAGATTTTTGATTATGGCAATCGATAAAAAATTGATGTCGACCGCTCATCTAAGCGAAAACGGCGAATTGACGATTCCTGCTGAATACCGCCGCGCTCATTCCCTCGACCGGGACTCGACTGTTGTAATGATAGAAATGGGGGATGCGCTTGTCCTTGTCCCGCACGATGATGTTTTAGAATCGGTTGCGGATCGTCTTACTGCTGCGTTAAAAGGCGCAGGGTTCGACGCTTCTGATCTGATCCTTAGCGCACAGGAAGCTCGTGCGGAAATCGTCCAGATGGAATTTGGCGCGTCCGGCGAGGAAACGCATTGAGCGCAGTTCCTGTTAGAGTCTTTATTGATTCAAACGTACTTATTGAAGGCCTTATCGCTCCATGGAGTTAATCGCGGGCAATTCTAATCCTCTCCCGATCCGGAGTTTTTAGACTGGTTCTCTCGCCATATGTAAAGGAAGAAGTGGAGCGCGCTCTTCTGAAGCGCCTGGCGATAAATGAGGAAACGGGGTCGCATCTTATCGATGATTACGCGTTAGCTCTTAAACTTTTAAATCCGGAATTAACCGACGGAATTACAAAAGCGGAGTTCGACAAGCATCAATCTTTTATTCGTCACCGTAACGATGTTCCGGTTCTGGTAACAGCTATCAAAGCTCGTCCGGATTGGCTGGTTACTGCTAATACCGAGCACTTTTCACCTGAAGTTGCCGCCCGGACAGGTCTGCGTATCGTTGCACCGTCAGAATTTCTGCGAATATGTGGCATTATTAAAACCACATGAGAATATTCTGGACCGCTCGTTTAATTACCGGCGCTCTCGGCTGCTTTTTTGTCCCTGGCCTCGATAAAGCTTCTCAGCCAATGATATTGCTGAACATATTTGCTGGTCTCTGATCTGAATACCGGGTAGTTGTAGTATTTGGTCACGTACGTCGTGCGGTATTTTCGGCCTTTGACGCGGACTCTGACCGGTACTCTCTCTACAGTAGTCACGGTCGGTTTTTCGTTGCGGTCCGGATCGTCCATCCAATCAGTGTTGTTTCGACGAAGAAGAGTCAGAACGTGCCCTACTCCACCGTTATAGGCCGCGGCCAGATATGGACCGACCTTTTCCGCCGGTAGCGGGTGCACCTCGTTAATAGCCTGCCAATCTGAATCGCAGAGAAGAACCTGAGCCATCACGGCATTAATCGGGTCCGCCATTCCAAGACCGAAATTCGGGTTTAATTGCGCGGTTGGATATTTACTCAGCATCAGTCTGTAGGTCGAAGGAATCATCTGCACCAGCCCGAATGCCCCGGCCGGACTGATAGTATAGGCGTAAGCCGTTTCCTTGTTCGTTCCGATTATGACCAGCACTCGTTCAGCCAGTGAACTGGCAAGTCCCGCCGATTTGAACTCGCTTGGGTCGATGTGCTCGTTCAGCATCAATGTTTTCAGAACATCTTTGGGGATAACTTTGGTGATCTTTTCTCCCGGAAATGCGTGCGAGAGGACGTCTTTCTCTTTCAGTTTGTCGTAAGCCTTGTCAACAAACTCGTCCAGGACCTTGTTTCCCTCTTTCACGGTTTTAGCAGTGTTGATTTCGCCGGAAAATGGAGTGTAAAGGATCGGTCGCATCGCCTCGCCGGTGCCAAAACGATTGTGTTCGTTCAGCAGAGGGTATTTAACTGCCAGCACCATTCCATTGGCTGGTGTTACGACTGCGATATCCGAATTGAAGCCGTTGTCGCGCCTGAGGTTGAGCACCACTCCTGGCGTAACAGTTTCCAGTCCCCGCTCCCGCTTTATACAGCGCACAATGTGAATCTTATCTTCGGCATCGGCTATGGCAACGGCCATTTCGCGACCGATGACGTCGATGATCGGTACTGTTTTATACTTTCGCCGTCCGATTTTTACTCGGCGGACGCCTACCTGAGCGCGTATGACATCGACTTTTTCATCCGCCAGGTTTTTGCGGGCTTCGTCGATCAGCTTGAACAGATCTTTGTCCTTGGAAACCTCTTGTGGATGAATCGCTGGTACAGAAGTGAATAACAGAAAAAAGATCGCTAAGCAGTATGTGAGCCTTTTCAAAACTGCCCTCCCAATAACTGTTTGCCGGATATATCGGCGCGGTGTCTGAGGCAGATTATATTGTACAGGATGATCCAAGATACCGCATACTGCCAGCTTGCCTTCTTTGTAGCGCGTTCTTCTCGATTGCGCACGCCGGGTAACCAATCTGCTGTAAGATAACTTGACGCGTTTCCTGACGGGCGCAAGCCATCAGCATGCGCTACGTCAGAAATGTTGCGATGTTCTACCAGACTAGGAAATAACTCGGGGATTTGCGGTAGAATACCGGCGAGGCAGATGCAGATGACGTGCAATTCAGACGGTCCAATCGCTGGCATCAAATAAAAACGAATAGCCACAAGCCTCGCCGTACTTGAGGCAAGGAGTCTCTATGAGAAAAGTAGCAGCTATAGTCCTGGCAGTGCTCGTTTGTATTGGATTTGCGAATTTTGGTCGGGCACAGTCAGCAGACCCGATCACTGGTGAGTGGTTAATTACTCGCGTTATCTCCGGCGGTACGCAATTTCAAAAGTTCATTCTCAAACTCGAGAATGGCAAAGTAACCGGCGCCTTTGGTTCCGGCAAAAAGCTCGAAGGCACACTGCAGGGCGACGTTCTGCACTTCACCGCTGTCGATGGCTATAGCACCATCGAATGCACCGCGACCCTGAGCGGCGGCACGATTTCCGGGAAGTTCGTTGAGACACTCAAAAAAGATCCGAATGATATCCGCCAGAGCGCCATTACGGCCGTCCGCAGGCCCGCGCCGCGCACGGGTCCGCCAGAACGCCACGAATTCACGCCGACAGCTTTCTATCGGGAGTTCTCCTCTACCACGCAGCCTGTGCTGCACGTCTGGCCCGGCGACACGGTTCACACCACCACGGTTGACGCTGGCGGCTCGGACGAACACGGCGTATCGCGATCGCTGGGTGGCAACCCTCAGACCGGACCGTTCTACATTGAAAGCGCGTGGCCCGGCGACACGCTCGCCGTACACTTCACCCGTATTCGTCTTAATCGCGACTACGCCGTCAGTGATGACGCAATCGTCAACCGCGCCGTTGACAGCGAACTGGCCGTGAAACTCAAGGATACAGGCAACGAAGTTCGCTGGCATCTGGATCGCGAGCGCATGGTCGCGACCAGCGAGCGCCCTGGCGATCACCTGAAAAGCTTTACGGTGCCGCTTCGTCCAATGCTCGGGTGCGTGGCTACCGCGCCTGGGCGCGGCTCAGTGGTGACGGGCGATTCCGGCGGATTCGGCGGCAACATGGACTTCAACGAGATTGTTGAAGGGGTCACGGTTTACTTGCCCGTTAGCTGGCCGGGCGCGTTGCTCTATGTCGGCGACGGTCATGCCGCACAGGGCGATGGCGAGCTAAACGGCAATGCGCTGGAAACGTCGATGGAAGTGGAGTTCACTGCAACTGTTATCCACAACAGGCGATTTACCACGCCGCGCGTGGAATCGGACTCGCAGATCATGACGGTCGGACTGGGCGGGTCGCTCGAAGACGGTCTTCGCGAGGCTATAAGCGGCATCTCAGAGTGGCTGGAGCAGGATTATGGCCTAAAGCCATCAGAGATCGCACAGGTGCTGGGAACGTCTGTCCAGATCAACATCAACGAGGTGGCCGATCGTAATGCCGGAGTCGTTGCGAAGCTGAGTAAACAGCGGTTGTCAGCTCTGACAAAAAGGCAATAAGCATTCTGTGGTCGGACAATCGCCTTTCTGAACGACGAAGATCCATAGAAGTCTTTGCCCACACCATGAAACGAAGATTAAGCTATTTGTTAATTGCGGTTCTGATATTCGTCTGCGAAGTTTTGATCGCGACGAAATTGTCGAGCTTAAAATTCCTGCGCGAAAACTTCGGAGATTTTCTGGTTGTGATTCTTATCTATTTCGCGGTGAAAACGGTTTGTGATTTCCGAGCGTTGCCATTAGCGATTTCGGTATTTCTTTTTGCGTGCGCGGTCGAGATTTCGCAGTATTTTCACCTGGCGGATGCGCTCGGGTTGCGACGCGGCAGCATCCTGAGAATACTTCTCGGAACTACTTTCAGCTTCTACGATATCGCGATGTATCTGGCTGGATCAATCACAGCCTATTTCATTGATAGCTTATGTTTTCGCAAACGTTCGGCGGCTAAAGTCTGATTCATATCGCTCAGGCGCTGCCCACCTCTGACCGTGCATTTGCTGGCGGTTAAATCGACGCAGCATAGCGCCCCGGCTGATTGACCGATGGTTTTCAATTCGACACCGAATAAACAATTGGTTCTATGCAAATACGCGATAATGGCACTTGTGCGCAGTCCAATTCGTACCTTATTTTGATCTTTTCTTTGCCGCGTCGATTCGTTTGAGCCATCGCCAGACGTTTCAACTCGTCAGTGTCAGTAGATCTAGACCATCGAATAAAAGAGGCGCATCCGAATGATTGGAACACTGTGCAGTAGCGCGATTCAGCTTCCGCAGATGGCCGTGACTGGTGTTTTCGCACTGGCACTGCCTGCCTGGTTTTGGAATCCTGTCCTATCCTATTTCACCGCAGCGCCGCTCCTGGTTATTGGCATGTGCCTCGCGATTAAAAATGCCCCGCGGCAGGCGAGCTGGCTGGATAAAATCATCCTTTGCGGTCCGGTTTTCATCGGCATGCCCATGGTGGTATTCGGTGAGGAGCACTTCATTGACCCCGCCGGGATGGTGGGACCTGGTGGAATAGCTTCGCTGGTGCCGGCCTGGATGCCCTTCCATGTTTTCTGGGTCTATTTAGTGGGAGCTTGTCTCATTCTGGGTGGCTTGAGTATCGTGTTCCAGAAATACGCCGGGTTGTCGGCTGGACTTTTTGGAGTCCTGGTTCTCATTTTTGAGATAACTATTTGGGTGCCCCAGGTAGTGCGCTTGTCTGGCGTTGGCTTCGCCTGGGAACTGGCTTTCAGAGACCTTTCCTTCGGTTGCGGCGCTTTGGCGTTTGCCGCAATGCATACGCAAAAATGGAAAACAAAAGGGAGCCATTGGCTTGTCACTGTTGTGCGCATTGTTCTTGGAATTGCCTTAATTTTCTTCGCCGCGCGGTATTTTCTTCACCCCGAAGCTCTTCCGGGTGTTCCTCTCCGGCGGCCGACGCCCGATTACATTCCAGGCCATTCGCTGTGGGGTACCCTACGGGCGTAGTCTACGTGATTGGCGGCGTCTCCCTGCTCATCAACAGGAGAGCACGTTTAGCGGCGACCTGGATCGGGTTGTTTGTACTTCTTCTCGTGATCCTTTTTAATGTACCGCTGATGGTCCAGTATGGTTCTGACATCGTAAAAGGGCTGAATTTCCCTGTCGACACTCTTATGTTGAGCGGAGGAATGCTGTGCCTGGCTGGAAGCCTGCGCGAGCGGTCTAGGACAAGGGCAGGGACCGCGGGAGCGGGATTAAAAACTTCTGATCCACGAGCACTAGAAAGTTTGGCCAACTGATGTCACGCCAGTCACAGCTAAGTAAGTCCTTTAGGCTGTGCAGATTAAGCTGTGACACCAAGCGTCGCGCAAGAATCTGAGGCCAACTGATGTCACGCCGAATCAGGGATTGTGAAAGCAGGGGCGGGTAGTCAGGGACAGGGATCGGGGTCAAACCTCCCGCTTCGGCAATTGGACACCTGACCAGGGAGTTTGGCCAACTGCTGTCACACCTGTCACAGCTCCGTAAGTCTTTTATAATATATAAGTACCGCTGTGACACCTGGTGTGACACGACCCTCACAGGTCCCGAATTTGGCCATTTGGCGTCACAGCTTTCCCGCAAAACAAAACCTGCTTCAAGTTCCAAAAGCGGTCACCGCTTTGTCTTCATGTTGCGGATTGAAATGATCGAGATACGCTTGAAATACCGCATCACCGGTTATAACCTTGCCGAACGGCGATGACTGTAACCGAATGGGGTACAGAAGCGTCTAAGTATTCTACCTTTCAAGCCTTTACAAACAGCTCTTTTCTGGAGGAAACATATGAAGAGAATCTATCTGCTTTCGCTCCTCTTCCTGCTTTGCACTCCACTTATCGCACTCGGCGACGTACAGCTTGTGCGCTATCCCCATTATTCGAATGGTCGGATAGCGTTTACGTTCATGGGCGATATCTGGACCGCAAACGAAGACGGCAGCGATGTTAAAAGGATTACGGCTAACAAGGCGCGCGACGCTTATCCGCGCTTTTCGCCCGATGGGAAATGGATAGCCTTTTCCAGCGACCGCAATGGCAATATGGATGTCTTCATTGTGCCTGTCGAAGGCGGAGTGCCCAAACAGTTGACGTTTCATTCGGCAGATGACCTGGTTCTGGGCTGGACTCCGGATTCAAAA
Source organism: Blastocatellia bacterium (assembly GCA_035652355.1). Classification (GTDB taxonomy): domain Bacteria; phylum Acidobacteriota; class Blastocatellia; order DASRDY01; family DASRDY01; genus DASRDY01. The sequence goes on from DASRDY010000015.1 coordinate 8,515, forward strand.
AACGTCCTTTTCAGTAGCAATCGCGGCGAAGATTTCATGGGCAAACTCTACACCGTCAGTATCTCAGGCGGAATCGAGAAGAACGCCGGCGCCGATATGGGCGTGTGGGCTAGCTACTCTCCTGATGGCAAAAAACTCGCTATTAACCGCAAAGGTCAGGTTTACTGGCGCAAATATTACAGGGGCGCATACCAGACCGACGTGACCATTCTGGACGTCGCCAACAAGAAATTTACGGACGTTACCGATTTCGACGGATTGGATTCGTGGCCGATGTGGAGTCAGGACGGCTTCATCTATTTCGTCAGCGACCGCGACGGCAACGGACTGACCAACATCTGGCGAGTCTCTGAAAACGGCGGCAAAGCCGAAAAGATTACCCAGTTCAAGACCGGCGACGTTCGCTGGGCCGCTATCAGCGGCGACGGCAAAGTAATCACTTTCGAGCACGATTTCGGCGTCTGGAAACTGGATCTTGCCTCCCGAAAGGTCAATCAGATCAAGCTGAACATTAATGCCGAGGGTCAGGAGAACATGGTCGAAGTTCGCGATTTCAATTCGACCGTCGATGATTTCAATCTTGCTCCTTCCGGTCATCGGATCGTCTTCTCGATCCACGGCGAAATATTCACTGCTCCGACTGAAGAAGGCGATCTGCACCAGATTACCGACAGCGCTGCTCGCGACAAAAACCCCGAGTATTCGCCGGATGGAAAATGGATCGCATATATCTCCGACAAGAGCGGTCGCGAAGAGATTTACATCACGGCCTCAGACGGCAGCGGACAACCGCAGAAGGTTACCGATCTTGATTCACTGAAATTCGGTTTCTCGTGGGCGCCGAATTCGAAGGAGATCGCTTTCGTTGACTCCAATGACAAGCTGAGGATTTACGATACTGACAGCAAAAAGACTTCGGAAATTTCGGCATCAAAGTATGGCAACATCAGTACTCCTGCATGGTCGCCGGACAGCAAATGGCTGGCATTTTCGAAAACAGACGATGCGCGAATCAGCAGCGTTTATCTTGTTCCTGCTGCGGGTGGCGAAGAGAAGAAGATCTCTACTGAAGGTTTGAGCGAGCGCAATCCGAGATTCTCTCCCGACGGTCGCAAGCTCTATTTCATCCGCACCGACGACATCGGAGGCGGTGGAGGTGGGGCCGGCGCAAGAGGCGCTGGAAGCCAGCTTTATTCGGTGACGCTCGATAAATTGGATCGCGATCCTAACGATCCCGAAGATCGACCAGAAGGCGCAGACGCAACCGATCAAACAGGCGACAACGCCGGACGCCGACCGGGCGGCGCGGCGCGACCACAACCTGCAAGAGAAGTGAATGTCGATTTCGCAGGATTGCACCGGCGCGTGCGACAACTCACCAATATGCCATACGGCGTGTTCGGTTATACGATCAGTCCGGACAGCCGCACGATAGTTTTTGCAACGAGCGAAGAAGCCGGATTGAGGAATGCTCCGGTGATCTATTCAGTGGGTGACGACGGACGCAGACTAACCAGAGTTACGTCCGCTGCTGGTGGCGCTGAAGATGCTGCTGGCGGTGGTGGTCGCCGCGGAGGTGGCGGCGGAGGATTTGGTGGCGCTGTCTCTGAGCTCACCTTTAGCCGCGATGGTCGCACACTCTTCTTCCGGGAAGGTCAGGGCGTCTACGCTCTGACCATGGGCGCGGCTAATCAGGCTGGCGCTGCTGCTGGACGCGGTGGAGACCTCCCGCGACGTCGCATCAATTTCGACGTCAAGGTCAAGGTCGACAGATCGGCCGAATGGGCAGAGATGTTCGACGATGCCTGGCGCACGATGAAATATCGTTTCTACGATCCGCAGATGCACGGCAAGGATTGGGACGCCGCTCGTGCGAAATATCAACCGCTGGTTGAATACGTGGGCGACCGTCAGGAACTGCTGAACATCATTAACGAGATGATCGGTGAGTTGAATGCCTCGCACACTGGATCGGCTCCGCCCCCGGGACGCGAAGGCGTGCAGACTGCGAATCTCGGAATGGATTTCGAGGCTGATGATCAAGCTGGTCGTTATCGCATCAGCTATGTTTACGAAGATGGTCCTGCTGACAAAGATTGGGTGAAGGCCAGCAAAGGCGATTACCTGATTGCTATAGATGGCAAGCCAGTCAAGGCTGGAGACAATTATTGGGAGATGCTCAACTACCGCCTCAATCGCAAGATTGAAGTGACGCTCAATAACAAACCATCGGAGGACGGCGCATGGAAAGTTCGCATTGAGCCGATCAATCAAGGCGCGTATCGCCAGCTTCGTTACGAACGCTGGGTGAAGGAACGGCGCGAAGAAGTCGACAAGCTGTCAAACGGCCGCATTGGTTATGTTCACATCCAGGCTATGGACCAGCCTTCGCTTCACAAGTTTGAAAAAGAATTGAGAGAGTACCGCAACAAGGAAGCTTTGATTATCGACGAGCGCTGGAACGGCGGCGGCAACATCGAGCAGGAACTGCTGGCAATCCTGGTTCAGCGCGAATACGAGATCTGGCAGCCACGCGGTACTGAGCCGACAGGTCGTCCGTTCGCTGGATTCTTTGGACCGAAGCTGGTGCTGCAGAACTGGCGCTCGGCTTCGAACTCAGAGATGTTCCCGGCGGGATTCCGCGCTCTCGGTCTTGGCAAAGTCGTCGGAACTCCGACAATGGGAGCGGTGATCGGAACGGGCAGCTATACCTTGATTGATGGATCGACGGTTCGCACTCCGGGCGTGGGTGTTTACCTTGCCGACACGAAGAAAACAAACATGGAGAATTACGGCGTCCAACCTGACATCAGGGTTGAGAATTCTCCGGAGGACAATCTGGCCGGCAAGGATCGACAACTCGAAATGTCAGTGCAAGAGCTGATGAAAGAGCTCAACCAGAAGGGAACAGGTCTAAAGGCGGCTCAATCCGGTCAGCGATAATGTAGGGGCAGGGCTCGTCCCTGCCCGGATCGTGCGAAGCGCGATGAAACGGCTGTTAAGAAAGGAACAGGGGTTTACAAAGGCCCCTGTTCCTTTTTTATTTTTTATGTGGAAGGCAACCGGAGAAACGGGCTAAGCTCTCCAAGTATCGTCTATTTTCAGCTTCAAAAAGATGTTCTGATTTATCGGAGGGATCTCTAATGCTCTTTGGACGACCGACCAGAATTGGCTCCTGCGTTCTGTCCATTTTGATTTTGCTTCTTTTTTCAGCAAGCTTTGCTTTCGCTCAGGCCGATCCGTTACAAACCAGGATAACAACAGCTTCCGGCGTTCGAGTCCGCACCGCTCCGCAAACCGCCGCCGAAGAAGTTACGCGATTGCCGATTGGCACAATCCTGACTCCGATGGAACGAGTCGGGTCCAAAGAGAAAATCGGAAGCGTCGAAGAATATTGGTATCGAATAAAGACTCCCGACTCAAAAGAAGGCTGGGTATTTGGGGGATTGACAGGCCCCCTTCAAACCGGAGCGGAAGAGGCAGCCTACTTAAAAATCGCGAGGGACAGACTGCAGGTTCAAAATCCAGTATTTGCCGATATGGTCGATCTGTTTGAATTTCTCACGCGAGTTTCGAATGCTGCGACGGGAGCAAAGAAACCCGAGCTGGAGTTGGATCGACTGCTAGCTCTGCAGAAAGTTCTGACGGCGATTCCAGTTCAGGAACACGATCAGGCAAAATACAAGAAATGGGTTAAGGACCACGACAGCGATGTGATCTACAGCGAACCCGGTGGTCAATGGATGGTCAAATCAGTGCTGTTCTGGGATCTGCAAAAGAAGTACGCAAGATTGCCGATTGGCGAGCAGATCGCGTGGGCGGGCGCCCAGAATCCCTTACCGGGAGAGTGTGAAGGGTTTATGGACTGCGAGCTTGGATACTTCAATCTCACTTCTGGCCGGTACCTGAATCTTTATCCGAGCGGCGCGCACGCGGAGGAGGCTCTTTCGCAACTTTCTGAGGATATCACTCGGATGATGGAGGATTTAAAACAACGATCAGATGCGCTTCAAGTCAGCGACAAGTCCGATTTTCACAAGGAAATGGGATTGGCAAAAGCAACTATCGAGAAGACGAACAGTCCGCGAAAACGAAAGCTAATCGAGGATTTGAATCAGATAGAAGCGCGAATTAAGTAGCGCAATCCTCCCCGAGTGCGCCCTCGGTAAAACAAGAATGTTTTTGGATAACCTGGAAGCTAATCGACCAGCGCAATCGGGGACGATTGCGCTACGATTAAGCAGTGGCCGGTTGATAACCGTTGCCAGCACCAGCAGCAACTGTCTGCGCCGGAGCTAAGACAGTCGGTTCAACGATCAACTCTTCATCCATTGATTCATCAATCGATTTGCCGGCGATCAATCGGCGAATCTGAATTTCATCCAGAGACTCGTATTCCAGCAGCCCTCCTGCCAGTCTAACCAGTGCGGCTTGATTCTCCAGAATTAAATGTCTCGCGCGATTGTATTGCTCGGTGACTATTCGGGTCACTTCCTGATCGATCTTGATTGCGGTGTCTTCGGAGATCGCGTGTGAGTTCTCGCCTTCTTTCTTAACGAAGCATAGCGGTCCCAGATTCGACATACCGTAATCGCAAACCATCTTGCGCGCCAATTCGCTCGCCCTTTCGATGTCGTTCGACGCGCCGGTGGTCATTTGGTTCAGGAAAATCTCTTCAGCAATTCTTCCGCCCATCAGAATTGAAATCTGACCTTCGATGTAATCCCTGGTGTAGAGATATCGATCATTCTGCGGCAGTTGCTGAGTAACGCCCATCGCCATTCCACGTGGAATGATCGTCACCTTGTGAACCGGATCGGCCTTCGGAATCATCATTCCGACCAGAGTGTGACCTGCTTCGTGATAAGCAGTCGTTGTCTTCTCATCATCGCTGATGACCGCAGAGCGACGCTCAGCGCCCATCAACACTTTATCTTTAGCCAGTTCGAAATCCGCCATCACAACCGATTTCCGATTGCGGCGCGCTGCATTGAGTGCAGCTTCGTTGACGAGATTGGCAAGGTCAGCTCCGGTAAATCCCGGTGTGCCGCGAGCGATTACTTTTACGCTCACATCCTGACCAATCGGAATGTTGCGAGTGTGAACCGCAAGGATACCTTCGCGACCTTTAATGTCGGGGCGGTTGACCATTACTCTGCGGTCGAAACGACCAGGTCGCAGCAACGCTGGGTCGAGAATGTCAGGTCTATTGGTTGACGCGATCAGGATCACACCGTCGTTCGATTCGAAGCCATCCATCTCAACCAGCAACTGGTTCAATGTCTGGTCTCGCTCGTCGTGGCTTCCCGTAGCACCAGCGCTGCGCTGACGACCAACAGAATCGATTTCATCAATGAAAACAATGCAGGGAGCTTTTTTCTTTGCCTTGGCGAAGAGGTTGCGAACTCTGCTTGCGCCGACGCCGACGAACATCTCGACGAAATCCGAACCAGAGATCGAGAAGAACGGAACATTTGCTTCACCAGCAATCGCGCGCGCCAGCAAAGTCTTGCCGGTTCCCGGAGGTCCCATCAACAATACACCTTTGGGAATGCGACCGCCGAGTCGCTGGAATCTCTGCGGTTGTCTGAGGAACTCGACAACTTCGTGCAGCTCTTCCTGTGCTTCTTCGACGCCGGCAACATCTTTAAAAGTGACTCGTTTCTGCGATTCGGTCAGCAGCTTTGCGCCGCTGTTTCCCATCTTCATCGAAATGCTGCCGCCCGACCTGAGCTGCCTGAACAGCAGAATCAGACCGACACCAAAAACCAGGAAGAAACCAAGCAAAACAATGTTCGTAAGAGAGAAATCTTCTTGAGCCGTTTGAAATGCAATGGCTGCGGCTGGGTTCTTCGCGTGAATCCGGTCAGCGATATTCGACAGCTCCGATCCGGTGTAAACCGATACAGTGTAATTCTGCCCGTTTGAAAGTGACACCAGGATTTCATTGGGTTTGACCGTAGCGCTCTTAATTTCGCCGCGATCGATATTTCCAAGGAACTGATCGTATGACTGGGTTGTTATCTGTTTTTTTGCTAACCGGTGAGACGAGAACAGTGCTAGTCCCACGATACTGACAGTTAATATTGCCAGCGCAATATAGGTAATCCGTGCTCTCAAGATTATAGCCTCTCTTTTTTGTTGTTTGTTCAGCATTGCTCCGGTAAGCGGAGTTATCCGTCACTTTTGATAACCGGCTTTGTTGCTCGAAGCCGAGCCACTCATCAATAAAGGATTTAGACAGTTGCTGACGCTTTGTTCAAAAAGATGTCATTGCCGTAAACCATAGCAACAACATTCTCATAAGACGTATCGACAGTTTAAATGGTTGCCGCTAAAAGATCATCTAATAAACGGCAAAAGTGCAGTAGATTCAGGTTCTTCCCACAGAAACTACCCGATAGCGTACCAACAGCCTAATGGTACGCTACGGGAATGACCGAAACGAGGGTTTTGGGAATCGGTGTACTCAGATATGGGAAACAACTTTCCCAGAAACGGGCGCCACTTTTTTATATTTATCGTCTATTGGTTAACTTAAATACGCCAGCCAATTGACTTACGATGTGAATCAACTGCTGGCACGCGGATTGGATGCAAGAATAACGATCGGCAAACACAACTCTCTTGGCCGGAAATGGCCGTTGTTTTTGCGACCTTTTTCATTTTACGGTCACTCACAGAATGGACGCAGGTCTGTTATACGAGAGTAGGCAGGGTTGAGAAAAAAGAAACTCCTGATGATGACATACGTTACTTCATGTGAGAGTAACGAGTCAGACAGGTCGACAAAAGAAAAGCGCGTGTTGCAGTGGGGTATTAAAAAATGATGTCGATGGCTAGCTTATATTCAACCACACCCAGAACCCTGATCGCGGATGATCAACCTGACGTCCTCGAAGCTCTTCGCCTGCTTTTAAAGGGCGAAGGCTATCAGACCGAAGCTGCTTCATCTCCCGCAGCGGTAATCGAGGCCGTTCAAAACCATGATTTTGATATTGTCCTGATGGACCTCAACTATGCTCGCGACACTACCTCGGGACAGGAAGGCCTGGACCTGCTGACTCGCATTCATGATCTGGACGATACATTGCCGATCGTTGTGATGACAGCGTGGGGAAGCGTCGAGCTTGCGGTCGAAGCGATGCGACGCGGTGTCCGTGACTTCGTTCAGAAGCCTTGGGAAAACAGCCGACTGCTAACCACTCTGCGCGCGCAGATCGAGAGAGGGCAAGTTGCGCGCAAACATCATTTCTTTGAATGCGAAAAGAAGCTGCTGACCAAAGAAGTACACGGGGCTCAGGACCTGCAGATTCTGCTCAATTCGGTTGCCGATCACGTTCGACGCTCTCTGCAAAGTCGTTCGGTTGTAATTTTAACCACTGGCAACGGTGAGCACTCCTATGGCGTTTCCAGCGTGGCAGCGAATTCACTGGCGCAGACGTGGGCGCGAAATACAGGGCGACTCTATAAACCAGATCCGCTCCCTAACATTATTCATGCGGATTTACCCACAAGCGAAAAAGCGAATCTGATTAAATCCAGCAGTACTCTCTGCACGCCAATCTATTTCCGAGATGAGTTGATTGGATATATCGGCGCTGGACCAAAGCTTTCGAGTTTCGAGTACGATCCACCCGATCAGGAATTCCTTGCAGAGATCGCCGAAATAGTCAGCGTCGGCATTAACAACGCTCGTTTGCGCCGACAGGAATGGGAATTCGAGGAAGCGCGCGAAATTCAGCAGGGACTGCTGCCAAAACAGATCGCACAGGTTCGCGGTTACAATATCGCCGCTGCGTGGAGACCGGCTGGAACAATCAGCGGAGATTACTTCGACGTTCTAAAATTCAACGAGGATTCGGCCGGGCTCTGCATCGCAGACGTTTCTGGCAAGGGAATGCCAGCCGCTCTGTTGATGTCGAACGTTCAGGCGATGGTAAAGGCTTTCGCATCGGCCGAAATTGCTCCTTCAAAGTTGACCGAGCGGATCAATCGCGTAATTTGCAACAACACGGCCTCTGGTAAATTCGTTACGTTCTTTTACTGTTCGTTGAATACTCAGCAACGACGCCTGAGTTATACCAATGCAGGCCACAATGCACCGATTCTGCTTCGCGATAACGGCACTGTAGTTAGATTGGATGCTGATGGTGGCGCGGTTCTGGGCGAGTTTCCTGAATGGTCTTACAAGGAAACGGAAGTCCAGTTGCGTTCGGGTGACACACTGCTTATCTTTACCGACGGTATAACAGAGATCAGGAACGATGATGGCATTGAATTCGGAGAAGATCGGTTGATAGAACTGTTGAAAGATAATCGCGGGGCAACGGCTTCCGCGCTTCAGCAAAAGATTATGGCCGAGGTATCCGAATACAGTAGTGGGAACTTTTTGGATGACGCAACGTTAATAGTAATGACAGTGGATTGATTTGTAGTCTTCGCGTTCTGAGAAAATCTCCTTAATCTCCTGGAAAAGGGGTCGTTTAACGACCCCCTTTTTGTGGCCCATTGCCTTTCATTCGCGATTCCAACTCCTGTATCAATGGTTGTGCGTCCTTATATTCCGGTGATGATTCGGGAATCGCATTCAGGTGATCTCTTGCCTTGCCGAGTTGCGCCGCGCTTGCGCCACCGGCCAGTAACTGTTTTGCGGCGGCCAAATGCTGTGATGGGGACATCGTTTGAAATACCGTTCCTGAAGCATCGGGATTATTGCTTGCATCAATAGTTTGTTGTTCTTTGGTTGCGGAGTCGGGACCGGGTTGTACAAGATAAAAGGCCAATCCTGCTGCGATTATCCCCAGGATAAGCAGGCCAACGATGACCAGTCCGACTTTGCTCTTCTTTTGCTCGACTGGTCGGACTGTCACAGGTCGTTGCGACGGAAAATCGCCTCTTACAGAGGAGGACGTCTGGTTGCGCTGGCTGGTTGGAGATACTGCCGGAGCTGATGTCTGAGCGGTTGCCGGAGCGACCACCGGAGCACGAGAGAATACCGGACCTTCGACAGGTTTTTTGATCGCGTCGGTCTTTGCAACCGCGGGCGACTGCGCGACGGCCGCGCCGGGTTGAGGTCCGGGCGTTGCCGCTTGCGGTGGCGGCAGAGGCGCAGTTACGGGAGTCTTCGGCGTGATGGGAGCATTGGCTGCGGGAACAGGAGTCCGACGTCCTGATGGAGTCTGTACATAAACAGTCGCTGCCTCTGTATTCGTTGAAACGACCAGATTGTTAGCATCACGCAATTGTTTGCGCATGATTGCGGCCGACTGCAGGCGGTGCTCGCGATTGATCGTCATCGCGGTGCTCAAAACCGAAGCGATTGCTGGTGGCACTTCAGGGTTTAACTGGTTAGCCGGTTTCAGCGGATCCGCAAGCCCTGCGTGAACCTCTGCAACCCGCGTGATGACATCCGGAGGAATCGTGCCGGTCAGCAGTATGTACATCGTTGCCGCAAGCGAAAACACGTCGCTACGGGCATCGGTACCCGCGCCTCGTATTTGTTCCAGCGGAGCGTAATTCGGCGTATACCCGACGATGCTTGAACCGGTGGTATTTTGCGAGCTTTGCGCTGTAGATCCCTTAGCCAGGCCAAAATCCAGCAATATTATTTCGCCGGCAGGGGTTAGTTTCAGATTCTGCGGTTTTATATCGCGATGAATAATCGGTGGCTGCTGTCCGTGTAAATACTCTAATGCTTCCAGAAGTCTGTCGGCCCACGACAGCACTTTGGCTGTTTCGAATTTGCCGCCAGCCAGCTGACGAAGCTTTTCCAGATCGTCGCCCGGAATGTAATCCATCACCAGGAATTGGCCGTCGTCTTCTATGAAGTGATCGATAACGCGTGGAAGCGAAGGGTGGCGCAAGCCATATAACAATCGAGCTTCGCGCTCGAACGCCTTGCGCGCCTGTTCGTCGGTGTGCAGCGTCTCTTTCACCGCGACTATGCCGTCGAATCTCTGATCCAAAGCTTCATACACGGCTCCCATACCACCCTGGCCGATCGAACGCCTGATCAAATAGCGGTTCTGTAAAACTGCGTTTGGCGCAAGCATATTAACTCCTACTTCCCATAAAGGATGGGCAATGGCCGGGCAGCACCAGAGCCGAAGGCATCGTCCCACCAGATTAGCGTTAGATTAACAACAGTGGTAGCCCAATGGTTAGCAATGATAAGCGACAGATTCCGCTCATTGACCAAACAGAAGCCTAACAAAGGAAGACACTCGGAGCCAAGGGAAAAACGAACGCAATGTCGTTAGCAAATGAAGTGACCGGTCGAATTAGCAAATGAAATGTCCGCTTTTGAGCGGTTGCGGTAGAACTTCAGTATGAAGTTTTATTGTGAGACCGCAGCGGAGCGGGCGATGAAGATACAAGAGGTCATTTTACG
>DASRDY010000016.1:0-8505 GCA_035652355.1 Blastocatellia bacterium
CGCCTGCTTTTCCGTTTTTTTCAGTCGGACTAATTTCAGATGCAGCAAACCCAAGTTGGGAGCGATCACCAACTTTGCTGTATAGATGTTTAACCAGCCGTCCGTTTCCTTCCGGCCAGGTTATCAATGGTTCGGCGTCTGCGCCTTGTTTTGGAACTCGCGACGCAAAATAAAAGAGCCCTGCCCAGGCGCTTGTATCCTTTAAAATTGAACCGTAATCATCGCGACAGGCATAATCGACAAGCCATCGAAGGCGCGTTGACGTAAAACCGTGGTCGTCCATCCATTTCGCCATCGAGATTTTATCGAGAGCGGTAACTTCAGCATCGTCCGATCCGTAAGCGACAGGAATAGCGAAAGCACGACGACCTCGAGCATCCCGCCAAGTCACCCATTTTGTTACTTCTTTTTGGAACAGGTCGTATTGACGGATATCGTCGGGGCTGGCTCCGGCTCGAAGGTACAAACCTTCGTACCAGTGACCCAGATAAAAAATCCGTTCTTCAGGATCGCGGCAGATGTACTGCTCAGCAACTACAGGATCGCCATCAGTCGTTCGTCCGTCGAGGACGCCCATTTCATCCAGAAGCGACACTAACGCAGGATTCTCCTTCGACGGCGCGGGAATATAATGCGCCCCCCATGGATAAGCCGCTATTTTTGATTCACCACTTCGAGCGGTTCCTCCCGGAACGGATTCGAGTTCCAGAATTACGAAGTTGTCAAATCCCGATCGCTTTAACCGCCAGGCAGCAGATAAGCCAGCAACGCCGCCGCCGACGATCACTACTTCTACATTTTTCCAGTTTTCCTGGGACGGCTGCGGACGAAAACCATCTCGGAATTTGTGGCCAAACGCATCAGACGCGCCGACAATTTCGCCTTCCGGTAGCCGGTGGGTCTTGCCAGCATATTTGCAGGCAGCAAGGGCTGCCGGCAATCCAAGGAAAGCCGCCAGAATCTCGCGTCTTGTGAACCCTGTAACCATCAGCTCCAGCGCTTCCACTCAGATTCGTAATAACGAACCAGCACCTGGTTATCCAACCTGTTGATCTCAACCGGCACCGGCGACATGTCCGCCGAAATATCGAAGAGTGACGCCAGCCCTTCATTGTTGAGGAACCGCAGAGGTATCGAAGTCTGAACCTGCGACGGAGGATCGAAAGCTTCAACCTGCGCCAGCGCGAAACCCCAAACACCGAAGGCCGGAACTGCCGTTTGATAAGCGCGAACGTGATACCCTGCTGCCTCAATTGTTCGAACAATGCACCAGTATGATTGTCGGGCAAACAATGGCGATGTGCATTGCACCGCGACTGCTGCGCCTTTGGTTAAATGATCTCGCAACAACCGATAAAACCGAGTCGTAAACAGTTTCCCGAGTGCAAAGGTATTCGGGTCAGGGAAATCGACGATTGCTACATCGAACAGATCGGTTTTCTCTTCCATCCAGATCATCGCATCGGCATTGATTACTTTTACTCGTGGATCGGAATAAGAGTGCCGGTTTAGTTCAGCAAGCGGCGGAAATGCTTTCCATAATCCTGTCATCGCTGGATCAAGATCGACTAAGGTTACGGACTCGACACTCGGATATTTAAGAATCTCGCGCAACGCCAGTCCATCACCGCCGCCGCAGACAAGAACTCGTTTAGGTGCCCCTTGCAACAGCATGGCAGGATGAACCAGCGCTTCATGGTAGCGATATTCGTCTGCCGAGCTGAACTGCAGGTTGCCATTCAGAAACAACTGAAATCCGGCGTGATTACGCGTAATCAAGATTCGTTGGTACGGTGATGAATGCGTATAGATGATGTCGTCAGCATAGAGTCCATCTTCAGCAAGGCTGGTCAGGTAATTTGCGCTGAACATTGCTCCCAGCAACAACACAATCACAAAACAGGCGCGTACTCGCAAACCGGTGACGCTGCCGGGTATCAATGATTTCATCAAGAACGTTCCGTAAAGACCTACTCCCGCATTAAACAATCCAAACAGAAGCGATGTGCGAACCAGTCCGAGTCTGGGCACAAGAAATATCGGAAACAGAATCGCTGCGATCAATGATCCAAGATAATCGAAGCTTAATACACGCGAAACCAATTCTTTGAAATCCAAATGCTCTTTCAAAATTCGCATCAGCAGCGGCAGTTCCAGACCCACAAATGTTCCGATCAGAAAAACAACGACGTAAAGAACAACGTCGAAAAAGCCCAAGCGCGAAAAACTAAGATACAAAAGCGGCGCAGAGAAACCACCGAGCAATGCGACGCCTAACTCGACCTCGATAAATCTGCGCGCCAGTTCTTTGCCTACGTAACGTGACAGCCATGCTCCGACTCCAAGTGCAGACAGATACAATCCAATAATAAAAGAGAACTCTCTGATCGAGTCTCCCAGAACATAACTGGCTAGCGTTCCCGCCAGCAATTCGTAAATCAGACCGCAGGTAGCGATGATAAGAACGTTAAGGAACAAAATAGGTGTGCGATTCATAAGCAGGTACTACTTCCTGATAAATATGAGCGGAAAAGCGCCATTCAACGGCCAGACAGGCCGTTGAATGGCGCGATGATCTTGTCGGTTCCGACTCACCGAACCCGACCAAAATCTGATAGTTTTTAACCGTGTACAGTGGCTGCGATGATTAGAGCAATGCCGATAATCACGGAGCCGATCAATATTGCCAGCGATGTATTCTGATCATCCTCTATTTCTTTACGCACCGAAAAGGGACTAACCTTGATAATGATTACAAAAGCAATCGCAAAAACGATAAGCCCAAAAACCGTGTAGGCAAGGGTAGTAATCATTGCTTTCGCAAAAGGATCTGTTGGCATCATTTACCTCCATGGAATCCAGAGTGCCAGAAGTGGAAAGACCGGTAACCGCCTGGCGAACGTCTGACATCAGGCGATAATACTTCGCGTTTCGGAGTTCCGATTTCCCATCCACGAAACGCGGCCACCGAATAGAACAGAATCACTCCTGTCCCGAATATCAGATAGAATTTTCTAAACACTCGTTCTCCTAACGTTCTCTTACGGGTTTCTAACTTGAACCGTAAGGACTGAAATCGCTGTCTGCCCATCGTCGTCGTTCAAACGCAATCTTTCGGAACCAGCCTAATATCGGGAAAATCAGTAGTACGCTCAATGCGAGGATAAGATTCAGTCCGCGCGTTCCACCCTGTTTGATCGTTACATTCATGCTGGCAGGTTCCTGCCACTTTTCCCACTGGGCCTCAATCCTCAATGTGTAGGTTCCAGCAGGCAGCGACGATAAGTAGGTGTCCTTTGTCTGGCTGCCCTCTGACCAGCTTTCGCCGTCGTCGACGCCGTGGTAATACTCGATTGGCAATGAAAATGACTGAACCAATCCTGTATCCTCGTTGATTAAATCGCCTTCCGCATATAACCACGTGTTATCAATCGGCGCAGTGCCGCTTACTTGAATATTTCGATTACCCAGTAATTGAATTTTCTCGGTGAAGACTACCTGCGTGCCGTCAGCGTTCGGCAACGGCTGAAAAGTGTAAGGAATTGTCGTTATCAATTTTGACGGAAACGCCACGGTTGAAACGACGGCCACAAACAAAAGAATCACCGTCATTATCAGCCAGTAAAGCCCAACTCCTTTACGTGGATTCGGCTGATTAGGGGCGACATTTGTCGGTTTTGGCAGATTGGTGACGTTAAATGCGCGTTCGACATCTTTAAGGCTGATATAAGTGCCCAGCGAGTAATTGATCTCACCATAGGTACCCTGATGTCCGTGACTGTCAGGACGCGTGACCTCTTTTGAAAGCATTTCAGGCGGATGGATATAATCGACCGCCTGGACTTGTTCTCCTGCCGCAACTTTCCAATAAAATTCGCCTGCGACATATCTGACTTTAGCAATTGCGTCCTGGTATTTTCTGAACGTTTTGCCTTTATAGGTCGCTGCCTTCGCTGATTCCACAACGTCGCCTGGTGGAACAGTCTGAACGAAGTTCCAGTGGTCATCGCTGTCAACGAGCCAGCGAAATCCGACTTGCGGGTTATATAACAAATACTCTTGCCAGAAATAATCTTGATCGAAGTGCACGCTGCGCTGCATAAAACCGACCAGCGTATAGTCGACGTTGTCGAATTTGCCGACACTGCCGAGCGGGAATTTCGGTTCGACCCTCGTCTGACTGAGAGCCTTGAAAAAGATCAGCTTGCCCTGATTCACATCCAGCAAAGAATCGCAATTGGGGCACACAACTCGTTCGCTCTGATCCGGGGCATGCAATGCAAGCGGCCCACCGCAATGCGGACAGGACAACGCTGCCGCGCTGACCGTTCGCGTGCGCTCCGGTCGCGGCACGACTTTGATTCCGAGATCGTCGAGTGTCACCTCGTGTCCGAGAAAGACAATCGGTTGAGGCCCGCTATAATCTATAGTACCGAACTTTCCACCTTCGGCAGCGATGTCTGCGTAGAGATAAGTTTCGCCGGGCACCAGCCGCCAGGGTATTTCGCCTTCCGCCGCGATTGCGCGGGCCTCGCCTCGCTCGGCGACAATAAAAGTTTCCTTTGCATCAAGTCCCGGAACGGGAGCGCCCAGTTGCAAATATTCAATTGGTGGAATCGCGGCCGAAGCGTCGCGCGGCCTTTCATAAGTAAGATAAAACCTGCCTTGATCCTCCGCAAGCCATCCCATATGGCCTTCGCCGAACGAGACGTACCACTCATCCCACATGCCTCCGGCCTGATGGCCCATCTGTGCGCGACCGGTCAGTTCAAAATATTGACCGTGATATTTACCTCTGACGCCGACTGCCAGCGGCGATCCAGTGTCGATCAGGTCCGCGAGTTTGCCCAGATCTTCAAACGATTTGTCGGTGCGCGCTACGACTGATCGACAGTAAGGACAGATCATCACTATCGATGATCCGAGTTTAAAGGAAATATTTGCGCCGCATGATGGGCAGTTCGCCTGGCTGATGGTCATCGCTCGCTCCTTTGCCCCGCGGCCGTTGTCTGCAAGCGAACGTCGAAGCTATCGATTTCTCTTTCCATCTTACGAATGTTCACGATGCCCGCACCCAATGCTTCAGCCAAACGATCTTTCCACTGCCATTCTGGTCGTGTCCGACAGCAATAAAGATTAAAGGTCGCGATGCCGAATTCGGGATAGGTGTGACACGTGAGATGAGATTCCGTGAGCAAAACGAACGCGGTTATTCCACCAGGCGATGGAAACTGATGGAGAACAATATCGCCTATCGCCTTCAGGTCAAGCTCCGCAATGACGCGCTTGAGCAGACTTCGAAGCGTAACGACGTTGCAAAGCGAATCACTGTCGCATTCGGCGGCATCAACTAACCATTCAGTCCCAACAAACATGGCAGAATTGTACCCAGACAAACTAAGACAAAGGCGAAATCACAAACGATCAGGGGTAAAACGGACCGACGCGCCGAAGGATAAGACAAAAGGGCCTGTCTTTGCAATAGCTTTGGCGTGCTGACAAAACTATAGGCCAGAATAACTTGTTTTCAGAATTAATGACCAGCGCTTGCGTTCTTAAACGCTTCCTCCGACTGCGCTTTTTTCCTTGCGCTGGCCGCGTAGGATAAAGGCGCTATATACAACCGACGGCTGTGAAACGCTTGCCCATTCAAGCCCTTTAACGCCGCCATTGCTTCGGAATTATGCATTTCGAGGATTGCACTGCCGGCTATGCGGCCCGCCTTTTTAACCCAGCTGATCTCCATGCTGAGCACCTGTCCAAACTTCGCAAACAGTTGCTGCAATTGTGTATCGCACACGTTCGGCGAAAGATTCGCGATGTAAAGTCTCATTTTTCCCCGTGAAGTTGCGATGCGGAATGAATGTTCCACACATCGCCGGTTAAATATCTCATCTTCCAGTTTAATCAAGGTAACTTAAGGGGAGAGATCCGAAAACCCAGCTGTGGGAGTTTGCAGTTTGGGTCTTGGGTGACTGATTAATTCAGAATCAGTAAATTCATTTTACTCCGGCCATTGCGATTAGTCCACATTGATCTGTCCAAAGTTGGACATCAAATGGCCACAGTGAATACGGATTTGTCAGGATCTTTCATTGAAAACCAATCAGCTGCCACGCCTTGACAATAGCTGCATGTACGCTAAATTGATTTATGAGTACAGAGAAAAAACAGCACAATTATGCGCACCCAGCATATCACTGCAGCAGAGGCTGCGTACCCGATTGGATAATCAGCGATTTTCGATTTTCTGAGGCGCCGAAAGAGTTGATAAAGTTCCAGTCATTATGTGACGAATCGAGAATAGAGCGAGTTTCGTCCGTTGTCAGGAGTAACGAATTAATGAATCGAATTCTTCGCGCTTTCATTTTTATAGGTATCATATTTGCGGTCTCGTCTGTGACATTTGGTCAGGACGATGCGCAAACCTATTTGAACCGCGGTTTTTCTCTATATCAGCAAGGGCAGTTTCCCAAGGCTTTGGTCGCATTCGAGGAAGGGGTAAAGCGAAGCCCGGCGCGCGAAGACGCATACAGATTAATCGGTCTCTGCCAGATCAAGATGAATGATTATGACAAAGCCATCGTTGCGCTAAAAAAGGCCGTTGAATTGAGCGATCAGAATCATCAGCCGGACGAAGCTGCTAACTTCGCTCTGGGAATTGCATATTTCAATAAAGGTCAATATGCCGACGCGCTGCCATTGATTGAGGCGGCCGCAAAAGCGAATGAAACCGCGGAAAATTATTATTACCTGGGCGCCGTTCACCTGAAGCTGAACAACAAAGATGCGGCATTACGAGCTCTGGACAAATCGGCGAAACTGTCGCCAAACAGCGCGGGCACGCTGGAACTTACGACTCAGCTTTATCTGCAGAAGGCAAGAGACAACAATGACGCCGCGAGTTACGCTGAAGCGATCAAATCGGCTCAGCAGTTGAAGGCGGTCCGTGATGATGCCAATACTGCGCTGCTACTGGGTCAGGCATATTTGGGAAATAAACAATACAAAGAGGCCGCAGGCGAATTAAAGAAAGCATCCGACGCTAACCCGACCAACGGATCAATATTATTCGCGTATGGTCAAGTGTTGGCAGCGAACGAACAATGGGGTCCTGCGCAGGCAGCACTGGAAAAGGCAGCGCAACTGATGCCAACCGATCCCGGAGTTTTTAATTTCCTGGGCTATTCATACGAAGCCGAAGGCGCTCGTATCCAGGATGAAAAGGCGAGAGGCGCAAAATTTACTCAGGCGCTTCAGGCGTATATGAAGGCGGACGAGTTGTCGAAGGGATCTTATCCCGGCATTAAAGCAAGCATCGATCGCGTCAAGCCATTTGCGAAGTAATGCAAAGTCACTTATCGACAGTTTTCTAGAGTATTCTTTGAGTCGGAGAGAACGATAATGCGTGTTATCAGGATATTCGTGTTCGCTTTACTTGCGGTTCTTGCTCTGAGCATTGCGATTCTCTTTGACTTCGGGCCTTCGAATAAACGTTCGCAGGCGCAAGGATTCAGTCACAGCCATATTAACGATCAATCCGATAACCCAGCGACCAATCGATAGGATCCGTCGAGACAAAACAAAAAGCCCGATGCACTCTATTCAGTATGCATCGGGCTTTTTGTTTTTTGAATAAATATATCTTATTCCGCTGTGAGCTGAACGACGCGATAGCCGACGATCCGATCTTCCCAATATCCTTTGAAAGACGACAGTGTCACGCCCTGATGTGATGATGCGTGATAAAAATGGTCTTTGTCTTTCACTATTCCGACGTGACCCAGGTTATTAAAGAAAACCAGCGTGCCGAACTGTGTTTTCTGCTCGTCGGTTGCGGCCGGAAACCTGTAAAACATATCGGCCGCGCTGGTGCGCTGGAAATCAAGTCCGGCCTGATGATAGACGCGCCAGACAAAGCCTGAGCAATCGATTCCGTAACCATCACCGTTCGCACCGTACCGATACGGGGTTCCGAGTAACGACTCAATAGATTGCATCAAATTAATTCGGAAAGCAGAAAAGGCTCCGACGTACGGCAGTCTGATATCTTCTGTTGCCAGAGTACCATCAAACCGCGGCAGATTCTTTTGAGTGGTTTGTGTCGTTTGTGTTGAAGTTGTCTCTGTTGTCTGGGTTTGGGGCTGCGGGTTTACACGGCGCGGTCTTGTGGCGCCATCCTGCGCGACCGCTGGCATTACCGCGGCGAATATTATAGCTAGACAAATAATCGAGATGTTCAGTCTTTTATGGCTGAGCACTCCGTACCTCCAAAATAAATTCAATTATTTAAAACTGTAGGACCACTGAAGCTCGGGTACTCTAACACAATCGGCAGGCCTCGATCAATACTTTATTGGCCGGATGTCGTTAGCAAATGAAGTGACCGGTCGAATTAGCAAATGAAATGTCCGCTTTTGAGCGGTTGCGGTAGAACTTCAGTATGAAGTTTTATTGTGAGACCGCAGCGGAGCGGGCGATGAAGATACAAGAGGTCATTTTACG
>DASRDY010000017.1:0-34536 GCA_035652355.1 Blastocatellia bacterium
CAACTCTGGCAACTGTTTGTGGATCGGGTATTCTCCCGATCCTGGCAAGGATTGTGGAATGCGATTAGGCTGAAACTGTTGTGGCACAATTTGCGTCACGTAAACATCATTTCCGCCTAATCAACTCAAGACTGGGGTTAACTAAGTTACCAAGCCAAATGCTTCCATTGGTGACTTGTTACGAATCGAGTAGATATTTCGCAGAATGTTAAAAAAACGGCGGGAAATGTGCATATTTGAGAAATAATCTGGTATTCTTTCCCTACCGTCTAATACATAGATTGGAATCAATAAAACAGGTTGTAAAGCGAGTCTGCTAGCCAAAGTCATCCGGGTACGTAATATCTCTGTGTTCGTAATCTCTCTCGGATTTGACTGCTTGCAAATCTGCAATGCGAGGGACGTTTTCAGACTTGCTTGAGTAGTTTGTGATTGGAGTTGTGATTAGTCAATGCCCCCATCCGGCGATGATCTGCTGCATTAAGATTCATGGGATCAAATCCAGTCCAGAAACATAGAGTGTGGGTTTCGGTCTAAACGGCCTGATGTGCGGCCAGTGACGCTCTGGCCATAATCGATAACGGACTGTGTTTGAGCTCTAAGCCTTGCCGCGGCCTCCGCCCAGGATGTTTCGGGAAACGCAATCATAAGATCATAACAATGAGAGATCAGAAAATGCCATTAGAGTTTCGGCTGAGGATGAAAGTGAGGAGAGCAACAATGAACAGGCGTTTTGCCTTTCGTGGATCATTGGTGGTCCTGTTATTCGTGTTCGTCATGTCGACGGTCTTTTCGATTCAAAGGTCCGCAAACGCAAACGGCGGCCGACGGTTTAAGAAGCAAGTGATTGCCAAGGCCGAATCCGCCGGTCGGCAGGTAACGCCAAAGTCTCAGGTGCAACGACAGCTGTCTGACGTGTTGTTGCGCAAAAAAGGCAATGCCCTGACACCAACTGAGCGCAAAATCGATATGGGAATTCTCGCCCTGACGGAAACGGCCCAAAAGCGAGTCAGAGGCGAGCTGCCGACGCTGGAATCAAACAGGTTGAGCGATCTGTCCAGCAAAACTCTTCGAATCAATGACAGCGGCGAAATCGACGTGAACATCAACGTCGATTCAATGTCGGCCGACAGAGTCTCGCGTCTGGAACAAGAAGGACTAAAATTGAAGTTCGGCGATGCGAACAAAAATATCGTTCGGGGAACAGTTCCTTACAACTCCATTAAGACCCTTGCGGGATTGAATTTCGTTAAGGGTGTGACCAGGCCAAGTTATCCTAAAACTCGATCAGGACGTGTAAATAACGAAGGCGACAAAGTTCATCATTTTGACGTCATCCGCAACCTCTTTTTCAATACGCCTACAAACGCGGGAGCAGGAGTAAAAGTTGGCGTCATTTCGGACAATGTCTCCGATTTGAGTCTTTCTGTTGTGACTGGCGACGCTCCGTCCACGGCAAGTGTGTTGTTCACCGATACGACTAATCCGGACAACGCCGGCGATGAAGGAACGGCATTAATAGAGGTGATCCACGACGTTGCTCCTGGCGCGACTATCGAATTCGACGGACCGATCGCCAGCTTCCTTGATCCCAACACTACCCAGGGCTTTCAAAAAGGCATGGACATGGTCAGCGCCATAAACCAAATGAAGGCTGACGGCTGTCAGATAATCGTTGACGACATAACTTTTCTGGACGAGCCGAAATTCCAGGACGGCATTATCGCCACCACGGTTCGCAGCTTCGTTACAGGCGGCGGAATATACGTTACATCAGCCGGTAATGACTCGCTGGATCACTATATCGGCGGTTACAACCGCGTTGCGAATCCAGGCACGTTTCCTGATATAGATGCCGTTGATTGGCCATTTCTTCATAGCTTCTCATCAACGGACCCGACACAGATAGCAGACACTTTCACGCTGGATCCGGGCGACGATCTTCAGATTACTCTTCAGTGGAGCGATGCGTTTGGAAAAGCCGCGGATAACTTCGATATCTTTCTGGTCGACATGGATACGAAGGCCGAAATCGGCGAAAGCACCTTTATACAAAAGCTAAATCCGGATCCAAACGACCCTAATCAGACGTCCGATCCAGAAGAGGATT
This sequence comes from Blastocatellia bacterium, assembly GCA_035652355.1. Taxonomy (GTDB): domain Bacteria; phylum Acidobacteriota; class Blastocatellia; order DASRDY01; family DASRDY01; genus DASRDY01. The sequence continues at coordinate 2,111 of DASRDY010000017.1, forward strand.
TTGAATACATATTGTCGAGTCAGGCAACAAGCCGGCAGCGTGTCGGTATTGTGATTGCAGAGAAGACTCTGGTCAGCCAGGCTTCGAAAATCACGTTCAACTTTATAATCTTCCCTAATAATTTCCCGACCTCGGGCCACCTCTTCAATGTTCCCGGTAATGCTGTTACAGGGCATTCCCTGGTTACTGAAGCTTTGGTAGTCGGAGCGGCGGATTCACAGACGCCTACAATACCGGAAGCATTCACTTCGCAAGGTCCGGCAACGATTCTTTTCGATGCCAACGGCAATTCACAGGCTCCAGTTACCAGATCACAATTGCCTACAGTTACGGCTGTCGATGGTATCAGCGTCCGTATCGGACAGATCTTTGACCGGGGACAGGAGCCGTTCTTCTTCAGTCCTTTCTTCGGCACATCGGCCGCGGCGCCTCAAGTGGCTGGTTTGGCGGCACTGATAAAATCCGTGAAGCCCACGCTGACAAACACGCAAATTACAAACATCATAACCGGCAGCGCTATCGATATGACCGGTAACCCACCGTTAACGGCTGGCTTCGATAATCAGACCGGTTTCGGCCTTGTCGATGGCGCCTCGGCGTTTGCCTCATCGACAAGTCTGGCTCCGAACGCGGTATTAGGCTTAAAGGAAGTTACCGATCAATTGGCGCCAGCGCTGAGTTTTGGCACGACGAATAAAAACAGTTCTTCAACTCAGCCCTTGACGATTGTAAACAACGGAGGAGCGGCGCTGACAGTCAATTCCATCACCGCTGTAACGGGACCGTTTACCGTGACGAATTTGCCAGGGTTCCCATTGACCATCCAGCCTGGAAAGTCCGCGACAGCTTTTAATGTTAACTTCAACCCGACCGGCGGTGGTCAGGTCACCGGTTCTTTCACCATAAACAGCACCGATCCGGCACACGGCGCGAAAGTCGTTAGCCTGAGCGGTACCGGTCTAGGCTCAGACGCGAATGATAACTGTTCAGTCGCCACAGTAATCACTACGCAGGCTTTTTCCATTGCGCAGGACACCAAACTTGCCACAACAGAGAGCGGGGCGGTAAACGACCCACCGATTCAATGCGCCGCCAATATAGTCGGCAGCCACAGTGTGTGGTTCAAGTTCACAGCAACCCAGAACGGAACGGCTTCCTTGAACACCTTTGGAAGCGACTATGACACAATACTTGCGGTCTATACTGGATCCTGCAATGCTTTCACTCCTGTCACCAATGGCTGCAACAACGATTCGACAACGCCAGGTAAAGCTCCGCAATCGTCGCTGACCTTCACGGCCACCGCAGGAACGACCTACTTCATTGAGGTAACTTCGCCGAACGCGGGCAACGGCGGGAATCTTGTCCTGAGCGGTCTGCTGCCGATTAACACACCACCTGAGAATGAGCTCAAAGTCGACGATGGCGTGTTCGATCAACGAGACAACATTGGTCTGAAGGGCATTAATATTCCAACTCCATTTTTCGTTGCAAACAAGTTAACCCCCGCCACTTATCCGGCAACGCTTAATCAGGTCGAATTGGAGTTCCTGTCGGGCAACGGCGTTGCGGTGGGTGATAAGGTCACGATCTTTGTGGGCGCCAATCCGCCCTTCACTGGCGCAAGCGATCCGAATCGTCTGGGCATCAGCAGTTTGACTTTCCAGACAGTTGATGTGACTGTTCCGGTCCTGGATCAGTACTTTGCTGTTCCCGTGCCGAATGTAACACTTTCTGGCCCCGGCGATGGTGGTGATTTCGTTGTCGGCTACAAAATCATCAACCAGCCTGGAACATTCCCCATCCCGGACGATACGGACGACATCGTTAATAACATAGCTCAGGGATCGCAACGAGCATCTTATTCGTCGCTGGACGGTATAAACTTCGATTTACTCGACAACGATGGTCTCCCTGGCAACGTAGCAATTCGCGCGCTGATAAAGTCGGGCGTGGGAACACTGGCTGCGTCGGCAACAAACCTGGGCGCGTCAGCGCCGGGCACGCCTGTAACCAAGGCCGTGATCCTAACGAACACCGGTCCAAACGATGTTTCAATTTCGGCCGTCACTCAGCCGACTGGAGCTTTCAGTTTTCCGACGCAACCTCAACTGCCTATAGTGATTGCTCCTGGCTTCTCAGCAGCGATCAATGTCCAGTTCCTGCCCCCAAGTGCCGGACCATTTAGCGGCTCGTTTAACGTGACCAGCAATGCGACGAACACGCCGTTGGTAGTGAACCTGACAGGATCAGGTGCTCAGCCGGCGATATCGGTCAGCGGGACTTCGTTCGGCAACGCGACCACCGGAAAACCGGCAGTAACGACCGTAACCGTGATGAACTCAGGCTCTGCCGATCTGCACATCAGCGCGATTGGCACTCCGGGAGCGTCAACACCCGCAAACGCTGGCACCTTCGGATTGACTGGCTTACCCACGCTGCCTGCGACAGTCGCGGCTGGAAACAACATCACGTTCACTGCCACGCTGACGCCGAATGCGCGAGGTCTGATGAGCAGCACGTTTACAATCACAAGCGATGCACCTGGCTCGCCTGCGACCGTAACACTGTCTGCTACTGGCGTTTCGCCAGGATTCTTGCTTAATCCATCTCCGGTGACGTTCACTAATATTCTGCAAAACAGCAATCCGAATCCAGTGACGGTGACATTGCAGAACAACAGTCCGGATACCCTGGTGATATCAAACATAAGCGATCCCGCGGCGCCGTTCTCGGTGACAGGTAAACCCACGTTCCCGGCGACTGTTGGCGCCGGAACATCCATTAGCTTCTCGGTTAATCTAAATACCGCGAACGCAGGAACGTTCAATTCGTCGGTCATTATCACCAGCAATGGAACGACATCGCCGAATACTCTGAATCTGTCGGCAAGCGTCGGCTCGCCGCAGTTGAGTTTGTCAGCGACAAGCGTTGATTTCGGTCCGTTCAAGGTCGGCCGTATTTCAACCAAGCCACTGACAATCAGTAATCTCGGCACGGGCACACTGACGTTCACGTTGTCAGCACCAAGCGATGCTCATTTCAGCTTGAGCGGAATCACTGCCGGAGCTCAGACAACACTCAACGCCGGAGCCAGCATGCAGATTTCGATCAACTTCGCACCCGACAACACTGTACCGTTCGGCGGAACGATAAATGTCACCAGCAACAGCAGCTCGAATCCTAACCCGATAATCAACTTGACAGGATCGGGATCAACCACGAATCATCCGCCGTCAGGAAATACGTCATCGTTTACAGCGACTATAAATGCCGCTACGAACCAGACACTGACTGGCACTGATCCTGATAATGATCCATTAACGTTTGCGATTGTGACTCCGCCGACAAAGGGCAATATCACAAATCTGAACGCCACAACGGGCACGTTCACCTATACGGGAACCAGCACCGGCAGCGATTCGTTTACCTTCAAAGTAAATGACGGCGTCGTCGATTCGGCTCCGCAGACGGTTAATATAAACGTCGTCAACTTTACGCCAGGCGATGTCAGCGGCGACCAGCAGGTTACGGTCACTGACCTGGTAATTCTGGCTAATATTATCGCTGGCAACATCACACCGACTCCGACGCAGAAACTTGCCGGCGATACTTTCCAGGATGGTCAGATCACGATTCAGGATCTGGTCACATTGGCAAACTTCCTGGCTGGCAACATTCATACTCTGCCAGTTGTTCCAGGACCGATGCCTCCGCTCGCATCGAATCTTGGTCAGGGTTCCGCGATTGCAAACTCGTGGATAAGCATGAGTGAAAGCCGGTCGTGGGATTCGCCAAGATGGCTGAAGAGCCGAGGGTACGCGGATCTGTTCTAGTTCCTTATTGAACGCCAGCGAGAACGTTTGTGTGATCGCTCGCGTTTGATAAAACCAATAATGCTACAGTCAGTAAGCCAGAGCCCAGCGCATCATGCGCTGGGCTCTGGCTTTTTAGCCGTCTAAGTTGTTCATCATTGCAAGAGGCTAAATCGCAACTGCTCTATCTCAAAGTTGGAGCGGGAAACCGATGCAGGTACCGTTCTGCCCGTGGAAGTGCATTATGCAAATATTGCAGCGGTTCTCTGAGCCAGAGTCCCTGATGCATTCGAGATTCTACTTCAGATATTAAGACCTCTTTGCGAAGCTCGATCAGCTCAGCGTCCCATCCGGGCCACCATCGATTTGCTTTTCGCTTCATATGGTTAATCAGTGTGGGCCAGTGGGAATAGCCATGATAATCGAATACGAGGTGGTCGCGAACCACGACTATGTGATTTCCGGTGTAACTTTCGATAGGGCGAATCCAGATCGGACGGAACCCAGCATTGGGATACGCATCGAGAAACGCATATGCAAGGATATGGCAGGCGCCACACGCAAAGAAAACCCTTTCAGGCAACCCCCAGTTTTTAACTGGGTTCCGCTTTCCTCCGACTGTGCGCAACCGGTACATCGGTTTATTGGACCAATCGATTCAGCCTTCATTTGCCTTTTCGTTGCCATTGCGACTGAGAAGTGAATTGACGACTTCGCGAAGCTTTGGTCCATAGATAGGTTTTGGAATGTAGGCGTCGGCTCCTAATGCCATGCCACGTTCGCGGTCTACATCTGTCCCTTCGGTCGTAATAAAAACTATCGGGACGTTTTTCATGGTTGGGCTTTTTCTAACCAGATAGACCAGCTTCAGTCCATCCATCAAGGGCATGTTGATATCGGCCAGGATCAGGTCAAAACGATCTGCCAGCATTTTCTTCAGGGCATCGACACCGTCACTTGCTTCGGTGACTTCCGAATCGGGAATGCGGCTTAGCGCAATTGTGACAAGTGATCTCACCAGTGGTGAGTCGTCGATGACCAGGAACTTCGGCATAGTCTGATAGTTTCTTATTCCGCCAATCTGGGGTTTATTCGAATCCTTAACATCAAAAACGAGTCTGTTAATTTCTAGCTCGCCTGTTCCCTGTTCTGACTTCTGAACCGCGTTAGAAAATTTCGTAATACTGAGCGCCCGTTCCTGGACTGCAGGTTTAACCTTGCCCCAACCAGCGCCGTCGCCGCTAATCTGGAAAGTAACGCCAGCAGTTCCTGATCTCCAGCAGTCAGGGAGGTTTTCTGAGGCAACATCTGGTATAAGGCCATCACGCCAACAGTGTTGTCGTTGGTAGTCAACGGCACAACCGCGAACGGTTCACCAGGTCCATATTCCTGCGATTCTGGAAAAACCGCGGAGCCTCCGATAAAGGCCTCGCCTATTGCCCCCTCCAGTGGAAGCCTTTCTGGAACGCTTCCCCGCGATGCGACAGTTTCCAGTCCGTTATCGTTCGTCAGTGCGATCGCATATGCGGCAAGCCCCACCTGATTCGTTAGGATCTCGCCCAACGCCTGCAGAACTTCGGACCAATCCAAAGTGCGATGTAAAGCAAATGCTGCCAGATAGAGATTAGCGAGGCTGTCATTCTTCCGCTCGGATTCAGTCAACGCCGCCTGAAGTCTTGCTAATTCCGACGACGCGCCTTCTTTATCTTCTTCCAGACTACGAATACTCGCTCGAAGGTTCTCCAGTTCAGTAGCCGCGTTATTGTATTGGGTCTCGAAAGAGCCTGCGCGTTGTTCAAGTTCGCGGCTTTGCTGCTCTGCCGCATCGGTCCGACGCTGCAGTTCATCCAGATGACTGGAAAGCGCGGCCTGTTGCGAGGCGCTTTCAGCGATCCGGCGCTCCGCTTTTGCAAGCGCACGGTCTTTTTCGTTAAGCGCGCCATTGCGAGTATCCAGCTCCGCCAATGCCGCGTCCAATTCGCTGCGGACGGCGGTCAACTCTGCCTTGCGGGCATCCAGTTCCGAATTGCGATTCTGCAACTCCTGCTGGACGCCTTCCATCTCTTTGCGGATCGAGTCAAGACCCACTTTCAACGAATCAATTTCGCGCTGATGTTGTTCGCTGGACTCGGCAGCACTGGACAGGATTTCGGAAACGGTAGTTTCCAGTCCGGCTCGTTTCTGCTCCAATTCTCGTTTTTGTGCTTCCAGCGTTTGGGCAAGATCGGACAGCGATTTGACTTCGCTCTGCGCGGCATCCAGCTTTTCCTGCAGCAGGGCAGTTTGCTGGCGCAATTCGGTCGTCTCGGTCACTAACTCCTGAACCAGTTCCTGACCGCTTTGCAGAACCCTTAGAAAATCGTTGCCTTTGCTGACTATATCGCCTTCATCCATATATCACCTGATAATGACCGAAGGTTGCCGAATACGGATCTTTCGATCTATCAATTTCGGCATTAGCGAGATTACATCTGCGTATAATTTGGCCCGCCACCGCCCTCGGGCGGCACCCACGTAATAATCTCGTAAGGATCCATAATGTCGCACGTTTTGCAGTGGATGCAGTTCGAAAAATTGATCTGCAAAGTCTTGCCGTGTTTTGCCTCCGAATCTTCGACCATTTCATAAACACTGGCCGGACAGAAATGTTGGCACGGATTCCCAAACTCTTCAACGCATCGGTTTCGACAGATATCGAGGTCGGCGACCTTCAAATGACACGGTTGATTTTCATCATGCTTGGTACCGGATTCATAAATATCGCCGAGCTTGTCGTACAGGAATTTTCCATCGAACTTCAGCTCAGCATATTTCTGCAGCGGCTGTGTCGTTCCATAGTACTCTTTGAGCTTGCGCATGTGTTCGTGCGTAGCCTTCCCCGTATAGCGAGCCCGCAGACCTCGACCGCCTGTAATCTGCTGTAAACCAGTGTGGAACATCCCGCTCCAGAATCCGCCTTCGAATCCCTGATGGAAATTCCGAACCTTATAGAGCTCTTTTTCGATAGCGCTCGATTTCAGTTTTGAATCGTAACGCGACAGGGTTTCCGACGAATAATCGTCTCGCTGCAGCGCTTCGAAAATCGTCTCTGCGGCCAGCATTCCCGACTTGATCGCCATATGAATGCCTTTGAGCCGCTGTGAGTTCAGCAGTCCTGCCGATTCTCCAGTCAGCAATAAACCTTCAGCGTACGGTTTCGGTTTCGACCAGTATCCGCCCATGGTTATGGTCTTTCCGCCGTAGCCGACCATCTTGCCACCTTCAATGAGCGACTTAATATATGGATGGGTTTTGAACTTTTGAAAATTCTTTTGCGGATCTGTTAATGGATCGCGGTAGTCGAGACCTGTGACAAAACCGATGTCCAACAGGTTGTTCTTCATTCCGTAGATCCATCCGCCGCCATAGGTATCTGACGGAAGCGGGAATCCAAGAGTGTGATAAACCAATCCGGGCTCGAACCTGCCTGACGGCACTTCCCAAATCTCTTTTACGCCGAGTGAGTAGACCTGTGGATTACATCCCGCATCAAGTCTCAAACGAGGAATCACCTGTTTAGTCAACGAGCCGCGCGGACCCTCACCGAGCACCGTGACTTTCGCTAGAATGTTTCCGCCAGGTTCGTAATTAGGTTTCGGCTTGCCGTTTTTATCCAAGCCCTTGTCGCCAAGCCGAACGCCCGCAACTCGATTGTCATCATATATAAGCGCATCGCCTGGAAATTCCGGAAAAACGTCGACGCCGGCAGCTTCGACAAGTCCGGCCATCCATTTCACCAGTTTGCTGAGACTGACTACGTAGTTACCGTGGTTCACCAGAGGCGGTGGAGTGATGGGCGATTTGTATTTGCCTTTCTGTGTCAGAATCAAAAGACCGTCTTCGCCTACAGGAGCTTCCAGCGGACAGTCGCGCTCGAGAAAATCGGGCACCAATTCTTTTAATGATGATGGGTCGAGAACAGCTCCGGACAAAACATGCGCACCAATCTCGCGACCCTTCTCAATTACCATCACGGAGGGATCTTCCAGCTTTTTGCCCTGCTTTGCGCCGCTGGCTATAGCCTGATTATGTTTGTTAATCAGATTTTTAAGGTGCAGCGCTCCGGCGAGGTTAGCAGGCCCGGCTCCGACAAAAAGCACATCAACTTCCAGCGTGTCGCGTTCGACTGCCATATCGCCCTCTTTCTGATACAACTCAACAAAGTGTGACTCTACTATAGGATAGCAGCAAAAACAACACGTCTTTAATTCAGGGTATGTACCGACGGCAGGGAAAACAAAAGACCGAGCTTCTGAAAATCGGGTGTGCAGTCCAATTTACTCCGCTCGGTCCAATCAGGTCCAACGTACAAAATCGCAAACAGTTTTTTAACAACCTTAACGAAGCAACATCACCGCTCCGGGTTTGTTGACGTTGATATCGATTTCGTGCTTTGTGTTGTGCCCGAACACTCCCGCGCGATAAAGAAAAACACCCGCAACCAGAAGGACCACCAGTACTATCAGCACCGTCAGCACGCTGGCCAATCCGTTTCCTGAGCCACCATCAACAACGATTGTTCTGTCATTCTCCGCCATAAGTTATAAGTTACCTCCCTGTAGACTAATGCTTCTTCTTTTCTTTATGCGAAACCCATTATGGCTATTCTGGAAAGGCAACTCAGATACCAGAGCGCGGAGTTGGATGAACATTTGCTCTCGCACTGGAAAAAAGGTCTTATTATCGTGAAAAATCCGTTCATCAAATGATAGATCCGTATTCTGCCTGTACTGAAATATTACCCGTCCTGTGCTTTTCATCCTTACACTTGTTGTCGTGTTATACTGAACTTCAATTCGAGCGACTCTTTAATGATGCACACTGCCGATGCAAAACAATCCAGAGCTACGTGGACCGAACGAAGTTCAAAATCTGCCTATGTACCGAAACGTGGATTAAGCGTACCTAGCATCACCGTGATTGATCCAACCGGCCGAATAGTTGAAGAAGAGCAACGACGTGTTTTTCGATTCAACGTTCAACAGGGGTATGGCGCTAATATCATATTCGGTATAGGCACGAACGGAGAATGGAATCGCCTGACAAACGATCAGCGCCAGGAATTGATCGAAATCGAGACCGATGAAGTTCGAAGAATCAACGAGGACCTTCTTGCAGAGGACAAATCACCCGTTGAAGCGTGGGTCGGTGTTACTTCTGCGACAAAGCACGAGGTACTTGCAAACCTGGAGTGCGCGATCGAAAACCGCGCCGACGCAGCGGTGATTGCGCCACTATCGATTGGAGATCTCGGCGACCTGATCGAATTTTTTCAACGGGATATTACGGACCTTCTTGATCGAGCCGGTGTGGAGATACCGATTTTTCTTTATGACAATGCCGACATAGCGGTGGACCCGAACGTTCCGCACTTGCGTACACGCGATGTAAAAAGACTGAGTCGTCTGCCATTTATCAAGGGAATAAAAGTATCAGCGCCGCGCCGGGTTCTTGGCAATTACACAAAGGCCGCGCTGAATTTCAAAGACAGCGGCGAGTTCGGGATTTACATTGGCGACGCGATGTTGATGTTTGAAGTTTACAAACTGCAGGATGGATTGATCGGAAAATTCCGCGAATACTGGAATCGCTATTTGCTGCACAATGAATTGCCGATAGGCGTGGTTTCAGGACCCGCGAATCCGTTGCCGCGCGAATGGCAAAGAGCATGGCGAGCTTGCTATACCGGTGACGAGAAGTTGATTGAGCAATATCAGTCCATCTTCAGCGCATACGGTGCGGCTTATAGTTTTGAGTACAACGGACAGATCACATCGAAGCTCATTGCATGTTTGAAATACTCGTTAAAGCTCGAAGAGGTTATCGAACACGACGGGGTTGCGAATGGAACCCTCGCGCTCAGCGAGCGAGAGAAGACCATGTTCCGCGAACGCTACGCTCGGATAAAAGACCAGATCGGGGCGACTAATCCTATGTGGATTTCACGAGTTTAAATTAACTGCGCTTCATAGAGACTGTCCCCGGGTCGTTCGCGGGCAAATTCCCTTGCCAGGTCAAGAAATGCCTGCGCCGCGTGCGAATGCGTTTTTTGTCGATGGTAGACAACCAGCAACGTTCGCCGATAACGAAACCCCTGAACCTGTTTCGCGACTAGTTTTTCTTCCTGAATTTCTCGCTGGACGCAAATGCGCGGAACGAATCCGATGCCTATGTTCATTTCGACGAAACGCTTGATCGTTTCCATGGTCGACAATTCGATCGTGATATTCAGGGGAGTGTTGTGTCGCTGAAAAGCCTCAATAACTTTTACTCGTGCAGGCGATTTGACGTTGTGAGCGATGAAATGCTCGTTCCCTAGATCATTTATTCTGACAGTCCGTGCCTTTGCCAGCGGATGTTTTGGCGACATTATCAATGTCAGCTCGTCGTGAAGGATTGGAAAGAGCGCCAGCTCCGGGTTAGTCGGTCGATATGAAAGTATGCCGCAATCCAAATTACGCTCGCTCAGATCACGCGGCAGGCGTTCGGACGAGCTGCGAGAGACCTCGATTTTAATATTGGGATAACGTTTTCGATAGTTTAGGATCATCTGCGGCAACAGATAAAGGCTGGTGCTTTCGTTCGCCGCGATGCTAACCTTTCCGGCGTGAAGGCTGGTCAGGGCGGTCATTGAATCCTGAGTTTCCTGTCTGAGGCTCAGTAACCGCTGGGCGTACGAGAGAAATTCCGCGCCCGCGGCAGTCAGTTCCGGCTGTTTCTTTGACCTGTCAAACAGAGAAACGCCGATCTCTTCTTCAAGTTTTCGCAAAGCAATACTGATTGCTGGCTGGGTGCGGAATAATCGTTCAGCAGCTCGAGAAAAGCTTCGTTCTGAAGCGATGGCAGCGAATGTTTCCAGTTGCGAAAATTCCATACTGATAAGCCCCTTGGCGTACACAACGCAACGGCGGTAACAAGTATATTCCGCGCTCATTATAAATGAAATTTATCTTATGTTAAAAATAATAAATTTCCATTTTACAAGAAATAATTATAGATTCAGCGACGGTTCGGCCACCGTGGCTGTCGGGCCATTCAGAATACATCCCAGGAGTTTCAGGTGATGCGTATCCGACGCGACAGCACACACGACCGAGTTAAGATCTTTGACACTACCCTTCGTGATGGCGAGCAGTCGCCAGGGTGCAGCATGAATCTCAGCGAAAAGCTGACTATGGCTCATCAGTTAGAGGATCTCGGCGTAGACATAATCGAAGCCGGATTCGCTATCGCGTCTGATGACGATTTCGCAGCTATTGCTGCGATTAGTCGAGAGTGCCGGCAATCTGTCATCGCGAGCCTGGCTCGGTGTACGGGCCTGGATATCGACAGAGCGGCCAGGTCGGTTGAATCGGCTGCGCGTCCGCGCATTCATACGTTTATCGCGACTTCAGATATCCATTTAAAGCACAAGTTGCGCAAGAATCGCAGCCAGGTTTTGCAGGAAGCATCCGAATCGGTTCGATTAGCCCGCGCGTTTGTAGATGATGTCGAGTTTTCAGCCGAGGATGCAACCCGCAGTGATATCGACTACCTGTGTCAGATTGTAGAGGCCGTCATCGAGGCTGGAGCGACGACCGTCAATCTGCCTGACACTGTAGGCTATACGACGCCCTGGGAATATGCGGAATTGATCGAGGAGATTCGGGCTCGCGTTAAAAACATCGATCGCGCGGTCATCAGCGTTCATTGTCATAACGATCTGGGATTGGCGGTTGCGAATTCAATCGCCGCCGTTAAGGCCGGAGCGCGCCAGGTTGAATGCACCGTGAACGGCATCGGAGAGCGCGCCGGTAATGCTTCCCTGGAAGAATTTGTAATGATCCTTAAGGTAAGACCGGATCTTCTTCCCTATGCGATTGGTGTTAACACGGAGCAGATTTATCCGAGTAGTCAGTTGCTCTCTGCCATAACGGGCGTTCAGGTTCAGCCGAACAAAGCGATTGTCGGGCGCAATGCCTTCGCTCATGAAGCCGGCATTCATCAGGACGGCGTGTTGAAGGAAAGACTGACTTACGAGATTATGACGCCGCAATCTGTCGGTATCGAGCAGAACACGCTGGTGCTGGGTAAACATTCCGGTCGCCATGCGCTTGGCAAGCGTTTTGAAGAGCTAGGTTACCAATTAATGCGATCTGAGCTGGATCGCGCATACAAATTGTTCATACGAATTGCTGATCAAAGAAAACGTGTCGAAGATGAAGATCTGATCGAAATTCTGGGTAAAGCAGCGCCTGGCGTGTTTGAAGCTCCCGCCGTTTGCGCAACCGATCAGGCTGATGGTTTTGCATCGCTCGTTTCACCCGTCACTTACAAATCTGTGGCGGCGGCGGGCGACTGAGAGTTTTGCGATCGTTGACGAGCGCGATAACCACCGCGTTGTTTGCTGGGCTGTCAGCCACGGCCAGCGACTCAGGTAACGAAGGTCATCGCGATGGGGCCGCAGCCGTCAGCGATCGCGATCAATTTTCACAATTAAGCGCCTTAGACGATGAATGATATTATTGGGAAGCAGTATCTTCCCAAAATATCATTCATCGTTTATTTTTTGCAGGATCGGATTATGAACGCACCAATAAAAGCCCGGATCGTTGCATTGCCTGGCGACGGCATCGGGCCCGAGGTCGTAGAACAGGGCATTCGGGTGCTCCAGGCAGTCTGTGATCGCTTTGACATATCGATTGACATTCAACAACATCTGATCGGCGGCGCGGCTTTGGATGTCGTCGGCGTGCCATTCCCGCCAGAAACACTTGAGGCTTGTTTGCATTGTGATGCCGTGTTGCTTGGTGCAGTGGGCGCTCCGCAATACGACGACAACCCTCCGCATCTTAAACCAGAGGCGGCATTGCTGGGTTTAAGAAAAGCGCTTGGCGCGTTTGCGAATCTTCGCCCCGCAAAAATTTATCCCTCGTTGGTCCCGGCATCGACATTGAAACCTGAAGTAGTAAAAGGAACGGACCTGTTAATTGTTCGCGAGTTAACAGGAGGACTTTATTTCGGCCAGCCACGCGGTTTTGCTGAAGATAAGAGTGAAGCTTTCAACACGATGCGTTACGCGGTGCCTGAAATCGAACGGGTGGCGCGGGTAGCTTTCGAAGCGGCCGCCAAACGCCGCGGGAAAGTCCTATCTGTCGATAAAGCTAATGTTCTGGAAGTTTCACAACTCTGGCGAAACGTCGTTAAAATCATCGCAAAAGAGTATCCGAATATTCAATGCGATTATATGTACGTCGACAATTGCGCCATGCAGTTGGTGGCTAATCCGCGATCATTCGATGTGATCCTGACAGAGAATCTGTTTGGCGATATTTTGAGCGACGAAGCCGCAATGCTGACTGGCTCGATCGGGATGCTTCCGTCTGCTAGCATCGGCGGCCGCACCGGAATATACGAACCGGTTCACGGCTCCGCGCCCGATATCGCCGGTAAAGGGATTGCCAATCCCTATGCAACAATTCTATCTGTTGCAATGATGTTGCGTTACTCACTGAAATTGAATGAGGCGGCAAACATGATCGAGAACGCCGTCGAGCAGGCAGTCGAGTCCGGATTTGTCACCTCGGATATCAAAGCCGGATCAATTAAGACCACAGTAGAAGTTGGAGCAGAGGTCTGTAAACTTCTCAGCAGCCTATCAGCGTCGGTCAGCAATGATCGCAGCAGATAATTGAGGACCCTCGACTCTCACTTTCACTTCTTCGGTTTCTGAGCCTGGGTCGTTGTCGGCGCTGTATTCGTACGCTTAAAGAAATCGATAATCATCTGATTGTATATTGCCGAATCGCTGCTTCTCAGTCGGTAAATCCTGGACATTCCAACTTCAGTGATTTGGTGCGGTTCTAAAGATTGAATGTAAACTAATCCCGTAGTTTGCCGCAGGTCCGCGGCGTTCGCTCCGCCAATCAGCATCAACTGGACATCCTGATAATTTCGAACCGCATCGATTGCCGAGGATTTTGTGTAACGAGATTGGAATGTTGCCCACAATCCCAGATCGACAACGTCATTAATAACTTTGCTGCTCACACCGAACTCTTCTCTGGTCAGTACATGAGCGTAGCTGTCAGGTGTTGGGTAGACTGAATCCACCGCAACTGCGCGGACTCCGCTGTCTTCTGCGGCTGCAACCAGCGAGGCATATCCGCCAAGACTGACGCCATAAAGTCCGATTCGCGAAGGATCGATAAGCGGGGCTCCGCTTGAATCCTTAACAGTCTTTAAATACTTGATAGCCGAAACCAGATCGTCTGATTCATAATCGCCAAGGCTGGTCCATTCGACGGCGCTTTCTCCGTGACCGCGCAGGTCATACATCAGAACGGTGTACCCTGCCCGCCACAAATCGACGCCCAAATCCAGCAGATCGGATCGATTCGCGCCATCGCCATACCCGTGACTTAGAATGATGGCCGGCGAGTTCGCGCCACGTCTCAGCAGCCATCCATGACTGATCGTGCTATCAGAATTCATCCATTGTTCATCGCTCCACGGCAACTGAACATTCGATATTTCCAGGTAATCCTGTGGACCGGTTGCAGGCTTGACGTGCTTAAGATGAGTGAGCCTCCGAACCACCATCATATCCACCGCTACACCCAGCGCCACCAGCGCCAGGATAGAAGGTACAAATATTTTAAATAATAGCGATGTTATCGTTGTCCTCTTTAATTTCATTTGTTGTTCCTCTGAAACTACACTATTAAGAACATTATCGTCTTCGTATGACGGGCACATTAGAGACTTAAAGACCAGGAATGTGGTCCTGGCAGTTAAGTTTTATGTCTTCAGAGGATTATAGAAAAGCTTTGGTGAGATCAGTCTGTTGGTTTACTCTGGTTGCGCAACCAATCAGTTAAGTCCGCCGGAGAGTGAAACTCGAGCAATGCTTCACCCAGTTCGCTAAGCTGCTCTACTGATAGAGAGCGGATTTGTTGTTCGGCAATAGGATCCATTGATCCGAATCTCAGCTTCAATTGACGCAAGGTTAGGCTTAAGAGTCCCTGCTGCATACCTTGCTGCATACCAAGTTGTAAGCCCTTATCAACTCCTTCTTTGATCCACTTCTCAGCAAGTGTCGGCATAATCCCTTCTCCACGCTCTAAATAAGCTTTCTTAAGAGCTTTCCTCAAATCATTTTCATCAAGTTTATCACTCGCCGCGGATAAATACCTTAAAACCGTTTGAAGATATTCCAGCCCCTTCTGTCCAGGCAAGGGATATAGCTTCAGAATATCCGCCAATCGCGGACCCAATCTCGCGCTAAATATATATTTTAGCAAAAGAAGTGTCACTCGCAGCTTAGCTTCTCCGATTATTCGCGCGTCATCATATTTCGACAGATCGACTAAGACATATTCAAACCTCGGAACATAAGCTTCGCTGACGTTATCTCTTTGGCCAAAAAGCGCAGCGAATTCTAAAGCCACATTCCAATGTGACTCTCCGTGATACAGCACTAACGGAACAATTAAAGGCAGTGGTTGGCCCTTTCCTTGACCTACATAGCGGTCCCAAATACGAGTCATGTACCTAAGCAACTGAAGACCTACCCAACGATCTGGATAACTTTTATGCTCGAACAGCACATATATGTACGCGGCAGCGCGGTCCTTGCGCTCGACCTGAAATAGCAGATCCGACTGAACTTCGCGAAGCTCCGAGTCAATAAATGAATTCTGAATCAACTCGATCTTCTTTGTATCGAGCAATGCGACGATGTTTTCAGGCAAATAATTAGACAGAAAGTCAGAGGCTACGTCGAGCTGCGAAAGTACTCCTTTTACAAAATGGTCGTGGGGGTTATTGATCTCCGACATAGATCCTGATAAATACAGCGACTTTAGCAAAGGCGCAAGTTGTTAACTGCGTGAACCACCAAGGAAAAGGTATCATGGCCAAAATCATTGCCGCTATTGACGATATGTTTTTTGCCTCGAAGGTTAATGCCGTTGCGCAGCAGGTTGGCGCAACTCTTATCTATGCTAAGACGCCTGATGACATAATCGCAAAGGCGGAGGCAGAACAGCCGTCACTGATTATATTCGATCTTAACTCTGTGCGTTCTCAGCCGACCGAAACAATAAATTCGCTGAAGCAGAATCCCGAATTAAAGAGCATTCCGATTCTGGGCTATTTGTCTCACGTGCAAATTGACCTGCAACAGCAGGCGCTCGATGCAGGCTGCGATAAGGTTGTCCCTCGATCAGTTTTTGCCCAGAATCTTTCCGCAATCCTGTCCGGTACAATTTGACCTTGCATTAACCGTGGCGTTACCTTATTTTTTCTGCTTGGTTCCAAGTCAGTTTTATCTGACGGTTCCATTCAAAGCCGCGCCAAAAGCGCGGTTTTGGTTTGCAATGTGAAGAGTTCCCTGCCTCGGAGGTGCCACAAGTGAGCGTAACTGCGACAAAACCTATTGCTGAAGGTCAACCTGCTGCCGCGCTTGAAGAGTTCCAGAAGCTGGTCGAATGGCTGTGGCAGGAACATCGCACTGCTCCTGTCGTGGCAGGAGAAGAGATGATCTATACGTTCTGGGGAGCGAAATATCACATTGTGACCAATGACAAACTGTTTGACGCCCTGGTTGAGATCAATGGCCCCGAAGGCACAATAAATATTCGCCCGAACGAACAGGGACAATTGACGGTCGCTCCAGCAGACGCAAAGACGACGGCCGATCCAAAAGAAATGATCGAAAGGTGCATCCAGGACGTTAGAGAATACCGAGCGCGAAAAAAATTGATGAGGTGATTCGCGTTAATCATAAAGGAATTTCTTTGAAATAATGGCTGACAAGAATAATAAGCACGAGGGCAACGTCCCCGGTCGCTTTTACGTTGATAAAGAATGCATAGATTGCGACGTTTGTCGCGATACTGCTCCGGATAATTTCACCAGACACGATGACGGCGGTTATTCTTTCGTTTTCAAACAGCCGGAAACACCAGACGAAGAAGATAGATGCAAAGAAGCGATGGAATCCTGTCCGGTTGAAGCCATCGGCGATGATGGTGAAGAATGATCGGGTTCCCAGGTAAGCCGCTCCATTCAATAACCCTAAGTTTCAATCTATATAAAGATCAGGAGAATAGTCTGCGTGGATAGGAAAGACGCGCGTTTCGCTGTAGCTCACGAATCAAACCCTTACGAAGCGATGATGGTTTATTTCGATCAGGCGGCTGAGATGCTTGATCTCGAATCTGGTCTTTATTCCGTGCTGGTGCGACCGCAACGCGAGCTTACTGTCTATCTTCCTGTTCAGAGGGCCACCGGCGGTATTCAGATTTTCACGGGCTACCGTGTGCAGCATAATCCCGCAAGAGGACCGTTCAAAGGCGGTCTGATCTACGCGCCCGATCTGACCATGGATGAGTTACGCGCGCACGCGGCGTGGATGACCTACAAATCTGCTGTCGTCAACATCCCGTTCGGCGGCGCAAAAGGGGGTGTGATCTGCGATCCTGAGGCATTGTCCCAGCTCGAGCTTGAGAGAATAACTCGTCGCTATACCAGCGAACTGCTCGGTTATATCGGGCCAGAGCGTGATGTCTTTGCGCCTGACATGGGAACAAACGAGCGCGTAATGTCCTGGGTGATGGATACATATTCCATGCACGTGCGCCACACCGAAACCGCCGTCGTGACCGGCAAACCGCGATCCCTGGGCGGATCGTTCGGGCGGGCCGAGGGAACCGGTCGAGGGTTACTCTACATTACGAATCGTACGATTAAGCGGCTGGGCAAATCTCCTGAAGGACAAAAAGTAATCATTCAGGGCGCCGGCGTAGTCGGGAGCGGCGCTGCGTTAGCACTTCAAGCGAGCGGTTACAAAATCATCGGAATCTCTAACAGTGCGGGCTCTCTCTTCAACGAGAAAGGGATCAATGTTTC
The DNA here is from genome assembly GCA_035652355.1 of Blastocatellia bacterium. Taxonomy (GTDB): domain Bacteria; phylum Acidobacteriota; class Blastocatellia; order DASRDY01; family DASRDY01; genus DASRDY01. The sequence continues at coordinate 19,858 of DASRDY010000017.1, forward strand.
GTCAGCGCTTAAGCACCTGGCCGAAAAGGGAACTTTCAACGGATTCAGCGAGGGCAATTTTCTGAGCAACGTAGAGATGCTAACACAACCCTGTGACGTACTGATTCCCGCATCTACTGATAGCCAGATAAACAGCGGCAATGCGGAAAAGCTTCAGTGCAAAGTGATAATCGAAGGCGCAAACGGATCGACCACCTCACGCGCTGACGCGATCCTTGAAGACAGAGGTATCACAATCATCCCGGATATCCTGGCCAATGCAGGTGGAGCGACAGTTGATTACTTTGAATGGGTACAGGATCGCGCCGGTTTCTTCTGGCGGGCCTTCGAAGTTGATCAGGAGCTAAAAAACTATATGGAGAAGGCTTTCGATGCTGTGATGAGCTATTGCGATCACTATAAGGTTACGCCGCGAATGGGCGCTTACATCCTGGCGATCGACCGTGTTACCAAAGATTACCGTACACGCGGATTATATGCCTGAACGGTTTTGTAAACCGTTCATTAAAGAGCTGGAGAGGACGAAACAACTTTAAAACCGCCGACAACATCCCTACAATATTGGATTAAGTCCACTTTTTAGACTACAGAAAATTGCCCGCCAGACGATGCTACATTGGAGGAGAATCAAATGGCACACACGCATCGATCTGGCGACCAACACAGAGAGGTTGCCCGCGTGTCCAATTTGATCGAAACCAATCCGGTCCGCGCGCAGGCTGTCAAACCCAAAGAAGTCGTTAATACACCGCGTAGCTGGCTGGAAACTCCGAAACGACTTGCCTATCGGCTTTCAAAAGTACTCTTCGATGGATCCGGCATGGCGTTGAGTGTCCTGGCGAAACTCAACATCGAGGGACGCGCTCAGGAAATCGACACCACAGCCATTCAGATCGAAATTGCTGGCTTGCCGGAGCAGTTTCACGGAATCAGGATCGCACAAATCTCAGATATTCATTTTGGATCGTTTCTAGCTCACGAAGGTATGGAGCGTTTGATTGAATTGACGAGAAGTCTTCGCCCTGATCTGATCCTTCTCACCGGCGATTATGTTAACCGGTGGGTGAGCGAGGTCAAACAGGTTATTCCGATGCTGGGACGGTTGGAGGCTCCACTGGGCGTTTATGCGGTTCTGGGAAACCATGACTTCTACGCCGACGCGGAAGAGACAGTCAATCTGCTGTCTCGCCACGGCATAAAGCATCTTGATCACGACAGCGAATGCATAACAGTCGGTGGATCCAACCTGTGGTTACTTGGCTCTGGCGATTACGTCAAAGACCGCCGATACGATTTGAACAAACGTCTGGCAAAGGTTCCTAAAGAAGAGCCGCGAATCGTAATGGCGCATAATCCCGACACTGCTGACCTGCCGCGTTCCCACCGGGTCGACTTGATGCTTTGCGGGCATACTCATGGCGGTCAGATTCGCGTTCCAGGTAGAGGGGCCTTGATCCTTCCGATCTATAATCGTAATTATGATCAGGGACTTTTCCGGTTAAATGATATGCAGTTGTTCGTATCGCGCGGATTGGGTATGGTCGGGTTACCCTTCAGAATAAATTGCGCTCCACAACTTCCTATCTTGCAACTAGTTACCGCTCATCCAACGGAACCCAGCTAAAAAACGCTCTCTCCTCGATCAAATCCCTGGAATATACGAGAATATAAATGTTTGGATTCAATGATTTATAAGGAAAGTGAAATATAGGCGAAATACTTCTTGGCTCCGGGACAATGCCTGTTATATGATTTTTTCAGGCCGGCATTGGTTACCCTGTTGCGGCAGAGGGCTAGTTCCTTTTACCTCGGACTACCTCATAAACATGTAATCTTGCCGGCCCCATATTACGACAATCGCGCAGGACATCAAAGGCTAAAATTATGGACACGATAGCCCGTCAAATCATTAAACCCGATTTATCGAGAGAAACCTCAGTTCCACTTTTCGCTTCGCAGGTCGCAGCCGGATTTCCTTCCCCAGCCGATGACTGGCTGGAAGGCGAGCTCGATTTGGTCGGATTTCTCGTGCGCCACCCAGCGGCGACTTTTTACGTTCGCGTTTCAGGCGACAGCATGATCGGCGCCGGTATTCATTCCAACGATATTCTAATAGTCGATCGCGCGTGTAAACCGGTCGACGGAGACGTTATCATCGCCAGTATCAATGCAGAGCTGACGGTAAAACGGCTAGCCGCGAGAAAAGGAAGATTACAGCTTGTTCCCGAAAACAGAAACTATAAGCCCATCGATATTACCGACGAGATGAATTTCGAAGTTTGGGGAAAGGTGCTGCACGTCATACATTCGTTTTAACGCCTTCCCCGAGAATTGCAGTTATTCGTAGCGCAGAGTGATCATCGGATCGACTTTGGTTGCGCGGCGAGCTGGGACATAGCAGGCCAGCAGAGCAACGCCAATCATCAGCGCGGCTACGGACACAAATGTCATCGGGTCAGTGCCTTTTATCTCAAATAATAAGCTGGAGAGATAACGCGTCAGCGAAATCGCTCCGCCAACTCCAAGCACGATCCCAATCAGAGCCAAAATAAGTCCTCGGCTGACTATAAGCCGAAAGATATCGCCGCTCTCAGCTCCAAGAGCCATCCTTATACCAATCTCCTTGATTCTCTGAGTGACGGAATACGCCATAACGCCGTAAATTCCTACTGCAGCCAAAACCAGCGCCAGAGCTCCAAAAATAGTGAACAGCAGCGTGTCGAATCGCGGCTCTGCGACGGATTCCGACATAACCTGATCCATAGTTTGAATGTCATACAACGGCTGACCTTTGTCTATGTCGGCCGCCAGTGATTGAACCACCCCGGCGATCTTCATTGGATCGCCTTCTGTTCTTATCGCGAAGTTGAACCAGCGACCAAACGTATTGATACCTCCGTCAGAGATTTGATTTAGTGGAATGTATATTTCGAGCGGGCTTTTTGACGTTAGCCCATTGTGTTTAGTGTCATCAACCACGCCGACGATAGAGTATGGCGGATCCTTAAGACCGGATATTGTGATCTGCTCTCCAAGGGGATCCTTATCGTTCCAAATAGCGTGCGCAAGGCTTTGGTTAACAACAACAGAAGGCGTGCCCTGCTCGGTATCTGCAGAAGACAACAGACGTCCCTTTAATAGCCGCATTCCGACCGCGCTAAAATATTCCGGTGTCACTATTCGGATTCGAGCATTTCCCCTCACAGGTTTGCCTTCAACGCTATTGATGACATTGAAATCATTTCCCATATTCCTGCCGGTAATAGGCAACGAGTTGGTAACTCCGGCGGCTTTAACTCCTGGCAATGCTCTGACGCGATTGAGCAGTTCGGTCTCATACGTTACAAGCTGATGTGCCTGCGGATATTTTTGGGCAGGCATATAAGTTTTCATTGTCAGAATTTTGTCCGGCCGAAATCCTGGATCGACGCTGAGCATTGTCGCAAAGCTACGTATCATCAGCGTCGCCCCAATTACCAGGATGAAACAGAGCGCAATTTCTGAGATCAACAAAAAAGTTCGTGATTTGTTCCGTCTGAAAAGAGTCGAAGAGCCAAGCTCGCGATCCTGAAGCGGTCTAATTAAATCGGGTCTGGTTGCTTGTAATGCCGGAAGCAATCCGCTCAGGATTCCTGTCAACATTGAGATCCCGAGCGTAAATAGCAGCACTCGATAATCCAGCCCTATCTTTGCTTCCACAGGAAGAGTCGAGCGCGGCATGATGGCAGTCAGCCCGCGTATCAACCAGAATGATAGAAGCAATCCGAGTACACCACCCAATCCTGATAATAACAGACTCTCGGCCATCATTTGTCTCAACAGGCGAAGGCGTCCTGCGCCAAGCGCCGCCCGAATTGCAACTTCACGCGCGCGAGTAGCGCTTCGCGCCAGCAGTAGATTCGCTACATTCACACAGGCGATGAGAAGAATGAAGAGCACCGCGCCCATCAATAGCCAGAGCGTCTTTCGCAGGTCTTTGCTGACAATGCTGTCGCGCAATGGTTCTACCCAGGCAACTGCGCCTTTGCGGTTCGGAGAGATTCTGCCCTGCTGTTCCAGACTTTGCGAAACCTGCTTCATATTGTCGGATGCCTGTTGCAAAGTGACGCCGGGTTTTAAACGCGCATATACCTGGAAGAACTGCGTCGTGTAGCGCATCTGATCGGGTCTGACGTACAACGGGAGATAAACATCGACATTCTTTCTCTCGAAAATTGTATCCGCTGGCAACACGCCAACTACCGTGTAGATGTCTTCGTTAAGGTTGATTGTTTTACCAATGATATTTGGATCGGAAACAAGCACTCTCCGCCACAGCCGATTGGTTATTACTGCAACGTTGTGTAAACCACCTTGATCCTCACCGGGCTCAAACGCTCGACCGATACTCGGATGAATTCCCATCGTATCGAAGAAATTCGCCGAAACCCGAGCGGAAATAATCCTTTCAGAACTGTTGCCAATTGCCATGTTGAAATCTCCACCGGAGGCAAAGGCAGATTCGGTGTAACCGGACATCTGCGAAAAGACTCTGTTCTGCTCTCGCCAATCAAAAAAGGTCGGAGGCGCAGGAGTACTTTCGATTAACTGCCCGTCGCGCGATGATTCCCAGACCTGAACCAGCCGATCGGAATCAGGATAATCAAGGGTCTTTATTAATATCGCATCGACAAAGCTGAACATTGCGGTGTTGACACCGATGCCCAGAGCGAGCGACAGAATAGCCACGATCGTAAAGCCGCGATGTTTGATTAGTAAACGGATGCCATAACGCAAATCCTGCAATAGTGCGTCCATTGGTTGTCCCTTTCTGGTTGGGTAGATAGCCTGACATTTAAAGGTTGTCCGGCGTATGTCGCCAAAGCGTTGATGCGCGGCTTGTCTTGCTTCAGCGGGAGCCAGTCCCCGGTCCTTGTGATAATTTTCCAGCAATTCCAGATGAAGTTGCAGTTCGTCCTTTATATCTTCTTCTGTACGTCCTCTTCGGACTCGCGAATACAATCGCAGCCAGATATTGAGCAATCGGAACCAAAGCGATGCCATAACAACCTCTAGGTCGTCCGCAGAATTTTTCCGATTGCGTTAGTGAAGTTATCCCAGCCGACAGTTTCAGCTCCAAGCTGTTTCCTGCCCATTCTGGTCAATCGATAAAATCTGGCTTTGCGATTGTTTTCCGTTAGCCGAATCTCTGACGAGATCCAGCCTCTTTTCTCCATCCTGTAGAGCGACGGATATAGCGATCCTTCCTCAACCTGCAGCGCGTCATCGGTCGTTGCCTGAATCCACCGCGCTATTTGAAAGCCGTGCTGGGGCCCGTTTGTCAGCGCCTTTAGCACAATCAGATCGAGAGTGCCCTGTAAAAGGTCGAGCTTCGCCATAACGATCCTGCTCCTTTAGAATGTCTAAACAAATTAATCGAGTTGGAGGAAAAATTCAAGCAGATCCCAGGAGGAGCCACTCTTCGATTAGCTTGATAAGTCGTAAATTGTTCGATCTATTAAGTACAGCCAACCGCATGTATTCCGGACCAAGACCTTCGAAAGAATTGCACAAGCGGATTAAAATCCGATGCGGCTCCAACCACTCGGCTAGTCTAGCGCAATCGCGATTTCGTAGTCTGACCAAAACGAAATTAGCAGAAGAAGCGTAGGCCAATACGCCGGGCAGTTTATTAAGGGCATTGATGAACTCAGACCGATTAGCCTGATTTTGTTTTCGCGTCAGATCATCGAATTCAGGATCCGACAGCGCCTTTATCGCAGCGCGGATAGCCAGACTCGACACCGGCCACTCTTCAATTTGTTCTTGTATTCGCGCCGCGAGTTTCGGATGCGACACGGCATATCCAACTCGCAATCCAGGCATTGAATAGAATTTTGTTAGAGATCGCAAAACGATCGTGTTATCGAACTCCAATATACGCGGCAGGGTGCTCGCTTCAGGAACGTAATCGATAAACGCTTCGTCGATAATTAAAGAGATTCCGCTCTGTTTTAATTCCGAAGCAAAACCAATCAGACCTTCTGCTTTAACCAACTCGCCAGAAGGATTATGCGGATTATTAATGATTACCGAATCATAAAATCTTGACCATCTTGCCCTGACAAGATCATCCCAATCGGGTTGGAAGCCACTTCGCGCCGACAATCTCATTGTCTTTACATTGGCGCTAATCGAGTGGAGCGCCCTTCGGTATTCAGCAAATGCAGGTTCGAAGATCAGGGGCTTTTCAGGTTTAAGAGTTCTAGCCGCAGCAAAGACAAGCGCAGTTGACCCGTTTCCTATGGTTATGCAATTTCGATCCACATCAAGTTTCCTAGCAATGGAATCAACCAGTTCGGAAATATCGGGATAAGAATGGATCGAATCCAAGCTGTTGGCGACCTCTATATAAACACCACGTGGCGGTCCGAATGGATTAATGTTCGCACTGAAATCAACAATCTCCTTCGGATCGACGCCCCAGCGACGTGCGGCTTCGTATACTCTGCCGCCATGCAGATCGTTCTCGGATTTTAAATCCATGATTTAGCTAAAAACCTTTGCAAAACGAGGCAGCCTAATACCAGAACAAACATCAGAACGGAAGTAACGATAATCATATAGATTGACGACTGTAGAGCCTTGTTATCGAGCGCTTTTTCCGCTGTTCCAAAGTAAGCTCCTTGATGCGGCGCGCCATCATAATAATTCAACCCGCCAAGACGAACCTTAAGCGCACCAGCCATTGCGGCTTCTGGTCTTCCAGCATTCGGGCTGGCGTGTTTTGCCGCATCGCGCATCCAGACCTGAATCGAACCTCTATGGTCAAATCCGCAAATAAGCGACACGATAACAATCAACGCTGCGGTCATCCTGGCCGGAATAAAATTCGCCACATCATCCATTCGCGCAGCGAATTTGCCGAAATATCTATAGCGAGAATCATTATGCCCGATCATTGAATCGAGCGTGTTGACGGCCTTGTACGCCAACGCTGCAGGGACGCCGCCAATCGCCAGGTAAAACATCGGCGCGACGATGCCATCGCTGGCGCTTTCGGCCAGGGTCTCGATGGTTGCTCTTACAATCTCTGGCTCCATCAGATTGTGTGTGTCGCGTCCTACTATTCGAGCAAGCTGTTTGCGCGCTGCTGCGATGTCACCGGATTTGAGACAGCGATTGACAGATCGCGCTTCGTCAATAAGATTTCTGGTCGCCATCGTTGTTATTGCCAGGTAAATCATCACCCCTGAACCCACCAGGATGTTCCATCGCATCAGGAATCGCAGGATAAAGAAGCTACCTACACCGGTCAGCGAGACAACGACAATCGACAGCAACATACCAGCGATGAATTCACCACTTTTGCTCTTCGCCGCTTTCCACAGGACGGCTTCTCCGTGTCTTATTAAAAAGCCGATCAGTCTGACTGGGTGCGGAAACCATTCCGGATCGCCGAGAATCCAGTCAAACAAATACGAAATTACAAATATAGTCGGCGTCATCCGATCAATTTCTGTCGCAAAATGAGGAACCATTAACTGAAGCTATATCTGAGCACGCGTTGATCACATCTGTCAAACGTGACATCGACGCCGCATTCCAGACGGTCTGGCTGTAGTCGTCTGTACCGCCCTCAACAAGGATTCCAAGAGTATCCAAACGCGGATAATCTCTTTTGATGATCCTTTTACGATAGAAAAACGGTCACGCCGGATTTACAATGACGTTTCCGTAATCTTCTTCTCCGTAACAGAAAGGGAGTTGTCATTATGCGAGTCGGCATAAATCGCAGATATTTGTCTATTGTCGCGGCAATCGTTTTTTCGCTTTGCGCGGTAACATTTGCTCAGCAGGGATCAAAACAGGAGCAGGACGAGGACTTTGCCAAGAGCGTAAAGGAGTGGACCACACGTCCGGAATTTATCAGCCCGTTGGTCGATCATCTTCCCAAGTCGACCGATATTCCGTCTCCAAAGGACGTGCTGGGACATCACATCGGAGCGCCACAAAAGCTGACGTATTACGACGATATCTTGAAGTACTACCGCACGCTCGCATCAAAGACGCCCAGAGTCAAAGTGCTGAGCATCGGCAAAACAGACGAAGGTCGCGAATGCGTTGTCGTCGTTGTCGGCTCTGACGAATCGATGAAAAACCTCGATCAGTATCGCCAATACCTGGCGCAGCTTGCCGATCCACGTGGCATTACCGACGCACAGGCGCACGAGATTATCACTAAGGCCAAACCGATCTACCATTTCATGGGCGGACTTCACAGCGCGGAGACCGGCCCGTCAGAGATGCTGATGGAACTGGCATATAGATTGGTTACCGAGGATTCTCCGATAATCAATCAGATTCGCGACAATGTCATTGTGACTATCACTCCGGTTGCCGATCCCGACGGTCGCGACAGGTATGTTGACTGGTACTATCGATACAAGATCAATGAAAAAGGCGAAAGCGACAGCCTTGGCGGACCTCCGTACTGGGGCAAATACATATTTCACGACAACAATCGCGACATTAACTATTCGCAGATGACGATGCGTAATTTGCTTGAGTGGTATCTGCAATGGCATCCGCCGATAATGCACGACCTTCACGAGTCAGTGCCGTTTATGTATACATTCAGCGGTCAGTCTCCACAAAATCCGACTCTTGATCCCATCCTCTATGGTGAGATGCCGTGGTTTTCTAATTTCGAGATGTCGCAGATGATCAAATACGGAATGCCAGGCGTGTGGACACACGGCTTTGTCGATATGTGGTCTCCTGGTTACTTGGGATTTATGTCTTCGAATCATAACGGAATGTTGCGAATGTACGAAACATTCGGCAATGGCGGAGCGAACACGATGCACCGCAGAGTGGCTGGTGGTGGCGGCGATCAAACTACGCGCGAATGGTACCGACCGCTTCCACCATATAAAGAAGTTGACTGGTCGATGCGCAACAACACGAACTATATGGAGACCGGTGTTCTTAGCGCTCTTCAACTGACTTCACAATTCCCGAAAGTTGTTCTGGAGAACTTCTATCAAAAGAGCCGAAACTCCATCGAATCGGGAAAGAAGGACGCTCCGTTCGGCTACGTCATTCCGGCTGGACAAAAGGATATGACCCGAGCGCAGTTTGTTATCAATACTCTGCGGTTGCAGGGCGTTGAAGTCGGCGTCGCCAAACAGGAAGTGAAATTGAAAGAAGGAACGTTCCCGGCAGGATCATACATAATCAAACGCGACCAGCCTTACGGGAGACTCGCAAAGATCATGCTGGAGAAGCAGGATTTCCCCGACATGAACCTGCGAACCTACGACGATACCGGCTGGACAATGGGATTGATGGCGCACGTCGATGTTAAAGAGAGCGCCGACAAAGCGATCCTTGATATTGCGGTCGATCCTGTTAACAGAATGGAACTGGTTGGAGCGGTCACTGGGGGCAAGGCTTCGGCTGCGTATGCAATTGCGGATTACGGATCAAATAACATGATCACGCTGCGCTATCGACTTAAAGATCTAAGAGTCGAGGCAGCGGAACAGGCATTCAAATCTGGCAACACGGATATGCCGGCCGGCACTTTCATCATTCCGGTCGATCAAGGTGGCAAGGACGTTCACGCTCAAGTAAAGAAGACTGTCGAGGAACTCGGGCTGACTGCATTCGCAATGAACGAAATGCCGAAAGTCTCGACACACGATCTCGACCTGCCGCGCGTAGCCATATACAGCACCTGGGGCAACACACAGGAAGTCGGCTGGGTTCGTTACGCAATGGATCATTTCGAAGTGCCATTCGATCTGATCTATAAAGAGCGGGTGAAGAAGGGCGATCTGAAATCTTCTTACGACATAATCATCGTTCCTAATCAAGGCGGCAGCGGTAAAGGACTCGTTTACGACATCGAGCCAAAGAGCAAACCAATCGCCTATACCAAGACCGACAAATTCAAGAATCTTGGTATGTACGGCGAATCGGATGACATTACGGGCGGAATGGGACTTCAGGGCGTCGAAGAATTTCAGAAATTCGTTGATGCCGGAGGAACGCTTGTGACGATGGGAACAGCCAGTTTCTTCCCGGCCGAATTCGGCATCACGCGCAGAGTCAACGCCAGCCGGACTTCGCCGCAGTTCTATGCCCCGGGTCCGATTGTCGAAGCGACGATTCTTCAACCGACGAGCCCGGTCTTTTATGGTTACGACGATAAGACAGTACCGGTGCGATATGCCAATGGGCCGTTGCTCCAAGTTCCAGCCGACGACCGATCTCAGATTCTGGCTCAATTCCCCGGCACCGATAAATCGGTGTTGAGCGGTTTGATGAAGGGTGTCGCTGAAATCCGCAATCGCCCTGCTGTTGTCGATGTGCCGGTAGGCAAAGGGCAGGTGATAATGTTTGCGACGAATCCTTGCTATCGCTGGCAGAACTATGGCGAGTTCAACATGCTGTTTAATACAGTGATGAATTACAACGATTTCAAACCGATGCCGAGCAAAGAAGCGAGAACGGATGCGCCTTGATATGAGAGCATTAGCAATATTGCTAATTTCCTTATCTGCTTTCCCGGCATGTGCACAGTCCCCATGTCGTGGCAAAATTGCCACCACCGATGAGCGTCCATATGGTGCGAACGAAATCGTAGGACTGAGAACAAAAACTGTCAGACGAATAGTGGGCAAAGTTACTGACGCAAACTCAGCAGCAATACCAAACGCGGTAGTAGAAGTCTATCGCTGCTGCGGGCATATGCAACCAATTCCTAAAGAACGACTACGGGCCTATGTCGCAGATGAGGAAGGTCGCTTCTGTATTCGAGATCTTCCGTCTGGCAGATATCTCCTGATGGTGGGCACGCACGGAGATGACGGATTTAAGCTGGTAGTTATGGAAGTCAGTCTGGACAGACATCGGCCAAGCCGATGGTTACGATCAGGAAAAGAATTGTCGATAGCGTTACAGGTCGGCACTTAAAAGGTATTAGCGGCGATTATACAAACGCGTAAATGACCAAAATCAAATTCCCCCATCCGCTCACGCTGCTTGCAGGATGTATTTTGCTTGCTGCTGTTTTCAGCTACATCCTGCCTGCCGGACAATATGATCGAGTCGATGATCCGAATACCGGTCGTAAGGTCGTAGTCGCCGGGACATACCATAGAGTACCACAACAACCCGTCAACCCATTTCAGGCAGTCGTTGCTATCCCAAAGGGAATGGCCGACGCGGCATCAGTTATTTTCCTCGTTTTTCTCGTCGGAGGGGCGTTCACTGTTGTTGATCAAACCGGCGCTCTGAAGCAATCAGTCGGCTGGCTGGTCCGCAAACTTGAGAATCACGAGACGCTGGTAATCCCAATCGTCAGCCTTTTTTTTGCTGCTGGCGGAGCGCTGGAAAACATGCAGGAAGAGATTCTTGCACTAGTCCCTGTCCTGCTGTTGCTCACGCGTCGTTTAGGGTTCAAGCCGATCACGGCGGTGGCTATGAGTTTGGGCTCTGCGGCCGTCGGCGCGGCATTCAGTCCGATTAATCCTTTTCAAGTCACAATCGCGCAGAAGGTCGCTGGACTTCCTTTTCTTACCGGCTGGAAATTTCGTCTGGCATTTATGATTCTTGCGCTGGCAATCTGGATCATAGGAACAATGCGGCACGCTAAAAAGACCCGTGTTGAGCCAGAAGTTGCCGAACAGGAAGAAACCGGACCATTTGATTTTCGGAAGATGATTGTCCTCGCAATTGTGCTTATAGCTTTTGCGATTTTCGTTTATGGAGTTCTTAAACTTGGGTGGGATTTCGATCAAATGTCGGCGCTCTTCTTCATTATGGGAGTCGCGGCAGGGTTGATCGGGGGGCTTGGCGTCGGCGGGACAGCAGAAAGCTTTGTCGAAGGCTTTAAATCCATGGCCTTTGCCGGATTGCTGATTGGTTTTGCCCGAGCAATCTTTATTGTTCTTGATCAAGGTCAAGTTATCGACACCGTCGTCAATGCCCTTGTAACTCCTCTTGCCCATTTGCCAGTTGCAGCTTCGGCTATCGGTATGATGATCGTTCATACCTTCATTCATATTCCCGTTCCCAGCGTCAGCGGACAGGCCGTCCTGACTATGCCGGTTCTTGTTCCTGTTTCTGATTTGATCGGGCTCTCTCGCCAGGTAACGGTTCTTGCTTACCAGTTCGGCGCGGGACTATGTGAGTTGTTGACTCCGACAAACGGCGCACTCATGGCAATAATCGCTGCCGCCGGAGTTCGGTTTGACGAGTGGCTGAAATTCGCGTTTAAACTCTACCTGTTGCTGTTCGGTCTTGGTATTATAGCGGTAGTTATAGGAATTGCTGTTGGCCTACAATAATTCTGCGTCTGATGCGAGGCTTCAATGCTCCACCAGCGTTTCAATTATCATACGGCTGCATCCGTGGTTTATTCTCATCTATTTTGGGCGACCGTTCTAGCGGCCTTTTGCACAGGCTGCTCTTCCAAGGCGGAATCAAAGAAAATTGAACTTGTCACGGCTGCGAAACCTGCGGCTACAGTAAATGTTTTCGACAACTTCATGGCCGCTGCTGCGGATCCAGCTGACGGTTTCGATCGCCCCGTCGCTAGCGGGCTACGTGTCTCGGTTTCTTTTGAAGATCAGAAAGGTGGTATTCATTTGGGCGAAGACTGGTCGTTGCCCGGGCGTGAACAGTTTACAGTCGGACAAACTGTTTATGCGATCGGCAATGGACGGGTCATATTTGCCGGGCCACGCGGCAAGACTTTACTCAATACAATAGTTATTGAGCACACATATTACGAAAACAACCAGAAGCTAACTCTTTATTCCGTCTATTCCGGCCTTGGAGATTTTAAAGTCAAAGAAGGAGACGTGGTAAAGCGTCATCAACCGATCTCAACAATATATAACAGCGACGAAAATTCTAACGGACCTCATCTGCATTTTGAGCTGACCTGGGACAAAGAGCTTTCACGTGATGCATCCACAAATGAAGATCGCGCCTGGGTTGAGCAGCACTATCTTTCGCCATCTAAATTCATCAACGAACATAAAACCCTGTTTGTGCCGCAGCGGGAATCGACGCTTGTCTTGGTAGATCAATCTTCATACAAGATGCGCATTTACAATAGTGGTCGATTACAGGGCGAATATGATGTCAGCTTTGGCCAGAGCGAGGGTCAGAAACGCACTCAGGGCGACAACAAGACTCCTAAAGGGATGTATTTCGTAATTCAGAAACATCGCGGAGAATTTCCCGGTCCTTATGGCGGGTATTTTGGCGGTCATTGGATGAAGATAAATTATCCAAATAAATATGACGCGGAGTGGGGACAGTCCCAAGGGGTGATCGACGCAAAGCAAGCGGCAATAATAACTGCAAATTGGGAGAAACGCGCCGCTACGCTGGAAAGCACCGGTCTTGGTGGCGGTATCGGTTTCCATGGCTGGATACGAGAATGGAATAATCAGGGACCACGCCATCTTTCCTGGGGTTGCGTCGTAATGCACGTATCCGATATCACTCGCCTGTTCGATCAGATACCCGAAGGCTCTCTGGTTGTGATATTCTAACAACATCGTCCAGTTGGCTCCCTGAGTGCTCCGCGTCGATTGGACTTCTGTTTTTATCGTTTCACCCTGACCTCTGAATAAGAATTGTTCGTGGAGGGCTAACTATGTTCCCCAGTTTCAGGCGAGCGTTTGTCACCATTATCATAATCTGCATGCTTGTTGGCGGTATTATCAATCAAAGTCTTGTTGCGCAGCAGCGAACTCCGCAGAAAACCGCTGTTGCGTGGACGCTCGATGAAGCCATGAGCGCGCTTGCCGGCAGTCCGAACGATCCTTACCTGCAATACGTCGCAATTCAACTGGGCAGGCGCGAGAACAAGTTGCAACAAGTGATCGATACGATAAACATTCGGCGCTTCCGACCAAGCCTTGTTAATGGTCGTGGAGCGGATATCGATCTGTTCAGCATGTTTAGTGGCGCATTGGCAGTTCAGGAGAGTTTGCAACTGGACGCAATGCGTGCAACGACGCATGCCGATCAACAGGGCTTTGTTCAGATAGGCTCCCTATCTGGTCCTGCAGTCAAAAGTCACCACTGGAAAGAGATGCTGGCCGGCCGCAAGCCGGAGATATCTCCGCTCGCGATGGATGTTCCGGAAGACTTCTATTTTGCCGAGTTCACATCGCTCAACAAACTGCTGGACGCATCAGAGGTCGGTGATCTGTGGGGAACGCATGTGATGAACCAGGCTTCGCAGGAAGCCAAAAGTTATATGATCGCAGATCGATTGCGAACCCAACTGGCCCTGGAAACACATCCTGAGTTCCGATCCTTTTACGATCAGGTTGTGCAGCACGTCGCAATCACCGGCAGCGATCCATTCCTGCGCGAAGGAACTGATGTAACGCTGCTGTTTCAATTCCGCAACGGTCTGTTGTTTTCCGCCGCGATGGATCGTTTTTTAGAAAATGCCGAGAAAGCTCATCTGGACGCAAAGCGCATGCCTGGCGAGTATTTAGGCGTTGGCTATGTGCAGCTCTCAACACCCGATCATCTGCTCAATGTAATCTCGGCCAATCCTGTACCAGGTCTGCACGTGCGCAGCAACTCGCTTGCGGCGTTCCGTCATGTGATCGAAGCTATAAAAGGCAAAACAGCAGACGGCGCAACAGTCAGAAAATT